>CAIPVR010000153.1 GCA_903868545.1 uncultured Actinomycetes bacterium
AGAACGGGGTGAGGGGGGGGTGGGGGGGGGAGGGGGAGGAGGAAGTTCTCGGAAAAGTGTCAGGACGGGGTCCCCGGGTGCTCCTGAACCCCGAACGGCGACGAAGGGTCGCCGACGGAGACCAGGAGTTCCGCCATGACCAGCACCCCGACCACCGCCACCCGCACCACCCGCCGGAGCGGGATCCGACGCCTCGCCGCCGGACTGGCGCTCGCCTCGACCGTCACCGTCGCCGGTGCGGTCGCCCCCGCCCTCGCCGGTGCCGCCCCCGTGAAGGACTGCCCCGTGCCGGCGGTCTGCGGATCCGACGCCCTCCGCGCGGGTGCGGTCGGGGACCTCCCGCCCGCCGTGAGCCTGCCGGAGGACGACCCGGTCGTCCCGCCCACTGTCCCGCCCACGGTGCCGCCCACGGTGCCGCCCACGGTGCCACCGGTGACCCTCCCGCCGCTCGGCGAGATCGTCGACCCCGGACTCCTCGACGACCCGGTGTTCGATCCGGGTGACCCGGCCGGGCCGACCGGCCCCGCCGACCCGGGCACCCCGACCCAGGACCCGGGCACCCCGACGACCGAGCCCACCACCCCCGAGACCACCACGCCCGACACGACCGTGCCGGGGGCCGAGGTCGGAGGCGCCACCGAGGAGCGGGGTGCAGCGGCCGCCGCGCCTGCGGAGGCCCTGGCGTTCACGGGCTCGAACCTCACGCTCGCCCTCGTGGGCGCCGGCGTCCTGGCGCTGGGCGCCGGCGCCATGGTCATCGGGTCCCGGTCGCGGCGCCGGACCCGGACGGCGTGAGCGTCCCGTGCGGTCGCAGCCACGTCCCCACCGGCGAGGGGCCGGACCCATCGGGTCCGGCCCCTCGGCCGCGTCCCTCGCGGGCGCCGCGTGCATACCGGCCCGGCACGGTTCACACTGGAGGGATGGATCCCCGGGGCGGGGGTCGGGGCGATGCGGAACTGGTGGTGGCCGCCAGGTCCGGGGACCGGGAGGCCTTCGCGGCCATCTACGACCGGTACGTCGACCCGATCCACACGATGTGCGTGCACATGCTGTCGAACCGGGACGACGCCGCGGACGTGTGCGGGGACGTGTTCCTCGTGGCGGCCGAGCGGCTGGGGCAGCTCCGCGACCCCGACCGGCTGAAGGCGTGGCTGTTCGCCATCGCCCGCCGGCAGGTGTACCTGCGAACTGGCCGACGGGCCCGCTCGGTGCCCGTGGCGGAGGTCGGTGACGTGGCCGCCGGCGAACTGGCGACCGCCGCCGACGAGGTGGAGCGAGCCGCGGAGTCCTCCGATCTCGCCGCGGTCCTGGGCGAGGCGGCGGCCGGCCTCGACGACGCCGACCGCATGGTGCTCGAGCTCCAGCTGCAGGGTCTCGACGGCGCCGACCTCGCCGATGCGCTCGGGGTCCCGGCCACCAACGCCTACCAGGCGAGCCACCGGATGAAGGAGCGCCTCGAACGGTCCGTCGGTGCCCTGCTCGTGGCGCGGCAGGGTCGGGCCGACTGCACGGAACTGGCCGACGTGCTGCGGTCGTGGGACGGCACGTTCTCGGTGCTGTGGCGCAAGCGGGTGGCGCGGCACGTCGACGGGTGCGAGACCTGTGAGCGGCGGCGCAAGCTGGTGCCCGCGATGCTGTTCCAGGGCGTGGCCGGTGCGACACCGGTGATCGCGGCCCCGGTCGCGCTGCGCGAGCGGGTGCTCGACGGTGCGCGACTCGGTGGTGCCGGTGGTCGCCCCTGGCCGGGCGACGGCTTCCCTCCCGGGCCCGGCGTCTCCCGTCGTGTGATGGCCCTCGCCGCCGCCGCTGCGGTGCTCGTGCTCCTCGTGGTGGCCGGCCTCCTGCTCCTCGGTGGGTCACCGCGGGACGTGCGGGCCACGGCAGACGTCCGCTCCGAGTCGACCGAGCGGTCCACCTCCACATCGGTCGCCCCCACGCCGGCCGGCCCCACGTCGGTCCCGGCGGCCATGCCCACGACCATCCCACCGGCTGGGCCGGGGCCGGACGGTGCGCCGGCCACGAGCGTCGCGCCGTCCGCGCCCGGAGCGCCTGCGGCCACCGCGCCCGCGCCACCCGGTCCGACGGTGACGGTCAACCCGCCGACGGTTCCCCCGACGGTGGTGACGCCGCCGCCGACCGCTCCCACCACCGCGCCGCCCACCACCGGGACGACCCTCCCGCCGGACCTCACGCCCCCGGTCGTCAAGCTGTCGGGTGACGCCCCCGGCTGCGGGGTGGCGACGTTCTCGGCGGCGGTGAAGGACGCGGGCGGCGTCGCCCGGGTGACGCTGCGGTGGGTCTCGTCCAACAACGTGGTGCGGACCGCAGCGATGACGGGTGGGGGGCCCTGGACCGGGGTGTTCCAGCCCGACGACCCGACGGCCCGGAGCTACAGCATCACCGCCGTGGCGGTCGACCGGGCCGGCAACACCTCGACGAGTCCGCCGGTGACCTGCGCCATCATCCTCTGAGCCCTCGGCCCGGAACGGGCGGTGGCGGTGTTGATGGCCGGGCCGGCGGGTGGCCTCCGGCGGGTGGTCGGCCTCCCTCCGGAAGATGGTCGGAAATTCCCCGGGGAATCGGAAATTCTCCGGAAAAGTCGTCAGGACCGGCGGTGGCGGTGCTCTGGACACCCGTACGGCGGCACCGGGCCGCTCGTGAGCACCAGGGAGTCCGACATGAACATCCGCACCGCCCCCGCCCCCCGACGGATCGCCGCCCTGCTGGTGGTCGTCACCGTCGCGCTGGGCATCGCCGGCCCCTTCGCCGGGACGGCGTCGGCCCGGCCGAAGGACCCGGGTGGGGTGACCGTCCGGCCGCCCGCCGCACCCCCCACCACCGTGTCCACGCCGCCCCCCGACCCCGGGCGTCCCGGTGCGGACGTGGTGGGCGGTGACGGCCTCGCCCTCGACCCCGGTGTCGACGAGCCCGGGACCACGCGGCCGCCGGCGCCCGAGCCACCCGCCACCCAGCCGCCCGCCCCGCGGCCGGCGGATCCGACCGTGCCCCCGGCCAGCCGGACGGGTACCGACTCCGGGGTGCGGTCGGGTGCGGCCACCGGTGCCGGTGCCCTCGGCGCCACGGCCGGCTCCGCTGCACTGGTCGCCGGGGAGACGGTGGACCTGACCACGGGGACCGTCGATCCGACGGTGTCCGCCGAGGGCGGCTCCGGCGTCCTCGCCACGGCGCTGTGGGTGGCGGCCGGCCTGGCCCTGGTCGGTGCCCTGGCCGCCGGCGGGGTGCTCGTGGCCCGGCGGCACCGGGCCTGAACCCCGCTCGTTTCCGACCCACGCCACTGCCTCCACTGCGTCTGTTCGTCGTTCACCACCCTCAGAGGTGGTGAACGACGAACAGAACGAGCCGCGTGGGGGTGGGGGTGCGGGGCGTGGGCGCGTAGTATCGTTGCGGTGAGAAGGAACTGGGTGGCGTTCGTGGCCGTGGCCGCTCTCGGTGTCACGGCCTGTGGGTCGGAGCGCGGCTCCGGCGGTTCCTCGTCGGCGTCCACCACGTCCGTTCCCACCACCGCCCCGGCGCCGGCCGACCGCGTGGTGGACACGGGCGACCCGGTGGCCGACGAGGCGCTGGAGTCCGTGGCCACCCGCGTGGAGGAGCTCCGTGGTCTCCGCTTCCTGCGGCCGGTCCGGGCACGGGTGCTGCCCGAACCGGAGTTCCTGGCCGCATTGGGCGCCACGATCGACCGCGACGCGGCGGAGGTGGTGGCCGCCGGCGAGTTGCTGGTCCTCACGGGTCAGCTCCCTCCGGGCACCGACTTCCTCGCGGCGTCCCGCGCCGGTGCGCTGTCCGACGTGCTCGGCTTCTACGACCCGGCCACGGGCGACCTCCTCGTGGGTGGCGATCCCTCCACCCCGGCCGCGCGGGTCGTGGCGGCCCACGAGCTCACCCACGCCCTCGACGACCAGCACGATGGTCGGGCCGAGCCCGTCGACGACGACGCCACCACCGCTCGTTCGGCGACGGCCGAGGGGAGCGCGGACCGGGTGATGGAGCAGTACCTCGGCGGGATGGACGTGAGGGAACGAGCGGCGGCCCGGGCCGGGATGGCCGCGACCGATCGGTCGGTCGACCTCTCCGGCGTGCCGCCCGAGATGTGGGAGGGGCTCGAGGACCTCTACTCCCTCGGCGACGCGTTCGTGAGCCGCCTGGTGGCGCGGGGTGGCCGCCGCGCGCTCGACGCCGCCCAGCGGAGGACCGATCTGACGACCGCGGAGGTCCTGCACGGCCCCCCCGCCCCCGAGGGCGTGGCCGCGGTGACCGCCCCGCCGGCCGATGGTCCGGTGCTCGCCGAGGGGGTCCTCGGCGAACTGGGCCTGCTCGGGATGCTCACCAGTGCCGTCGAGCCGGCATCGGCGAGGTCGGCGGCCGCGGCCTGGCGCGGTGACCGATGGGTGCGGTTCGCCGCGTCGGGTGGTGGCGGGTGCCTGCGGATGGACCTCCGGCTGTCACCCGCCGGCGCGGAGGAGGCGATCGCGACCCTGCAGCGGTGGGCGGAGGCCGGTCCGGGTCGAACGGTCGCGCGACAGGGTGGTCTGGTGCGCGTCGACTCCTGTCGATGAGCCGTCCGACCCCTGTACCAGCCGGTCCTTGTGGGAGAAACTACCTACGAGCGGTGTGTGCAGACCCGACCGGGACCGCACACCTCGACCCGAGGAGGCAGTCATGAGCGACGTCACTCCCACCGGGACCCCACCGGTCCCCCCTGCCGGTGCCACACCTGCGGCACCCGTACCCCCACCCGCACCCCTCGCTGTTCCGCCTGCCGCACCCCCCATGGTGGCGGCCCCGGTGCCCCCTGCCGGCGGTCAGCCCACCGGTCCCGCGACCCCGTCGCGCGGTCGTCGGGGCTGGCTGGTCGCCCTGGCCGTGGTCGGGGCACTCCTCGTGGGTGGCGGCATCGGCTACGCGGCCGGCATGCCGCAGCGGAACTCCCTGCAGGACGACAAGGCCGCGCTCCAGGAGGACCTGACCGCGGTGAAGAAGGATCTGTCGTCGGCGCGGGACGACCTGAGTTCGGCCCAGGCCGGCTCGAAGGCCAAGGACGTGTGCGTCACCGCGGCCACCGACGCCGGTGACTACATCACCCAGGTCGACAACTGGTTCGTCGACTTCAACGCCTACATGGAGAGCCCCTCGGGGTCCGGTGCCGAGGCCCAGCTCGACACGCACCTGACGGACCAGGAGCAGAAGATGGACGAGCAGTACGACCGTGTGCAGTCGGAACTGCGGGACTGCCGGGCGGCTCTGGCCGGCTGACCCGCCCCCGCCACCCCACTGCCCCCACCCCACGCCCCCGCCCACCCCACGTTCTGTTCGTCGTCCACCCCCTCGAGGGGTGGTCGACGACGAACAGAACGGGGGTCGTGGGGCTGGAACCTGTTCTAGTCTCGGCCCCCGGTCGAGAAAGGTGGCAGCCGGTGAAGGGAATCGTCTGGGACGGCAACGAGGCGGCACTCCGCGACGACGTGGAGGTCCGCGACCTCCGCGCCGGTGAGGTGCGGGTGCGGCTGGCCGCGGCCGGGCTGTGCCACTCCGACGTGTCGGTGCTCGACGGCACGATCATGTTCCCCACGCCCGCCGTGCTCGGTCACGAGGGTGCCGGCGTGGTGGAGGCCGTGGCCGACGACGTGACGTCGGTGAAGGCCGGCGACCACGTGGTGCTCACCACGCTCGGCAACTGCGGCACGTGCGCCGCGTGCGCCCGCGGCAAGCCCACCTTCTGCCGGACCAGCATCGGCAAGCTCTCGCGTACCTTCACCGTGGGCGGCGAGAAGGCCTTCCAGTTCGCCAACACCTCGGTGTTCGTGGAGTCCACCGTGGTCAAGGCCACCTCGGCGATCCCGATCCCCGACGACGTGCCCCTCACCAGCGCCTGTCTCATCGGCTGCGGCGTCCTCACCGGGGTGGGCGCGGTGTTCAACCGGGCCCGGGTCACCCACGGCGAGTCGGCAGTGGTGATCGGCGTGGGCGGCATCGGCCTCAACGTCATCCAGGGTCTGGCGCTCAGCGACTCCCTGCCGATCATCGCGGTCGACACCAACCCGGCGAAGGAGGCCGTGGCCCGCCAGTTCGGCGCCACCCACTTCATCACCGCCGGCCCGGACGTGGACCTCGTGGAGGCGGTGAAGGAGATCAGCCCCTTCGGTGTGGACTGGGTCTTCGAGTGCGTCGGCTCCACCCAGCTGATCCGCACCGCCACCGACCTGCTGGACTTCGGCGGGTCGGTCGTGATGCTCGGTGTGCCGAGGATGGGGACCGAGGCCAGCTTCGTGGTGAACACCATGTACAACGACAAGGCGCTCATGGGCTGTCGCTACGGCTCGGCCCGCCCCGCCCACGACATCCCGTTGATGATCGACCTCTACCGGGCGGGCCGTCTCAAGCTCGACGAGCTCGTCACGGCCACGTACCCGATCGAGGCGTTCGACACCGCCCTGGGCGAGCTGCACGAGGGCAAGCTGGCCCGCGGCGTGCTCACCCTCGACGGCTGAGGCAGGACCGTGTCGCTGCCGGCCGAACTGGTGGAGCTGGAGCAGCGGGTCTCCAACTGGGGCCGCTGGGGTGACGACGACCAGCTCGGGTGCGGGAACCTGCTCGACGAGGAGGCGGTGCGCCGCGGCGTGGGGTCGGTCCGCTCCGGCCGACGGATCGGACTGGCCGTCGACCTGAAGGCCGACGGGGTCCAGGTGGGCCAGCCGGCCCGGCGGTACAACCCGATCCTGACGGTCACCTCCCTCAACGAGCGCGACAAGTTCGCACCGGGTATCTGGGAGGGCACCGACGACGTGGTCTTCATGTCCACCTGCGCGGGCACCCACATGGACGCGCTCTGCCACGTGTCGTACGGCGGCAAGCTCTACAACGGGTACCCGACGAGCGCGGTCACGGCCCAGTACGGCGCCTCGGTCCTGGGTGCGGAGCGCCTGCCGAAGATCGTGACCAGGGGCCTGCTCCTCGACGTGGCCCGCGTGCTCGGCGTGGAGTGCATCGACCAGGTCGACCCCGGCTACGCGATCACCGCAGCCGACCTCGACGCCGCCTGCGAGCTCGCCCGCGTGACCCCCGAGCCGGGCGACGTGGTGCTGGTGCGCACGGGCATGATGCGCCACTACCGGGAGGGCGACCGCCTGCGCTACGCCGTCGGCAACGCCCACTCGCTGCCCGGGCTCAGCGTGCACACCGTCGAGTGGATGCACCGTCACGACGTGGCGGGCGCCTTCACCGACACCTACGCCTACGAGGCGTTCCCCCCCACCCAGCCGGACTGGTCGGACTGCCTGGCCGTGCACCTGCTGCAGATCCGCGACATGGGGATGCTGCAGGGTCAGAACTGGGACCTCGAGGACCTGGCGGAGGCCTGCGCCGAGGAGGGCCGGGGCGACGTGCTGCTGCTGGCCGCCCCCGAACCGCTCGTCGGGGCGAGTTCCACACCGGTGGCCCCCGTCGCCGTGCTGTGACCGGTGGCCGCCGTGCGTGACGACGACGAGCCCCGCACCTACTCCATCTGGTTGTTCCTGGGCGGGTTCGTGCTGCTCGGCGCCGTGGGCCTCGCCGCGCTCCTCACCCTCGGGGGCCCGGGCACCCCGACGGTGCAGCTCCCCACCCGCCAGACCACCACGTCGTCCACCGTGCCGCCGCCCACCGTGCCCGGTGGCGGGCCCGCGCCCACCGTGCCCGGCGGCGGACCCGCGCCGGAGGGCGTGCGGGTCGTGACGGTGGACGGCAACGCCGTTGCGTACGGGTTCACGGTGCCGGAGGAACTGGACCGGGTGGCGGTCCGCGCCGTGGTGGCGCCGGCCGATGTGACCCCCACGGCGGATGGGGGCTCCCTCGCCGTGACCGTGCGCTGCGGCGCGGGTGCCGGCGAGGCCCTGGCGCAGCTCACCGTCACCGAGGGCGACGCCACCGTGGAGGTCCTGCCGGTGGTGCTGGTGCCGGTCGGTGCCCCGCCGTGCGCCGCTGAGGCCGCCCCGCGGACGGTGGTCGTGCCGCTCGGCGAGCCGCTGCGCACGCGCGCCGTGGTGGTCGCCCCGGCGGGCCCGGAGGTCCCCATCCCGGCCACCCGCTGAGCGCCCCTATGCTGACGCACCGTCGGGTCCGGTCCGCACCGCGCGGCCGGAGGAAGTTCCGAAGGGGGCCGGCATGCTGCAGGGCAGGACGCTCTGGGAGCTCATGGAGAAGCGGGTGGACGCCACCCCCGACGCGCTGATGGCCGTCGACGAGGACATGCGCACCCTCACCTTCGCCGAGTACTGGTCGGAGGCGGAGCGGGCCGCCGCCGGACTCGCCCAGTTGGGGGTGGGCGCCGGCGACGTGGTGGCGTGGCAGCTGCCCACCTGGATCGAGTCGCTCGTGCTGGTGGCCGCGCTCAGCCGCCTCGACGCAGTGCAGAACCCGATCCTGCCGATCTTCCGTGAGCGCGAGGTGGGATTCATGACCCGCCAGGCCGACGCGAAGCTCCTGGTGGTGCCGTCGTCGTGGCGGGGCTTCGACTTCGAGGCAATGGCCACCGACCTGGCCCGCGACATGCCGTCCATGCGCGTGCTCGTGGCCGACCGCGCGCTGCCCCAGGGCGACCCGTCGACCCTGCCGCCGCTGCCCGAGCCGCTCGACGCCGAGGACCAGCCGGTGCGCTGGCTCTTCTACACGTCGGGCACCACGGCCGACCCGAAGGGCGCGCAGCACACCGACGCGTCGATCGCCGCGGTGGCGTGGGGGATGGCCCAGCGGCTCGCGCTCATCGCCGAGGACCGCAACGCGCTGGTGTTCCCGTTCACCCACATCGGCGGGATCACGTGGCTGTTCTCCGGGCTCCAGTCGGGCTGCTCGAACATCCTCATGGAGGGCTTCCACCCGGAGGAGACCCCGGAGGTGCTCTCCCGGGAGGGCGTCACGCTGGCCGGCTCCGGCACCGCGTTCCACCAGGCGTACCTCGCCTACCAGCGCAAGCACCTCGAGCCGGTCTTCCCCCACGTGCGGGGCTTCCCCGGTGGCGGAGCGCCGAAGCCGCCCGCGCTGGTGACGGAGATGCGGGAGGTGTTCGACGCCCCGGTGCTCAGCGGGTACGGCCTCACCGAGGCTCCGATCCTCACCATGGCCGACGTGTCGGACTCCGACGAGGAGCTCATGCACTCCGAGGGCAAGCCGATGCCCGGCGTGGAGCTCAGGATCGTCGCCCTCGACGGCACCGTGGCGGCGCCCGGCGAGGAGGGTGAGATCCGGGCGAAGGCGCCCCAGGTGATGAAGGGCTACCTCGATTCCTCGCTCGACGCCGACGCCTTCGACGACGAGGGCTGGTTCCGCACCGGTGATCTCGGCCGCATCGACGACAAGGGCAACGTGGTCATCACCGGCCGGCTCAAGGACGTGATCATCCGCAAGGGCGAGAACGTGTCGGCCAAGGAGGTGGAGGACCTGCTCTACACGCACCCGAAGGTGGGCGACGTGGCGGTCATCGGCCTGCCCGACGCGGCCTCCGGCGAACGTGTGTGCGCGGTGGTGCAGACCGCCGAGGGCCAGGACGCGATCACCTTCGAGGAGATGACCGCCCACCTCACCGGCGCGGGTCTCATCACCCGCAAGCTCCCCGAGCAGCTCGAGTTCGTGGACGTCATCCCCCGGAACCCGTCGGGCAAGATCCTCAAGCACGTGCTGAGGGACCAGTACTCGGGGTGACCGGGGCGATCGCCGCCGCGTCCGGCGACACCGCCACGGCCGCGGCGCTCGCCGCCTTCGTGGCGGTGTTCCTCGCCGAACTCCCCGACAAGACGATGATGGCCACCCTGGTGCTCACCACCAGGTTCCGGCGGCCGTTCGCGGTGTGGTGCGGTGTGGCCGCGGCGTTCGCCGTGCACGTCACCCTCGCCGTGCTGCTCGGGAAGCTGATCTCCCGTCTGCCCACCCGGCCGGTGAGCGCCGCGGTGGCGGTCCTGTTCGCCGTGGGCGCCGTGATGCTGTGGCGGGCCGATGACGAGGAGGACGAGGAGGACGTGGGGGAGGCCCACGGCTTCGGGGGCATCGCGCTCCGCAGCTTCGGCCTGATCCTGGTGGCCGAGTTCGGCGACCTCACGCAGCTCACCACCGCCGGCCTGGCCGCGAGCACCGGCCAGGCCCTCGCGGTGGCGCTCGGTGCGCTGCTGGCGTTGTGGACCGTGGCGGCCATCGGTGCCACCGCCGGTCAGCAGCTGCTCCGGTGGCTGCCCGTGCACCTGGTGCGGCGCGTCGCCGCCGTGATCTTCGGCCTGCTGGCGCTCTGGAGCGCGGTCGAGGCGGTGCGGGGATGACCGGGGGAGCGGCGGACCGGGGCGCGGCGGCCGGCGGCACGGGAGCGACGGGCGGCGCGGGAGCGACGGGGGGTGGCGCACGAGCGGGTGTCGACGTGCGGCCGATGGAGGCCGAGGACCTGGCGGGCGTGCTGGAGCTCAACGCGGCGTCGGTCCCCGCGGTGGGCGAGCTCGATGCCGCCCGGCTCGCGGCCCTCGTGGGGATGGCCGAGCTGGCACTGGTGGTCCGGGGTCCCGCACCGGCCCCGACGGCGGATGACACCGGCGGGCCGGCCACCGGCGGGCCCACCGCGGGCGGCCCGGCCGGGTTCGTGCTCGCGCTCGGGCCGGGGCTCGACTACGGCTCCCCGAACTACCGCTTCTTCGACGCAGGGCCCGGCGACTTCCTCTACGTCGACCGCATCGCGGTGGCGCCGTGGGCGCACCGTTCGGGTCTGGGCCGGATGCTGTACGCCGAGGTGGTCGCCCGGGCCCGCGAGCTCGGCCGTCGACGGGTCACCTGCGAGGTGAACCTGCAGCCGCCCAACCCGCGATCCCGGGCGTTCCACGCCGCGATGGGGTTCGCGGAGGTGGGCCGGCAGTGGACCTACGGCCACACGGTGGAGGTCCAGCTCCTCGAGCTCGACCTCCGGCGGACCTGAGGGGGTCGGGCCGCTCCGGGGTGAGAGGCTCTGCGGAATGTCGGCCGGCGGAGTGTCAGCCGGCGGAGCGTCAGCCGGCGGAGCGGGTGAACCGGGTGACCGCGTCGGTGGGACCGGCGAGCAGCAGCACGCAACCCTCGCCGAGCACCGTGTCGGGGGTGACCTCCGCGAACCCGCCGGAGGGTGACTGGATCCCCACCACGGTCACGCCGTGGTCCTCGCGGAGGCGGGCCTCGGCGAGCCGTCGCCCCACGTCGCGGGCGGGCACCTGCGTCTCCACCATCACGAACCCGTCGTCCACCTCGAAGTACTCCAGCACGTTGCCCGCGAGGCGGTGGGCCACCCGCCGGCCCATGTCGCGTTCGGGGAACACGACCTTCGTGGCTCCCACCCGCTCCAGGATCCTTGCGTGCTGCTCCGTCACCGCCTTGGCCCACACGTGGGGCACCCCCACGTCGGAGAGGTTCGCGGTGGCGAGGATCGACGACTGCATGTCGTCGCCGATCGCCACCACCGCCTGCTGCACCTGGGGCACCCCGAGCTGGTGCAGCACGGCCTGCTCGGTGGCGTCGGCCTGCACCACGTAGGTGAGCGAGCCCGACGCCGCCTGCACCAGCTCCGCGCTGGTGTCCATGCCGAGCACCTCCTCGCCGAGCGCCTGGAGCTGCTGGGCCACGGCGAGGCCGAAGCGGCCGAGGCCCACCACCACCACGGTCCCGGCCCTGAGTCGTCGATCAGCCAATGAGGGGTCCTTCCTCGGGGAAGCGGAAACGGGCGGGTCGGTCGCGCAGCACCAGGGCGGCGCCCAGGGTGATGGGGCCGACCCGGCCCACGAGCATGAGCGCCATCAGGATCAGCTGGTCGACCCCGGGCAGGTCGGGGGTGATGCCGGTGCTGAGGCCCACCGTGCCGAACGCCGAGACGGCCTCGAACACCCCGTCGCCGAGTGACACCCGGGCGGAGATCAGCAGGACGGCGGCCGCACCGAGCACCAGTGTGATCGCCAGCGCCGCCACCGTGATGGCCTGGCGTTGGGTGGTGCCGGGGATCCGCCGCCGGAAGCCGGTGACGTCGCGGTTGCCGCGGACCTCGCTCCACACCACGAGGGCGAGCACCGTGAAGGTGCCCACCTTGATGCCGCCGCTGGTGCCGGCCGAGCCCGCGCCCACGAACATCAGGGCGGTGGTGCTGAGCAGCGACTCCGGCTCCATGGCCCGCACGTCGATGCTGTTGAACCCCGCCGTGCGTGGCGTGACGGAGGCGAACGCGCCGTTCAGGACCTTCTGGCCCACGGGCATCGGTCCGAGGGTGCCGGGGTTGCGCCACTCGAAGGTGGTCAGGACCACGAAACCCACCAACAGCAGCGCCGCGGTGGCGCTGAGGGTGAGCTTCGAGTGCAGGGTGAGGCCCGTCCAGCGGGCGCGGGTGCGGGTGAGGTCCACGAGCACGGGGAAGCCCAGGCCGCCGATGACGATGGCCGCCATGATCGGTACGAGGACGAGCCAGTCGTCGTTGAAGCCGATGAGGTTGTCGGGGTAGAGCGCGAAGCCGGCGTTGTTGAACGCCATGACCGAGTGGAACAGGCCCTGCCACAGGGACTCGCCGAGGCCGAAGCCGCGCAGCTGGTGGAACCGGACGGCCAGCCACAGGGCCACGCCCACCTGCACCACCGCGGTGACCACCGCGAGTCCGGTGAGCACGCTCCGCACGTCGCCCAGGCTCAGCGAGCCCCGCTCCGCATTGGTGACCAGCTGGCGACGCAGCCCGAGGCGTCGGGACACGAGCATCACGATGAGCGAGGCGATCGTCATGAACCCGAGACCGCCGAGCTCCACGAGCAGCAGGATCATGACCTTGCCGAACCCGGACCAGTGGGCGGCGGTGTCGACCACGGCG
Organism: uncultured Actinomycetes bacterium; assembly: GCA_903868545.1. Classification (GTDB taxonomy): domain Bacteria; phylum Actinomycetota; class Acidimicrobiia; order Acidimicrobiales; family Microtrichaceae; genus CAIPVR01. The sequence continues at coordinate 12,836 of CAIPVR010000153.1, forward strand.
AGCCCGGTCACGCACACCGCGGACGTGGCGGTGAAGGCAGCGGTGAGGACCCCGGTGGAGCGGCCCGGTGCGGTCGACACCGGGAGGAGGAGCAGCAACGTGCCCGTGGTGATGGCCGCCAGGAACCACAGCACCACGTACCGGGCCGGATGGTCGATGAGGCGCCGGCGACCGGACGGCGTGGCGAGCACGGTCGCACGCTATTCGCACGGGGCGGTGCTGCAGCTTCACCGCGACATCCCCGGTCGCGCCGGTCGCCGGGGGTTAGCGTTCGGGCCGGGAGGGTGTTGCGGTCGGTCCGGTTCGCCGGCCGCCGACGAAAGGATCCTCACCATGCTGCACCGACCTCAGCGCTGGGGAGCCGAGTTCATCGGCACCTTCCTGCTCGTCCTCGGTGGATGCGGTTCGGCCATCTTCGCGGCCAAGGCGCTCGAGGGCGCCAAGGGCCGCGTGGGGATCGGCGGGCTCGACGTCGGCGTGGCCGGCGTCGTGAACTCGGGCATCGGCTACCTCGGCGTGTCGTTCGCCTTCGGCCTCACCGTGGTGTGCGGCGCCTACGCGCTCGGGCACGTGTCGGGCGGCCACTTCAACCCGGCGGTGTCGGTGGGCCTGGCCACGGCCAGGCGCTTCGCGTGGAGGGAGGTGCCGGCGTACGTGGTGTTCCAGTGCCTCGGCGCGATCGCCGCGGTCGGAGTGCTGTGGGCCGTGCAGGCGGGGCGCCCGGGTGGCTTCTCGATCACCCAGGGGGCGTTCGCGTCCAATGCGTACGGCCAGGAGGACGGACGGATCTTCTACGACCTGCCCGCCGCGGCCATCGCCGAGGTGGTGCTCACCGGTCTGTTCGTCATCGTGATCCTCGGGGTGACGACCAGGGCTGCGTCGAAGGCGCAGGCGGCGCTCGGCATCGGGCTGATGCTCACCCTGATCCACCTCGTCTCGATCCCGATCACGAACACGAGCGTCAACCCGGCCCGCTCGCTCGGCCCGGCCCTCTTCGAGGGCGGAACGGCGTTGCAGCAGCTCTGGTTGTTCATCGTGGCGCCGCTCGTGGGTGGGGTGCTCGGCGCGGTGGTGTGGAGGGCGGCCACCGGCGGTGACGCCCTGCAGACCGGCGAGGTGGAGGCCGAGGGCGTCGAGGCGGTCTGACGCCCCACCTCACCCCCACCCCCACCCCCCCTACCTCCGTTCTGTTCGTCGTTCCCCACCGCCCGTGGTGGGGAACGACGAACAGAACGGGGGGGCGGCGGGGAGGGGGCTGGGCTGGAGAGGGTGGGGCCGGTTTCGCCGTCGGGCCGTGCGCCCCGTACGATCTGACGACCCGTCAGGTCCGGCGGGTCCACGACGAGACACCACACAGCACCACCACACGGGGGGACGGATCCATGGGCATGCTCGACGGCAAGGTCGCCATCGTCACGGGTGCCGGGCACGGCATCGGCCGGGGCCACGCGCTCGAGCTGGCCAAGCAGGGCGCCACCGTCGTGGTGAACGACCTCGGCGGTTCGGTCACCGGTGAGGGCGCCGGCCGCGACGCGGACCTCACCGTGGACATCATCACGTCCCGCGGCGGCACGGCGACCGCCAACTACGCGGACGTGTCCGACGCGGAGCAGGCCGAGGCCATGATCGCCCAGGCCGTCGACGAGCACGGGCGGCTCGACATCCTCGTGAACAACGCGGGCATCGTGCGCGACGGCAGCATCTTCAACATGTCGGTCGAGGACTTCGACGCCGTGATCAAGGTGCACCTTCGGGGCACCTGGCTGCCCTGCAAGGCCGCGGCGGTGCACTGGCGTGCGCTCAACAAGTCCACGGGCGAGAAGGTGGGCGGCCGCATCATCAACACCGTCTCGGGTGCCGGGCTCACCGGCAACTTCGGCCAGAGCAACTACGCGCCGGCCAAGGCGGCGATCGCCAGCCTCACCCAGACCCTGAGCCTCGAGCTCTACAAGCTCGGCGTCACGGTCAACGCGGTGGGACCGGCCGCGGCCACCCGCATCACCGCCACGATGCCCAACGCGCCGGCCGTGATCGAGCCCGACGAGATCCCCGAGGACGAGTGGAACCGGATGGACCCGGCGGTGTCGTCGCCGCTGGTGGCCTGGCTCGCCTCCGACGAGGCCGACCACGTGACCGGGCAGATCATCCGTGCCGTGGCGGAGAACATCATCCTGATGAAGGGCTGGGCCGACGGCCCGACCATCAACAACAAGGGCCACCGCTGGGACGCCACCAAGCTGGGCCAGCAGCTCGCCACCGACGTGTTCTTCACCCGGGCGCCGGGCCTGCGGTACTGACCCGACGGGCCGGTGACGTCGGCCGGTCGCGGCGTACTGGGGGGCGCTGTCACCGCCCTCGCGTAGGATCCGGATGTGCCTCGAGCGACCGGCTCCGGCGCGCCGTCCGGCCCGCGCCGGCGGCGGCCCACCGCCACCTCCAACTTCGGCGTGTCCCGGCGCGAGTCGCACGACTCCTCGGAGTTCTACGCCCGCTTCCAGGCGCCCGAGGTGGACCTCACCGAAGCCCCCGCAGGCGTCGACGAGGTCGACCGTGCCATCGACGACGTGTTCTGCGGCGACAGCCGCCACATGGCCAAGGTGCCGGACCGCTCCGTGGCGTTGGTGGTCACCTCGCCCCCGTACTTCGCGGGCAAGGAGTACGAGGAGGCGCTCGGTGAGGGGCACGTGCCCGGCAGCTACCTCGACTACCTCGAGATGCTCACCGACGTGTTCGCCGAGTGCGTGCGCACGCTCGAACCCGGCGGCCGGATCGCGGTGAACGTGGCCAACCTGGGACGTCGGCCGTACCGCTCGCTCTCGGCCGACGTCACCACCATCCTCCAGGACCGCCTCCGCCTGCTGCTGCGGGGTGAGGTGATCTGGCAGAAGCAGCGAGGCGCTGCGGGCAACTGCGCCTGGGGGTCGTTCCAGCGGCCCGGCAACCCGGTGCTGCGCGACGTCACCGAGCGGGTGGTGATCGCGTCGAAGGGGCGGTTCGACCGTGCGCTCACGGCCCGCCAGCGCGAGCGCTCGGGGCTCCCGCACGAGGTGTCGATCACCCGCGACGAGTTCATGGACGCCACGCTCGACGTGTGGGAGCTGCCGGCCGAGTCCGCCACCCGCGTGGGCCATCCAGCCCCGTTCCCGGTGGCGCTGCCGGAGCGACTCATCCACCTCCACACCTACACCGGCGACCTGGTGCTGGACCCGTTCATGGGGTCCGGCTCCACCGGCGTGGCCGCCGCTCGCACCGGCCGACACTGGGTGGGCTACGACACCGACCCGGACTACGTGGAGCGGGCCCGGGACCGGATCGCCGCCGAACTGGCCGACCTCGGCGACCACGCGTCGGCCCCCTCCCTCGACCTCTCCCGCGCGCCGGAGGGGCCGGTGGGCCACTCCGGCGCGATGGCGCGCGGCTGGTCCGCGAAGGAGGTGGCCCGGGCCGCGCTCCTGGAGGCGGGCTGGACGGACCTCCGCGAGGACGTGAAGTCCGCCGGGGGCGTGGTGGTGGACCTCGCGGCCCGCGGCGCCCGCAGGCGTGAGGTCCGGTTCCTCGTGTGCGGCGGGTTCGCGGCCGGGCGCGGCGGCCTCCGTCGGGCCGACGTCGTGTGGAAGGCGTTGTCGGCGGCGTCGGTGCTGCACCGCGCCGAGCCGAAGGTGCCCGTGGTGCTCCTCGCCACCGGCCTGCCGGTGCCCGGCACCCCATCCGCAGCGTCGCTCGCCGCGCTGCGCGGTCCGGGTGCACCGGTTCTCGACGTGGTGGACCTGTCGGCGCCCGACGCACCGCAGCAGCTCGGGGCGTTGCGGTCCGGCCGCACCCGCTGAGGGTCCGATCGCCGGGTCCCGGGGTCAGCCCCGGGGGATCTCCCCGGCTTCGTCCTCCACCACGAGCCACAGTTCGGCCGCCACCACCGCGAGCGGGTCGAGCGTGCTGCCCGCCGCCTCCACGGCCTCGGCCACACGTGGCGCGAGCTCGTCGAGGCGGGCCTCGAGGTCGGCCACGTCCACGCCCCGTAGGAGCATCTCGGCCGCGGCGCGCCGCAGGCGGTCGAGGTCGAACAGGAGGCTCTGGCGGTGCCGCCGGCTCCAGGTGTCGTCCGCGGGGAGCCGGGCGTCGAGGACGGCCAGGGTGAGGTGTTCGAGGCCGAAGCGCCGGCCGGCCTCGAGGTAGGCGCCCGCGGCGTCCCCGGGTGACCGTCCGCAGCGGTGCGCCACCTGGGCGAGGCCCGGCGCCAGCGCCAGCCGGCGGAGCCGGTCGGCACGTTCGGCGGGGTCCTCACCCGGCCGGGTGGCGTCGGGCCCCTCGGTCCCGTCGGCCCGGCGCCGGGCCAGCACCCGGGCCGCAGCTCTGTTCCGCTCGATCTCCTCCCAGCGCCAATGGCGCGCCACGCCGCGGCGGAGGTAGTCGCCGGCGAGGAGGTCGATGACCTGCCACGCCGGGTCCCACAGCACGTCGCGTTCGGCGAGCGGCGCATCGTCGATCGCCGCCCACCAGCGGCCGATCCGCGCCGTCTCCCGCGCCATCCAGTACGCCGCGAGGACGTCGGACTCCTCCTCGCCCGAGGACCGCGCCGCCTCCTGCACCCACGTCATGCCCATCCGGTCGACCACCTCGTTGGCCAGCCGGGCGGCCACCAGCTGCCGGGCGAGCGGGTGGGCCTCGACCGCGTCGGGGAACCGCTCCGCGAGCGACGGCGGGAAGTAGTCCACCAGGAGCGACTGCAGCGGGGCGCGGTCGGGCAGCGGTCCGGCCAGCGCGAGGTCGGCGAGGCGCTGCTTGGTGGCGGCGAGCAGCACGGCGAGTTCGGGTCGCACCAGGCCGGTGCCCCGTTCGCGGCGCTGGCGGACCTCCGCCCCGGAGGGCAGCCCGTGGACCGTGCGATTGACGGCGCCATCGGCCTCGAGTGCGAACAACAGCGCCAGGAACGGCTCGAGCGCACCGCGGCTGGTGGCGGCCTCGCGGGTGAGGGCCCGGTTCTGGCGTGCCACGTTGGCGAGCACGGCGGCGACCACCGTGTCGGCCAGCCCGGCGAGGAGCTCGTTGCGCCCGGCGCGGTCGAGGCGGCCGTCGCGCTGCGGTCCCGCGAGCAGCACCTTCAGGTTGACCTCGTGGTCGGAGGAGTCGACACCCGCCGAGTTGTCCACCGCGTCGTTGTTGATGAGGCCGCCGGCGAGCGCGAACTCGACGCGGCCGCGCGGGGTGACGCCGAGGTTGGCGCCCTCGGCGACGACCCGGACCCGCAGGTCGCGCCCGGTCACCCGCACCTCCTCGTCGGCGGGGTCGCCCACTGCGCCGTCGGACTCCTCCGAGCCCCGGACGAACGTGCCGATCCCCCCGAAGTAGAGGAGGTCGGCGGGGATCCGCAGCACGGCCCGCACGAGGTCGGGCAGGTCGAGCTCCTCGGGGGTGGTGCCGTCGGGGCCCGGGGGGAGGTCGAGCAGCGCTCGCACCTCCGGGGTGAGCGCCACCCGCTTGGCGGTGCGCGGCACCACCATGGCACCCGGGCCCTAGGCGCCCGGGTCCACGTCGGCCCACGACGAACCCGGCAGCTCGAACAGCCGGCGACGTTCCCGGCGGGAGCGTTCCGGGTCGGGCAGCGGGTCGAGGAACACGTGGCGGTGGTCGAACGCGGCCACCAGCAGGGTGGTGGGGCTGAGCAGCATCCCGTTGCCGAACACGTCGCCCGACATGTCGCCCACGCCCACGGTGCGCACCGGGTCGCGCATGACGTCGACCCCGAGGCCGGCGAAGTGCTCCGTGACCGACACCCAGGCGCCCCTCGCGGTCACGCCGAGGGCCTTGTGGTCGTAGCCGTCGGAGCCGCCCGACGCGAACGCGTCGTCGAGCCAGAAGCCCCGGTCGCGGGCGAACGAGTTGGCCAGGTCGGAGAACGTGGCGGTGCCCCGGTCCGCCGCGACCACGAGGTAGGTGTCGGGCCCGTCGGCCGGCCGGACCCCCGGGGGGTGCACCGGTGCGCCGTCCTCGAGGTCGTCCACCACGTCGAGGAGCCCGTTGACGAACACCGAGTAGGCGCGGCGCACCTCGTGCGGCACGTCCGCCGGGTCGTCGGGTCGGTGTCGCAGCACGAAACCGCCCTTCGCGCCGGTGGGCACGATCAGGGCGTTCTTCAGACGCTGCGCCTCCATGAGTTGGAGCACCTCGGTGCGGACGTCGCCCTCGCGGTCGGACCAGCGCAACCCGCCCCGGGCCACCGGGCCGGACCGGAGGTGCACCCCCTCGACGGGCCCGCCCGACACCCACAGTTCCCGCCAGGTCCGGCCACCCGCCGCGCCCGGGAGGCGTGAGCCGTCGAGGTCGAGCACCACGGCCGGTGCCCGGTGGGGGGCCCACACGTTGGTGCGCACCACGGCGTCGAACACGGCGAGCAGGTCGCGGCACACCCGTTCGTGGTCGAGGCGGGCGACGCCGTCGCAGGCGGCCACGACGCGCCCGCGCACCGCCTCGTCCCATCCGGCCACGCCGGCGGACCTGCCGTCGTCGGGGGCCTCCTCGGGCCGGAACCGGCTCTCGAACCAGTCCCACAGCGCCCGGGCGACCGCCGGGCTGTCGGCCACGGCCTCGGCGACCGTGTGGGGGTGCAGTCCGGGCGAGAGCTGCGACAGGTAGCGGGCAGCGGCCCGCAGCACCGAGACCTGCACCCAGTCGAGACCGGCGCCGAGGACGAGCTCGTTGAGGCGGTCCACACCCGACTCGCCGGACCAGCAGGCCAGCACCGCCGCCTCCAACCGGCCGGCCTCCTCCGGGCCGATGGTCGAGCCGTCACCCGGGTGCCGGGCGACGCGCAGGTCCATCACCGAGGCGAGGACGGCCGGTGGCCCGTTCGTGGACGGTGCATCGATGCCGAAGGTCATCTCCTCGGCCACCACCAGGCCGAGGCTCTCGAGCACCGGCACGAACCCCGACAGCTCGAGGGCGGGCCCGCCGACGGTGACGCGCAGGTGATACCAGGGGCCGGCACCGTCGGGGAGGACCCGCAGTGACACCCCGCCGGTGCCGTCGAGGCGCTGGAGCTGCTCCACGTCAGCAGCGGCCACGTCCGGTGCGGTGGCCTGCCGGTACGGCTCGGGCAGCCGGGGGAGCCAGCGGCGGGCGACGGAGGTGCCGGGCCGGCCCAGCCGGCCGGTGAGCGCCACGGTGAGGCGTTCGCTCCACGAGCGGCACTGCTCCGCCACGAGGTCGCGCACGCGTCCCGTGGTCGCGGCGTCGGGCACCCCGGCGACGGTGCCCGCGGCGAACGACCACATCGTCAGGCCGGCCCCGCCCCGGCCCGGCTCGATCTCCACCGTGGTGGGTCGCAGCAGGTCCTGCAGCACGGCCTCCACCTCGGCGCCGAGCTCGGGGCGGGCCGACTCCGGCGGGATCCCCACGAGCACGGTGCACATGGCCGCATCGGGCTCGGTGAGCACCTGCACGGCGGCCCGCCCGGTCTGCTCGGCCTGCGCGAGTTCCACGAGCGCGTCGCGCAGCCAGGTGTCGTCGCCCACCAGCAGGAGGTCCCAGGGGAGCCCGTCGAACAGTGCGCGCAGCACGGTCTCGTCGTGGGAGCCGGCGGCCACCTGTTCCCGGGCCAGCACGCGGCGCAGCTTCGGCCGCACCCACGGGGTGCCGGAGGGGCGCTCGTTGCGGCCCTCCAGGGTCGTCAACCCGAGCAGGCGCACCAGCCCGGTGGGCTCGCCGGCCTCGTCGAACTCGGTCACCACCACCTCGGCCAGGCGTTCCGCCCGCGCGACCCTGCTGGTCCGGGCCGACCGCCGGACGACGAGCGGGTGGCCCATGGTGGGGCCGTCGCCGGGGAACGGGTCGCGTCCGTCGGTGTCGGTGGCGCCGACGCCGATGCCGAGGTGGCCGTCGGGTGGCTCGTGCTCCACGCCGAGCAGCAGGAAGTTGCCCGCCAGCAGCCACCGGCAGAACGCAGCGGCCTCCCCGCAGTCCGCCGCCGGGAAGCGCAGCGGACCCACCTCCTCGAGTCGGTCGGCCAGTTCGGCCACCCTCGCCCGCATGGCGCCCTCGTCGCGCCGCACCCGGAGGAGGTCGCCGAGCGCGTCGCGCACGGCATCGGCGAGGACGGCGCATTCCGCCTCGTCGAGTACCTCGGCCACCTCGACGTGGATCAGCGACTCCCGGGCGGCCCCGTCGGGAGGACCGGCGGCCACGACCCGTCCGGCACCGTCGCGCCGCACCCCGAGCACCGGATGGGTGAAGCGCCGCACGCCGTACCCGGCGTGGTGCACCGCGGCGAGCACGGTGGAGAACAGGAGCGGGCCGTCGTCCGCGGCCACCTCCACGGCGGTGCGGCCGCCCTCCGGCCCGAAGAAGGATGCCGCGAGGGGTGCCACGCGCACCGCGATCGCGCCCCGGTCGCGTCCGGCGAGGAGGTCCACGGCGTCGAGCAGGGCGGGTGCCACGTCGGCCGGGTCGGTCATGGCGAGCTCGGCGGGCGCGACCCGCTGGAGCAGCGCCGCCGCGACCGCCTCGGTGAGCCCCGTCGCCGGTCGGCCCTGGGTGCGCGCCCGGTCCACCGCGGCGCGCACCGCCCCGCCCGACGCCGGGGTCTCCTCGCTCGGCTCGACCATGCACGCTCCCACGGTGGGCCGGTGCCGCACCGCCCCCCGTTCTACCGGAGCGCCCGGGGGCCACGTCGGGTCGGTGTGGCGGTCGTTCGGTGTGGCGGTCGTTCGGTGTGGCGGGGGAGGTCGCCGTCCGGTGGGATCCGCGGCGGTACGGTCGGCGGCGGTGACCGACCACCCCCGCGACCACGACGTCCTCGCCGACGACATCCTCGCCGACCGGCGGCCCGTGGCGATGCGCGCCCGCTACCCGAGCGTCGCCGCCACGCCCGACCTGGTGGTGCTGCACCGCAGCACGGGTGTTCGGGGGGCGGTGAGGACCTTCACCGGCGACCTGGTGCGGATCCGCGACGCCCGGGGTGGCGAGCACACCTTCCGCAACGAACCGGGGGCGTTCGCCGTGCAGGGCGAGACGGTGGTGCTCGTGCGGCCCGCAGCGACGGCCACCTCCCCGTCCGTGCGGGTGTCGGCCGCCGGCGCGCTGGTGGCCGTGGACGCCCCGGCCCGGGTGGCCCGTGCGTCGCGCCTGTGGGTGGAGGGCGACCACGACGCCCGGTTGGTGGAGCGGGTGTGGGGCGACGAGTTGCGCGAGCTCGCGGTGGTGGTGGAGCCGATGGGTGGCGCGGACGACCTGCCCGACCGGGTGGCCGAGTTCGGCCCGACCGACGAGCGGCGTCTCGCCGTGCTGCTCGACCACCTCGTGGAGGGTTCCAAGGAGACCCGGCTGGCCCGGGCGGTCGCGGGCGGGCCGGTGCTGGTGGTCGGTCACCCGTACGTGGACGTGTGGCAGTGCGTGCGGCCCCGGTCGCTCGGGATCGAGGCCTGGCCGGAGGTGCCCCGCGGCGAGGACTGGAAGACCGGCGTGTGCCGCCGCCTCGGTTGGGACGGACCCCGTGAGGGGTGGGCGAGGGTGCTGGCCGCGGTCGACTCCTACGCGGACCTCGACAGCGCGTTGGTGGGGTCGGTGGAGCGGGCGCTCGACCACCTCGCCGGTGACACGTGAGCGACGCCGCCACCACCACCGTGGCCGACGTCCTCGCCGGCCGCCTGCGCGCCCTCGGGGTGCGGCGCACCTGGGGCCTGCCGCTCGGCGGGCTCGCCCACGTCCCGGTGGACGACCCCGACCTGGCGGTGCTCCTCGCTGACGCCGACGGCCGTCTCGGCGAGGTGGACGGCGCCGGCCGTCTCGGCGCGGCGCTGCTCCCCGGGGGGATCCTCCACCTGTCGTCCGCTCCGGGAGGGGTGGCGCCCCTGCAGACGGTCGGCTCGGCCGAGGAGCTGCTCGACGCGCTGGCCGACGCGACGGGGCTCGTGCTGCCCGGCACCACGGCGCTGCACCTCGACCTCCCGCTCGACGAACCGGTGGGTGACGGTCTCCGCCCGGCGGTCGGTGCCGAGCGGGTGCCGGTGCTCACCCTGTCGCCGTCGCTCGCGGGCCTCCGGCTGGTGGTGCTCGCCGGCACCGGGGTGGTGCGGGCCGGGGCGGTCGCGGGCCTGCACGCGCTGCGCAGCACTGCGGCGGCCACGGTGGTGCTCACCTGGGGCGCCCGGGGTGCGGAGCGCCGTGACAGCCCCTACCTCGGTGGCGTGGGGGGTGTGCAGGACCGTGACCTCCCCCTCGCGGGCCTCGACGACGCGGACGTGGTGGTGGCCACCGGGGTGGACCCGGCCGAGCTGCCGGCCGGTCTGCTCGACGGCCGGGTGGTGCAGGAGGTGCCGCCCGCACAACTCGCGGCGCTGTGCGGGAACTGGCCCGCACCGGCGGCGGACGCCGTGCCCGGTCGCCCGGACGGTTCGGTGTCCCTGTCGGCGGTACTGCAGGGGCTGTTCGAGGACGCGGCGGCACCGGTGACCGGCGCCCGCGCCGCGCTCCACCTCGCGGGCGCCCTGCCCGACCGCGGCGTCTGCGTGGCCGATCCCGGACCGGCGGGGTTCTGGGTGGCCCGGTCGTTCCCCACATCGATCCCGGGCTCCTCGTGCGTGCCGGCCACGGTGGAGCCGGGCTGGGCGGTGGCGGCCGCGGTGGTGGCCGCGCTCGAGGACCGCCCGTGCGTGGCCGTGGTGGACGACCGCGGCGGCCCCGAGCCGCTCGACCCGGTGTCCGCGGAGCTGGTGGGCCTCGCCCGTGCCGAGGGGCTGGCCGTCAGGGTGCAGGCGTGGTCGCCCGACGGTCCGGCCCTCGACGCCGCCGCGCACGTGGAGCTGCTGCGGGAGGAACTGGCCGGGGGCGGGGTGCGGGTGGACCGGGTGGGCGTGCGCACCGTCCCGCCCGACGAACTGGTGGACCTGGCGGGTCCGCCGGTTGGGTCGTTCGGGGCGCCCGCGAACTAGAACCTGTTCCCGTGGCCACCCACGACCTGACCGACGCCCAGCGGGAGCGGCGCCTCCGCATCCTCGCCGCGGCCGAGGCGCTGGCGGTCGAAGGGGGCTGGGACGGCGTGCAGATGCGGGAGGTGGCCACCCGGGCCGACGTCGCGCTCGGCACGCTCTACCGCTACTTCCCGTCCAAGGAGCACCTGCTCCTCTCGGTCATGCTCGACCAGGTGAACGGCCTGGCCGACCGGCTGTCGGTGCGGCCGCCGGAGGGCGACGACCCGGTCGAGCGCGTGGTCGACGTGCTGCGCCGGGCCAACCGGGCGCTGCAGCGCGAGCCCCGGGTGACCGTGGCGATGATCCGGGCCCTCGTGAGCGGCAACCGCGAGGTGGCCCCGGTGGTGGCCGCGAACCGCGACGTGATGCGCCGGATCATCTCCGACGCCCTGGGCCCCACCCGGGGTGGCGGTCAGGACCCCCGGGACGTGCTCGCGATCGACCTCCTCTCCGACGTGTGGCTCGCCGCCCTGGTGAGCTGGATCGGTGGGGCCGAGCCGTCGACGGTGGTGGACCGTCTCGAGGCGGCCACCCGGATGCTGTTCGACTGAGCGGCGGTGCCGCCGCGTCGGCGCGCTCCTCATCGGCAGCGTCCTCATCGGGACCGTCCTCACCGGGAGCGTCCTCATCCGGTGGTGCGGCGCAGGTGGAGCCGCTGGAACGAGGGGGTGGCCGATCCCGCTCCCGCGGTGACCGGGATCGCCAGGCCGGAGCGCCCGACGCGGAAGTGGTCGACGGTGGTGCGGGCCGCGGCGACCGCGGCGGCGGTGCCGGCCAGCTGCCGTTCGGCGCCACCCACGTCGCCCGCCGCGAGGAGTTCGACCGAGCGGCGCAGCGCGGCGGCGAGCCGCGGTGCCTCCGCCGGGTCCACCCAGGTGCGACGCACGGTGCGGAGGTCGCCCGTGGTGGTCTCGAGGGCGACCTCGATCGGGCGCCGGTCCGCGCCGTGGCCGGTGGGCACCTCGACGCCGACGTGCAGCTCGGCGCGGGCCGCCGGTGCGTCGAACCCCGCGGCCGCGGCCAGCCGACGACCGAGGAGCAGCTCGCCCGACTCGCTCCACCGGACCACCGCGGAGGTGCCGCCGGCCCCCTCCGCGGTGCCGGCCAGCAGCGACATCGAACCGGCCGCCGTGGCCGAGGTGCCGCCGCCGCCCGCCGCGAGTGCGGCCGCGAGGCCCACCCCCCGCAGCCGTTCGGTGCGGTCCGGGTGCGGCCCGGGGAGCGGGCCGTCCCCGAACGATCGGCCCGCCAGGCGGGCGGCGTCGGTCACGACGTAGCCCAGCGGGGCCCACCCGAACCCCTGGCGGAGCCCGGCCATGGCGAGCAGCAGCGGGAGGTGGTGGCGGTCGATCGTCCACGTGCGGGAGTCGGCCGACTCGAGCCGGGCCGCAGCCGCGGCCGACCCGCCCGACGCCGCGCCGGCGTCCGGTGTGCTGACGCCCGCCGACCGACCGGCGCCCACCTGCACGCCGGCGGCCCGGGCGTCCGACACGGTGACCCGGAGGCGTCCGCCGCCCAGGTGCTCGACGGTGGCCGTGGTGCCGAGGCCGCCGGCGCCGAGCAGGTAGCCGCCGTCGAGGCGGGCGCCGATCACCTCGATGCGGCGGGGGAGGTGCGGCGGGGTGCGGCGACGAGCGGCACCCGGGCGGATGGGCCCGGTGCGGCGGGCCGGTCCCGCCGCGGCTCGCCGTTGCTCCGCCGCGTGGCGGTGCAGGTCACGGGCGGCGCGACGACAGCCGGCCGCGCCGTCCCGCAGTGCCGGGGCGAGGTGGTGCTGCCAGCGCGAGCGGAACGCCTCGGCGTCGGGCCCGTGCCACGGCGATCGTCGGAGGCGGGCGCCCACGCCGGTGCCCAGCGACGTGAGCCGGCCGGCCGCATCGTGAAGGCGATGTGCCAGTCGCTCGAGTTCCTCCGGGTCGGCCCCCAGCCGTGCCATCCCGCACGACGGTAGGCACCGGCGGTGACGCCGTCACCGGGGAGCGCGGCCCGCTCAGTCCAGGCCGAGCACCCGCAGCGCGTTCTCCCGCAGGAACCGGGGCCACACCTCGTCCTTGAGCGGCACGTCGGGCAGTTCCCGCATGATGCGCTCGTAGGTGAGGCCCGCCGGGAAGTAGCCGGCGTAGATCACCTTGTCGGCACCACGGGTGTTCGCGTAGTCGATGATCGCCCGCGGGTAGTGCTTCGGTGCGAACGCCGAGGTGGAGTAGTAGAGGTTCGGCCACTTGAGCATCAGCTTCACGGCGAGGGCCTCCCACGGCTCCGCCCCGTGGCGCATCACCACCTTGAGCTCGGGGAAGAACCAGCAGACCTCGTCGAGGTACTCCACCTTCTGCGGCTCCATCGGCAGCCGGGGACCGGGCACCCCGACGGTGATGAAGATCGGCAGGTCGAGTTCCACCGCCAGCGCGTAGATGGGGTAATAGGGCGCGGCGTTGATGGCGGTGCGGTACCCGGCCGGGAAGGTGCTCAGCGCCACCAGGCCGTACTCCTCGTGGAACGAGCGGATCCGGCGGATCTCGTCCATCCCCCGGCGGGGGTCCACCTCGAGGGCCGCGAGGAACCGGTCGGGGTGGTCCCGCACGGCGCGCCGCGGCTCGTCGCGGGTCTCGTTGCCCACGTTCGTCATGGCCCGGTCCACCCCGAAGCGGTCCATCGTGTAGAGCGTCACGCCGACCGGGTCGACGCCCTCCTCGATCTCCGAGGGGATGTCCTTGAACATGTACTGCGCCGGCATCTTGAAGTTGCCCGACTCCTCGTCACGCAACTCGGGGGCGAGGAACTTGTAGATCTCCCGGCGGTCGGTGCTCGGGAACCCGATCATGGTGTCGATGATCGGCACGTCGGTGGGCATGGCCATGCGCGCACCGTAGTGGAGGCCCGCCGGCGTCCCTGATCCGGTGCCCGGCCCGTGCGGTGCACCCCTCTCCGGTGCCGCGACCGGCCCCGCCGCGTCGACCGGCTCTGGGAGACTGCGGCGGTGCACCCGCCCGTCCCGCAGCGCCCCGGCCGTACGGCACCGGGTCGGCACTGAGATGGGGGCGCGGTGGCGACGGCTCCTCGGCGGCGGTCCGCGCACCTCGGGATTCCCGCCGTCCGCGAACGGGGCCTCGTCGTTCCACCTGCGCTGGGACCTGCCCGACCTCCTCGCCCCGGACCGTCCCCCGGCGGTGGGGGTGGAGGTGGTCCTGGAGGTGGTGACCGCGCCGGTGGTCGAGCAGCTCTACTTCTGGGCCCTGCAGGTGGACGTGGCCGGCGTCGGTGGGCGGCGGGCCGGGGGCGCGCACCTCGGGCTGCAGTGGCATCCCGCCCACCCCGGCGCCACGGCGGTGAACTGGGGCGGCTACGGCCCTGACGGACGGGAGCTCGACGGATCGACCTCGGCGCTGCCCTCCGCCACCGGGAACCCCCACACGCGTGACCTGTCGTGGCGTCCCGGGGTGCCCTACGTGCTGCGGGTCGACCGCCACCCCGCTGCACCGGCACCGCCGGGGTGCACGGCCTGGCGCGGCACGGTGACCGGACCCGACGGCGAGGTGGTCGTCCGTGACCTGTACCCGCCCGGCGACCGGCTCGCCGGGGTCGTCATGTGGTCCGAGGTCTTCGCCCGTTGCGACGACCCGTCGGTGCAGGTTCGGTGGTCGCGGCCGGCGGTGCTCCTCCCCGACGGCGCGTCGCTGCGGCCCGTCGCCTGCACCACCTCGTACCAGTCGCATCCCGACGGCGGCTGCGCCAACACCGACCAGTTCCCCGACCCCACGGGTCTGGTCCAGGTGACGAACCGGCCCCGCACCACTCCTCCGGGCACCGTGGTCCCTGTGCCATCCTGACGCCGGGAGGACGGATGGCATCACGACAGGGGCGGGACCCGCGGAAGCGGATCGTCGACGCGGCCTGGGACGCGGTCGGCGAGGCCGGTGTCGAGCAGTTGCTCGGCGGCGTGTCCCTTCGTGACGTGGCGAAGCGACTCGGGGTCTCGCCGTCCACGGTCACCTACCACTTCAGCGGACCGGCGGAGCTGGGCCGGGCGATGGCCGAGGCCCTCTTCGTCGACGGCTGGCAGCTGCCGCACGACCGTGCGGCCGAGGTCTTCGCCGAGGACGCGCCGTTCGGCGAGGTCGTGCGGGCCGCGGCGCAGGCGAACTGGGAGGAGCTCACCGCCGGATGGTCGCAGGTCCACGAGCGGCGCCTGATGCGGCTCTTCGCCGCCACCGGCGGCCATCCGGCCGGGCTCGAGGCGGCGACCCGGCTGGCCGACGGCTACTTCCAGGTCGCGGCGGAACTGAACGCGGTGCTCCTCGACGAGGTGCTGGCCCGTCACGGCCGTCGTTGGGTGGAACCGTTCACGTCGACGGAGGCGGCCCGGCTGGCCGGCGGGCTCCTCGAACGACTGCTGCAGCAGTGGATGGTCGACCCCGATGCCGTGCGCCCGGACCTCGGCGTGGACGCCGTGGTGGCGATGGTGAGCGGGCTCACCGTCTCCGCCGACCGGCACCTCGGGGTGGAGGAACTGCAGGCCTTCCTCGACTCGGGCCCCGAGGGTGACCCCGGTGACGGCCACGGTGCGGGCGAACTGGCTGCGGCCGATGCCGCCCGCGCCGCCGCGGCATCGGCCGCGGCATTGTTCGCCGGGGGTGTGGCCGGCGTGACGCTCACGGACGTCGCGCACGCCTGCGGTCGTCCCGTCGCGGAGGTCACGGCCCGGTTCGCCACGCCCGGCCGGGTGGCGGCGGTGGCGTTCGCCCGGCACCTCGACGCGGTGGAGGAGGCGGGCGGGCGCCGGGGCGCCGAGGACCCGGTGCTCGGCCTGGTCGACCTCCTGTGCGAGTTGGTCCGCCGGACCCGGGACGATCCCGGGTGTGCCCGGGCCCTGTTGCGCGAGCGGGTCGACGGTCGCGCCGCCGAGGACCTGCGGACCCTGGTGCCGATCGACGACGTGGTGCGGCGGGCCGTGAGCCGGGTGGTGTCCGGCGGGTCGGACCCCGAGCTCATGGCGGCGCTGGTGGTCGACCACGTGCTGGACCACTCGCTCCGGAGCCCGGTGGCCGCGCCGGCCGCCGTGGCCTCGGTCGGGCTGTGGCTCCTGGGGCCGACGGCCGGCTGAGACCGGTCCCGAACCGGGTTCGAGGAGTGCACAGCGTGCCGGGCGCACCGGCCCGCTTGCTGCGGAGAGTGAGGAACTGAACACTCGCGCGGGTGGATGAGCGCGCAACGGTGGAACGGCGGAGAATCTCGCGTCCGGAGGTCCCCTGCGGTCCCGGGCCTCTGGTAGCAAAGGGGTTCAGGAGGAGAAGGCCCGGTGTTCCATCGCCCCAGGGGCACCGCTCGCATCTCGTCCCCCGGGCCCCGGCCCTGTCCTCTGGTGCTCGCCCCGCACCGGACAGGTCCGGGGCCCCTTTCGTCGCCCGCCGGCTCCGCTGATGATCGATCGTCCCCGGCGATCGGATTCCCGACAACCGTGTCGGGCGGATCGGCCGTCCGGCGGCTACCTTCCCGCCATGACCGAAGGCCCCGACACCGCCCAGCCCGCCGACGCACCCGGGACCACCGGGTCCGGGCGGCTCAGTTTCAACATCGCGGACCTGTGGGAAGCGGTCAGCGACCGGGTCGCCGACCGAGAGGCCCTCGTGGTGGGGACGCGGCGCCTCACCTACGGCCAGCTCGAGGAGCGGGCCAACCGCCTGGCGAACCACCTGACCGCGGCGGGGGTGGGCGCCGGCGACTTCGTGGGTTGCCACATGTCCAACTGCAGCGAGTACCTCGAGACGCTCCTCGCCTGCTTCAAGCTGCGGGCGGTGCCGGTCAACGTGAACTACCGCTACGTGGCCGACGAGCTCCGCCACCTCTACGCGGACGCAGGTCTGGTGGCCACCGTGGTGCACCGGTCGTTCGCCCCGGCGGTGGCGGCCATCGCCGGCGACCTCCCCGACCTGCGTCACACGCTGCTCGTGGAGGACGGTTCCGGCGAGGAGGTCGACCCCGCCGACCTGCCGGGGGCGGTCGGCTACGACGACGCCCTGGCCGCGGCCCCGGCCGACCGGCCCCGGGTCCCGGACCGGGGTGAGGACGACCTCTACGTCATCTACACCGGCGGCACCACCGGGCTGCCCAAGGGCGTGGTGTGGCGGATGGGCGACGCGTTCTTCGGCTGCCTCGGCGGTGGCGACCCGATGCGGATGAACGGCCCGGTGGAGCGACCGGAGGAGGTGCTCGACCGCGTCATCGACTTCGACTTCGTCTTCTACGCCCTCGCACCCCTCATGCACGCCGCGGCCCAGTGGGTGAGCTTCATGTGGTTCCTGTCGGGGGCGAAGGTGGTGCTGCACCAGGGCCCGTTCGACGCCGGGGAGGTGTGGCGGACCATCGAGGGGGAGAAGGTCTCCACCACCACGGTCGTGGGTGACGCGATGGCCCGGCCGCTCTGCGACGACTGGGACGAGCACGGCCCCTACGACGTGGCCTCCCTGTTCGCCTTCTCCAACGGGGGCGCGCCGCTCTCGGTCGCCACCAAGGAGCGACTGCAGGCGATGCTGCCGAACTGCGTGCTGACCGACGGCTTCGGGTCCTCGGAGACCGGGATCCAGGGGAGCCAGCGGCTCCAGCCCGGGGAGTCCGCCTCGGCCAACGCCCGCTTCGACAACGTCGCGGAGGGCACCGTGGTGCTCGACGAGCAGCACCGGCCGGTGGAACCGGGCAGCGGTGTGGTGGGCCGCGTGGCGCACAGCGGGTACCTGCCGCTTCGGTACCACAACGCCCCGGAGAAGACCGCCGAGACCTTCGTGGAGATCGACGGCACGCGGTACGTCGTCAGCGGCGACATGGCCACGGTGGAGGCGGACGGGTCGGTCACCCTGCTCGGGCGGGGTTCGCAGTGCATCAACACCGGGGGCGAGAAGGTGTACCCGGAGGAGGTGGAGAGCGTGCTCAAGGGCCACCCCTCCGTGTACGACGTGCTCGTGGTGGGTGTCCCCCACGAGCGGTGGGGGGAGCAGGTCACCGCGGTGGTGCAGCCGGTCCGCGGCACCACCCCCGACCTCGAGGAGCTGCGGGAGTTCGGTCGCGCCTCCCTGGCCGGTTACAAGCTGCCGCGGGCGATCGTGGTGGTGGACTCGGTGGTGCGGTCGCCGGCGGGCAAGGCCGACTACCGCTGGGCACGTTCCACCGCGGAGGCCGGCGCCGCCTGACCGGACCGGCCGGCCGCGCCGGCCGACGGCACCGTTCACGGTGCCGTCACGAACCGGTGACGGCCGCGCAACACCGCCTGCCTACGTTGGGCACACCTCAGGTCCCCGGCCGGGCGAGGTGGGTCGACCGGCCGAGGACATCGGGGCCGCCCCCGACCCGTGCCCCCTGCGGGCCGGGGGCGGCCCCGGCCCCTGTCCCCGCTACCGTGCCGCCCGATGATCTCGGTCTCCGGCCTGTCCGTCGCCCACGGGGGCCGCACCCTCTTCACCGATGTGTCGCTCCGGCTGGTGCCCGGCCGCCGTGTGGCGCTCGTCGGGGGCAACGGCGTGGGCAAGACCACGATCCTCGAGATCGTGGTGGGCCTGCGGCGGCCCGACACGGGCGAGGTCCACGTGGCGAAGGGGTCCCGCATCGGTTACCTGCCCCAGGAGCTCACCGAGCAGGTCGACGGCAGCGTGCTCGACGAGGTGCTCCGCGGTGCGGCGCACGTGACCGAGCTGCAGGACCGCCTCGACCGGCTCGCCGCGGACGTGGCCGCCACGGCACCGGGGGGTGCCGACGAGGACGCGGATGCGCACGCCCACGCGCTCGGCGCCTACGGCGAGGTGCAGCACCGCTTCGAGACCCTCGGTGGCTACGGGGTGGAGGCCGAGGCACGGCGGGTGCTGCACGGGCTCGGCTTCACCGACGCGGACGGCGACCGGCCGGTCCGGGAGCTGTCCGGGGGGTGGCGGATGCGGGTCGCCCTGGCCCGACTGATGCTGTCGGCCCCCGACCTGCTGGTGCTCGACGAGCCGACCAACCACCTCGACGTGGAGTCCGTCGCGTGGCTCGAGCAGTACCTGCAGTCGTGGCCAGGGGCGGTCCTGTTCGTGAGCCACGACCGTGACTTCCTCGACGCCGTGGCCGAGCGGGTGGTCGAGGTCGCCGGCGGGCGCGCCACCGAGTACGTGGGCGGGTTCGCCGAGTTCGTGGTGCAGCGGGAGGAGCGGCTCGCCGCCCAGGAGGCCGCCGCGGCCGCGCAGCAGCGGCAGGTGGCCCAGGTGGAGCGGTTCGTCGAGCGGTTCCGCTACAAGGCCACCAAGGCGCGGCAGGTGCAGAGCCGCCTCAAGACCCTCGAGCGCCTCGAGCGCATCGAGGCGCCGGACCGGGCCGAGCAGAAGGCGCGCTTCGCGTTCCCGGCACCCCGTCGCAGCTCACGGGTGGTGGTGGAGGCCGAGGGCGCCGCCGTGGAGTTCGAGGACGGCGTGCCGGTGCTCTCCGGGGTGGACCTCGTGGTGGAGCGGGGCCAGAAGGTCGCGTTGGTCGGTCCGAACGGCGCGGGCAAGACCACGCTGGTGCGGCTCCTGCTCGGCGAGCTGGCCCCGTCGGCCGGCCGGGTGCAGCTCGGAGCGAACGTCGACGTGGCCACCTTCGCCCAGCACCAGGTGGACGCCCTGCGCTTCGACCGCACCGTGCTCGAGGAGCTCCGGGCCGCAGTGGGCGACGAGCACGGGCGCAACCTCCGTTCCGTGCTGGGCGGGTTCGGGTTCCGGGGCGATGCCGTGGACCGCAGGGTCGGTGACCTGTCCGGCGGCGAACGCACCCGGCTCGCGCTCGCCCGCACGATGGTGAACCCGGTGAACCTGCTCGTGCTCGACGAACCGACCAACCACCTCGACCTCGCCAGCTGCGACGTGCTGGAGGACGCCCTCATCGCGTACCCGGGGACGGTGCTGCTCGTCACCCATGACCGGTACCTCATCCGTCGGGTGGCGGAGGCCCTGGTGGTGGTGCGCGACGGCACCGCCACCTACCACCCGGGTGTCGACGAGGAACTGCTCGCCCCGTCCCCGGGATCGGCGACCGCGTCGCCGGTGTCGCCCGCCGGCGGGCCGGTGGACGGCGGGCCGGGAGGGAGCGGCGACGGCTCGGGCCGCCGTGAGAACCGGGCCGAGCAGCGGCGCCGCACCGCGGCGGAACGCCAGGCCGCCCAGCGCGGCACGAAGGAGTTGCGCAAGGCCGTGACCCGCCTCGAACGCCAGGTCGAGAAGGCCGAGGCCCGGGTGGCCGAACTGCACGCCCAGCTGTCGGACCCGGAGATCTACGACGACCACCAGCGCGTCCGCGAACTCGCCGACGCGCACGACGCCGCGGTCGCCGAGGTCGAGCGCCTCACCTCGGACTGGGAGACGGCGCAGGCCGAACTCGACGCCGCGGACGCCTGATCGTCGGGAGGGTCGGTCAGGGGTGGCGGAACCGGGACCGTTGCGACGAGCGCAGCGAGGAGCGCAGGTCCCGGGGACGACCACCCGGGCCGACCCGGGACGACACGGAGGTCGGGGTCAGCCCTCGACGAGTTGCTCGCCCGAC
>CAIPVR010000154.1 GCA_903868545.1 uncultured Actinomycetes bacterium
CCGTCAGGGTGGGCGACGACGAACAGAACGCCTCAGCGGGCGAGGCGGTCGGCGACGGCGTCCGCCTCCTCGGTGAGGTGGTCGCCCACCCCACCGACGATCGCCTGCTCCACCTTCCC
Organism: uncultured Actinomycetes bacterium; assembly: GCA_903868545.1. Classification (GTDB taxonomy): domain Bacteria; phylum Actinomycetota; class Acidimicrobiia; order Acidimicrobiales; family Microtrichaceae; genus CAIPVR01. Next base: position 120 of record CAIPVR010000154.1, read on the forward strand.
GCCCACCAGGGGGATCCGGACCTTCAGTTCGCCCTTCACCTCGCGGGCAGTCTCCGCCCCGTCGGCCAGCAGCGCCGCGGTGGCCGACGCCCGCAGCAGGCCGGCACCCTGGGCCGGCAGGAAGCGCACCTCGGCGGACCGCCGCACCATGTCCCAGGTGGTCTCCTCCACCCAGGCGACGTTGTCGGGGTCGATGAAGCGCGAGGCGGCGGCCGGGAGGTCCACCGACAGCACGTAGTGCAGTCGCACCACCGCCCGGTCACCGGACCGCGACACCTCGAGGACCTCGGGCGCGCTGGTGGCCGTCAGCGAGTCGAGACCCGACCAGAAGTCGGCGTCGATGTACACGGCCAGGACGTCGTCGGGGGACGCGTCCCACCGCTGCTCGAATCCGAATCGCACCCGTCCAGCGTCGCACACCGACGTACCCAGGAGACTGCTCATGCCCCGTCGTGACGACCTCGAGTCGATCCTGATCATCGGTTCCGGGCCGATCGTGATCGGCCAGGCCTGCGAGTTCGACTACTCCGGAACGCAGGCGTGCCGGGTGCTGCGGGAGGAGGGCTACCGGGTCATCCTCGCCAACTCGAACCCGGCGACGATCATGACCGACCCGGACTTCGCGGACGCCACCTACGTGGAGCCGCTGGTGGCCGAGGTGCTCGAGCGGATCCTCGACGTGGAGAAGCCGGATGCGGTGCTGCCCACCCTCGGCGGCCAGACGGCCCTCAACCTGGCGATGGAGCTGTCGGAGTCGGGGGCGCTCGACCGGCGCGGGATCGAGCTGATCGGGGCCAACGCCGAGGCCATCGCCACCGCGGAGGACCGCGACCGGTTCAAGCAGGCGATGATCGAGATCGGACTGGGTGTGCCCGCCTCGGGCATCGCCCACTCCATGGACGAGGCCCGAGCGGTGATCGGCGAGCTGGGCCTGCCGGTGGTGATCCGGCCCGCCTACATCCTGGGCGGCAAGGGCACGGGGATCGCTGCCACGCCCGAGGAGTTCGAGTTCATGGCCGCCCGCGGCCTCGAGGCGAGCCCGATCACCGAGATCCTCATCGAGAAGTCGATCGCCGGGTGGAAGGAGTTCGAGCTCGAGGTGATGCGCGATCGCGCCGACAACTGCGTGATCATCTGCTCGATCGAGAACGTCGACCCGATGGGCGTCCACACCGGTGACTCGATCACGGTGGCGCCGGCGCAGACCCTCACCGACGTGGAGTACCAGGAGATGCGCGACGCCGCCTTCGCCTGCATCCGACGCGTGGGGGTGGAGACGGGCGGCTCGAACGTGCAGTTCGCCGTGCACCCCGGGACGGGGGAGCAGGTGGTCATCGAGATGAACCCCCGGGTGAGCCGGTCCTCGGCGCTCGCGTCGAAGGCCACCGGGTTCCCGATCGCCAAGATCGCCGCCAAGCTGGCGGTGGGCTACACGCTCGACGAGATCCCCAACGACATCACCCGCAAGACACCGGCGAGCTTCGAGCCCACGATCGACTACGTGGTGACGAAGGTGCCCCGCTGGGCCTTCGAGAAGCTGCCCGGGGCCGAGGCCCGCCTCGGCACGCAGATGCAGTCCGTCGGTGAGGCCATGGCGATCGGCCGGACCTTCCCCGAGTCCCTGCAGAAGGCGCTGCGTTCCCTCGAGCAGGGCCGCGGCGGCCTGAACTGCGACCCGGGCGAGGTGGCCTTCGACGAGGTGCCCACCGACGAGCTGCTCGGCCGGGTCGCGGTGGGCACCCCGGAGCGGATCTTCGGCGTCGAGTCGCTCCTGCGCCGGGGCGTGCCCCTCGAGCAGGTGCACGGGTCCAGCCGCATCGACCCCTGGTTCCTCGACCAGATGCTGGCCATCGTGGAGGAGCGGGCCCACCTCGCCTCCCTCGCCGGTCCCGCCGACATGGACCGCGCCGGCTGGCGGCGGGCCAAGCGGCTGGGTTTCGGGGACGCCCAGCTCGCCCACATCTGGGGCGTGGGCGAGGGTGAGGTGCGTGCGGCTCGGCTCGCCGCGGGGGTGGAGGTCACCTACAAGACCGTCGACACCTGCGGAGCCGAGTTCGAGGCCGAGACCCCGTACCACTACGGCACCTACGAGGACGAGACCGAGGTGGCCGCCTCCGGCCGGGAGAAGGTGATCATCCTGGGGTCCGGCCCCAACCGGATCGGCCAGGGCATCGAGTTCGACTACTGCTGCGTGCACGCCTGCTTCGCGCTCGCCGACGCCGGTTACGAGACCGTGATGGTCAACTGCAACCCCGAGACGGTGTCCACCGACTACGACACCTCGGACCGCCTCTACTTCGAACCGCTGTCCACCGAAGGGGTGCTCAACGTCATCGACGCCGAGCGCCGCTCGGCAGCGGAGGGCGGCGGACGTCTCGCCGGGGTGATCGTGTCGCTCGGCGGGCAGACCCCGCTGAAGCTGGCCGACTCCATCCCCGCCGACCTCGTGCTCGGCACCCCGCCCGCCAGCATCGACGCGGCCGAGGACCGCGACCTGTGGAACTCGCTCTGTGCCCGGCTGGAGATCCCCCAGCCCGCGGGTGGCACCGCCACCACGCTCGACGCGGCACTCGCGGTGGTGGACAGGATCGGGTTCCCGGCGCTGGTACGCCCGTCCTACGTGCTCGGTGGCCGGGCGATGGAGATCGTCTACGACCGCGACGACCTCACCCGTGCGTGGGGCGCGATCACCGGGTCCGGCTCACTCGGCCGTGAGGGCGGACTGTCGGCCGAGCGGCCGGTGCTGATCGACCGCTTCCTCGAGGACGCCACCGAGGTGGACGTCGACGCCATCCGCGACCACAGCGGCGAGGTGGTCATCGGCGGGATCATGGAGCACGTGGAGGAGGCCGGGGTCCACTCCGGCGACTCGGCGTGTGTGATCCCACCCGTCGGGCTCTCCGAGGCCACGGTGGCGGTGATCGAGGACTACGCCCGACGGATCGCCGAGGCGCTCGGTGTGGTGGGCCTCCTCAACGTGCAGTTCGCGGTGAAGCGCTCGGGTGGCGACCCCGGCACCGGCCAGGTCTTCGTGATCGAGGCCAATCCGCGGGCGTCGCGCACGGTCCCGTTCGTGGCCAAGGCCACGGGGGTGCCGCTGGTGAAGGTGGCGGCGCGGGTGATGTGCGGTGCCACCCTGGCGGAGCTCCGCGAGGAGGGCCTCCTGGTCCCGAAGGTCGAGGGCGACCACGTGGCGGTGAAGGAGGCGGTGCTGCCCTGGAGCCGGTTCCCGGAGGTGGACGCCCTGCTCGGCCCGGAGATGCGCTCCACCGGTGAGGTCATGGGCATCGACACCTCGGTCGGGATGGCGTTCGCCAAGTCGCAGCTCGCTGCGGGGGACCGGATGCCCACCGGGGGCAACGTGTTCTTCTCGCTGGCCGACCGGGACAAGCCCACCGGTCTGCGGGCCGCGCAGCGCTTCGCGGAGCTCGGCTTCGGGATCATGGCCACCGCGGGAACGGCCGGCTACCTCCGGGACCACGGCGTGACCGTCGACGAGGTGGTGGCCAAGGTGAACCGTGCGGACGGCGATCCGGCGGACGCCGTGGACGGCGTCGAGCTGATCACCGGCGGACGCGTGCAGCTGGTGGTCAACAGCCCGCGGGGTCGCGGCCCCCGGGCCGACGGCGCCCACCTCCGGCGCGCCGCTGCCGCGGCCAACATCCCGCTCCTCACCACCGCTGCGGCCGCGCTCGCGGCCGCCAACGGGATCGCGGACTGGACCACCCGGAGCCTGGGCGTGCGCAGCCTGCAGGACTACCACCGGGGGAGCGGGGCCCCGGCGTGAGGCGTCGGTCCCGCCCCGGCGCAGGGACCCGGGTCGACACGGCCACCACGGTGGGGTCGGTCGCGCTGGCGAACCCGGTGATGACCGCCTCGGGCACCGCCGGCCACGGCACCGAGCTCGCCCCGTACGTGGACCTGTCGCGGCCGGGGGCGATGGTCGTGAAGTCGTTGTCGGCCGACCCCTGGCCGGGCAACCCGGCGCCCCGGCTGCATCCCACCCCCGCCGGGATGCTCAACTCGGTGGGGCTGCAGGGTCCCGGCGTGGCGGCGTGGCGCGAGCACGGGCTCCCGGGTCTCCTGGCCACCGGTGCCACGGTCGTGGCCAGCATCTGGGGCCGCACCGTGGAGGACTACGAACGTGCGGCGGCGGCGTTGGCGGACTGCCCGGCGGAGGTGGTCGCGGTGGAGGTGAACCTGTCCTGTCCCAACCTCGACGGGGGTGCCCACCTCTTCGCCCACGACCCGGTGGCCGCGGCCGACGTGATGGCCGCCACGGCAGGGGCCGGGCGTCCGCGGTGGGCGAAGCTGAGCGCCAACACCGACCGGGTGGTGGAGGTGGCCGACGCGGTGGCGGCGGCCGGCGCCGAGGCGGTGACACTCATCAACACGCTGATGGGGATGGTCATCGACCTGGGGACGCGGCGTCCCGCCCTCGGTGGTGGAGGGGGTGGACTGTCGGGTCCGGCGGTGCACCCCGTGGCGGTGCGGACGGTGTTCGAGGTCCACGCGGCGCGCCCAGAGCTGCCGATCGTCGGTGTGGGAGGGGTGGCGTCCGGCGAGGACGCCGTGGAGCTCCTCCTGGCGGGGGCGAGCGCGGTGCAGGTGGGAACGGCGTCCTTCGCCGACCCCCGCGCGGTCGTCGCGGTCCTGGAGGGTCTGGTTTCATGGTGCGGTCGGCACGGCGTCCGCCGGGTCGACGAGCTGATCGGAGGAGCGCATGGCTGAGGCCGAGGCCCCGTCGGGGACCGACGGGGTGGTGGACGACGAGGTGCGCCGACGGTTGGCCCTGGTGCTCGACACCGACGACCTGGTGGAGGCGCACCGGCTCGCCACCCGGCTGCGCCCGTGGTTCGGGGTGGCCAAGGTGGGCCTCGAGCTGTTCAGCGCGGCCGGCCCCGATGCGGTCGGCAGCCTGCGGGACCTCGGGTACCAGGTCTTCCTCGACCTGAAGCTCTTCGACATCCCCACCACCGTGAACCGCGCCTGCCGGGTGCTCGGGGCGCTGGGCGTGGAGTACCTGACGCTGCACGCCATGGGCGGGGTCGACATGCTCCGGGCCGGGGTGGAGGGCCTCGAGGAGGGGGCGGCGCGGGCGGGCCTGCCCGCACCCACGTCGCTCGCCGTCACTGTGCTCACCAGCGACGACTCGGCGCCGCCCCACATCGTGCCCAACCGCGTGCGGGTGGCGCTCGAGGGCGGCTGCGGCGGACTCGTGCTGGCCGCGGCCGACCTCCAGACCGCGCGGGAACTCGCACCCCGGCTGAAGCGGGTGGTCCCGGGCATCCGCCTTCCCGGTTCCGACCGCGACGACCAGGCCCGCTCGGCCAGCCCGCAGGAGGCGGCGGCCAACGGCGCCGACCTGCTGGTGATCGGCCGCACCGTCACGAAGGCCGAGGACCCGGCTGCGGCGGCCGCGGCGGTCGCCTCGGCGGTCTGAGTCGGTGCGGGCCGGGACGGGTGGGGTCTGACATGGATCCGGACGCGAGGGGACGGGCCGGGACGGGGCCGGAGCAGGCTGCGGCGGACCGTCACCGGGAGGCGCTCGACTGGGCCGCCACGGCCCGCGCCGAGCGGGCCGAGCTGTGCGCGGCGCTGGCCGAGGGGTCCGTCGACGTGGCCGGTGTGCTGACCCGCCGCCACGAGGCGGCGGTGGGACGCGTGCGTCTCCTGACCGTGCTCGAGGCGCCGGCAGGTGCCCGCAAGGTGCCCACCCGCCACCTGCTCGCCGAACTCGGTCTGGATCCGACCATGCCGCTCGCCCGGCTCGACGACGCCGCCGCGGCGGTGGTGGCCGACCGCTTCCCGGTGCTCGCGCCATGAGCCCCGCCCTGCTGCCGGAGGCGGTGGTGATGGTGGTGTCCGGCCCGGGGGGCGTGGGGAAGGGCACGATCGTCGAGCGGTTGCTCGACTCGGAGCCCCGCTTGTGGCTGAGCCGGTCGTGGACCACCAGGGAGCGGCGGCCCGGCGAGTCGGCCGACGCGTACCACTTCGTGACCCGCGAGGAGTTCGAGCGCCACGCCGCCGCCGGCGGGTTCCTCGAGTGGGTGGAGTTCCTCGACTACCTGCAGGGCAGCCCGCTGCCGGAGCCGCCCGTCGGTCACGACGTGCTGTTCGAGATCGACGTGCACGGTGCGGCCCGGGTGCTGGAGCAGTACCCGGACGCACTGCTCGTTTTCGTCGACGCGCCGAGCAGGTCGGTGCAGGCCGAGCGGCTGCGGGGCCGGGGCGACAGCGAGGAGCGGGTGGCACAGCGCCTGGCCAAGGCCGACGAGGAGGTGGCCCGTGCCGCCGCCCTCCCGTTCGTGCACGTGGTGAACGACGACCTCGACGACGCCGTCGGGGAGGTGCGGGAGCTGCTCGCCGGTGCCCGTTCACGGGCCCGGGCCTGATACGGTGGCGGACCGCCCCCACGGGCTGCCGGTCCGCCCGCGGACCCACCCCCCACGGTGCCCGGTACGCCCGGGCCGTTCCCCACGGAGACCGAGTTGGCCGAGCGATTCGACACCATGATGGACCCGCCGGTCGAGGACCTCCTCGACAAGTGCGGCTCCAAGTTCTCCCTCGTCACGCTGGCCGCCCGTCGCGCCCGTGAGATCAACACCTACTACCACCAGCTCGGTGATGCGCTCGGCACCGTGGTGCCGCCCCAGGTCACCTCCACGGCTCGCAAGCCGCTGTCGATCTCGTTCGAGGAGATCGAGGCCGACAAGATCGAGGGCGTCGGCGGGGCCACCGGGCGTCCGCTGCCGGAGTCGATGCTGCCCGTCGAGGAGGTGGACGTCGAGGTGGAACTCGACGTCGCCCCCGAGGACCCGGCCCCCGAGGCCTGAGCCGGCTCCTCACCGCGCCGGAGCTGCCCGAGTGACCGACCTCGCCGGCCGTCGCGTCGTCCTCGGCGTCTGCGGTGGCATCGCCGCCTACAAGGCGATCGAGGTGAGCCGCCGGCTCGTCGACGCCGGTGCCCACGTGGCCCCGGTCATGACCTCGGGTGCCCGCCACTTCATCGGCGAGACGACGCTGTCGGCGCTGGCGTCGGAGCCGGTGCGCACGTCGCTCTGGGACGGCGGCGACCCGATCCCCCACACCCGGCTGGGACAGGGGGCCGACCTGGTGCTCGTGGCCCCCGCCACCGCACGGTTGCTGTCGGCCTACGCCGCCGGGTACTCCCACGACCTGCTCACCAACGTCCTGCTCGCCACCCGGGCCCCGGTCATGGTGTGCCCGGCGATGCACACCGAGATGTGGGAGCACCCGGCCGTGCAGGCGAACCTGGAGGTGCTGCGCTCGCGGGGCGTGCACGTGGTGGAGCCGGGCGTGGGACGCCTCGCCGGTGGCGACGTGGGTGCCGGTCGGCTGGCCGAGCCCGCCGACATCGTGGCCGCCGTGGCGGGGCTCCTCGGGTCCGGCGCCGCCGGGGGTGACCTGCGTGGCCGGCGCGTGCTCGTCACGGCGGGCGGGACGCGGGAACCGATCGACCCGGTGCGCTTCATCGCGAACCGCTCCAGCGGCAAGCAGGGTCATGCCCTCGCGGAGGAGGCCGCCGCGAGGGGCGCCGCGGTCACGCTGGTCACCACCACCGACCTGGCGGTCGGCCCGGGGGTGGAACGGGTGGCGGTGGGCACTGCCGACGAGCTGCACCGTGCCGTGATGGCCCGGGCGGCCGAGCAGGACGTCGTGGTCATGGCGGCGGCGGTGGCCGACTTCACCCCGGTCGCGGTGGCCCCGTCCAAGCTGAAGAAGCGTGACGGCGTCCCCGTGGTGGAGCTGCGGCCCACCGCCGACGTGCTCGCCGAACTGGGCGCGGCCAAGCCGGCCGGCCAGGTGCTGGTGGGATTCGCCGCCGAGACCGACGACGTCGTGGCCAACGCGGCGGCCAAGCTGGCGGCCAAGGGCGCCGACCTCCTCGTGGCCAACGACGTGGCCGCCGAGGGTGTCGGATTCGAGCACGACACCAACGAGGTGTTGATCCTCCACCGCGACGGCGGCCAACATCACGTGCCGCTCACCGACAAACGCTCGGTGGCTCGGGCCGTGCTCGACGCCGTGGTGGCCGAACTCGCACGGGGCGCCGCCCCATCAAGGGAGACATGACATGACCAAGTGGACCTTCACGTCGGAGTCGGTGACGGAGGGCCATCCCGACAAGATGGCCGACCAGATCTCGGACTCGATCCTCGACGCGATCCTCGCCCAGGACCCGCAGTCGCGGGTGGCGTGCGAGACGCTGGTCACGACCGGCCTCTGCATCGTGGCCGGTGAGATCACCACCGAGGCGTACGTGGACATCCCGTCCATCGCCCGCGACACGATCTGCGACATCGGCTACGACAGGGAGAGCTTCGGCTACGACGGCCACACCTGCGGCGTGATGGTCGCGATCGACGAGCAGTCGCCCGACATCGCCCAGGGTGTGGACGACTCCGAGGAGGTCCGTTCCGGCCAGGCCGGTGAGGAGGACCAGCTCGACAAGCAGGGCGCCGGCGACCAGGGGATGATGTTCGGCTACGCCTGCGACGAGACCGACGCGCTGATGCCGCTGCCGATCCACCTGGCGCACCGGATGGCGGAGCGTCTCGCCGAGGTCCGCAAGGCCGGGACGGTGCCCTACCTGCGTCCCGACGGCAAGACCCAGGTGACCTTCGAGTACGAGGACGGACGGCCCGTCGCGCTGAAGACGGTGCTCATCTCCACCCAGCACAACGACGGGGTGGACCGCGACACCGAGATCCGGCCCGACCTGATCGAGCACGTGATCCGTCCGGTGGTCCCCGAGCAGTTCGCCGGTGACGACTACGAGGTGTTCGTGAACCCGACGGGCCGGTTCGTGATCGGCGGGCCGGTCGGCGACGCCGGCCTCACGGGCCGCAAGATCATCGTCGACACCTACGGTGGTGCGGCCCGCCACGGCGGCGGGGCGTTCTCCGGGAAGGACCCCTCCAAGGTGGACCGCTCCGCGGCGTACGCGGCGCGGTGGGTGGCGAAGAACGTGGTGGCCGCCGGTGCGGCGACCCGCTGCGAGGTCCAGGTCGCGTACGCGATCGGTGTGGCGCACCCGGTGAGCATCCTGGTGGAGACCTTCGGCACCGCCACGGTGGACCCGTCCGCACTCGACGCCGCGGTCCGCGAGGTGTTCGACCTCCGGCCCGCCGCCATCGTGCGCGACCTCGACCTGCGCCGGCCGGTGTTCCGCTCCACCGCCGCCTACGGCCACTTCGGCCGCGAGGGCGACGGCTTCACCTGGGAGCGCACCGACCGGGTCGACGCCCTCAAGTCCCAGCTCGGTCTCTGAGCAGCGGGACCGCTCCGGTGGGTCCGGACGATCCACCGGAGCGCTCCGTCCGGGTCCTCTGCGACGTCCCGGCCGTCGAGCGAGCGTTCGACTACTCGCTCCCGGCCGCGATGGCGGGCGCCGTGGAGGTCGGCACCGTGGTGCGGGTGCCGCTCCATGGTCGCCGCGTGCGCGGATGGGTGCTCGACCCGCACAGCGTGCCTCCGCCCGGGGTGGCGCTCTCGCCCGTCGCCAAGGTCAGCGGTCGCGGCCCGGACGCGGCGACCATCGACCTCTGCCGGTGGGTGGCGTGGCGGTGGGCCGGCCGCCTGCCGACCGTACTGCGGGTGGCGACGCCGGACCGGGCCGTGCGCTCGGTGGGCCGGATCACCCCGCGTGGCCCGGCCGAACCGGTCACCCACCCGTGCGTGGCCGAGGCGCTGGGTCGGGGCGCCGGTGTCCATGTGGTCCGGCTCGGTCCGGCCGAGGACCCGTTGCCGGTGGCGCTGGCCCTGGCCGGCGCGGGCCAGTGCCTCGTGGTGCACCCCTCGGTGACCGCCTTCGAACGGATCGGCCGGGGGCTCCGGCGCGCGGGTGCCTCGGTGTGCCGGTGGCCGCGGGACTGGGCGGCCGCGGCCGGCGGTGCCACGGTGGTCGGTGGGCGGGCGACGGTGTTCGCCCCGGCGCCCGCACTGGCCGCGGTGGTGGTGTTCGACGAGCACGACGAGGGTCTGCAGAACGAGTCCTCGCCCACGTGGCACGCCCGGGAAGTGGCCGTGGAGCGGGCACGGCGGGCCGGGGTGCCCTGCCTCCTGGTGTCGCCGGCGCCGTCGCCGGAGGCGCTCGCCCTCGCCTCGGGGCCGGTCATCACCGCGGGCCGGAGCCGGGAACGGGCCGGCTGGGCCACCGTGCACGTGGTGGACCGCCGTTCGGAGGACACGGGCCGCACCGGCCTGTTCTCACCCGAACTGGTGCGGGCGGCACGCGAGGAACTGGAGGTCGGTGGTCGCGTGGTGGCGGTGCTCAACCGCACCGGCCGCGCCCGTCTGCTCGCCTGCCGGAGTTGCGGGTCGGTGGCGGAGTGCGAGCGGTGCGGGGCCGCGGTCCACCTGACCGACGAGCTGGTCCTCGGGTGCGGGCACTGCGGCGCGACCCGGCCGGGGGTGTGCCTCGGGTGCGGGTCGACCGCGCTGTCGGTCCTGCGGCCCGGCGTCGGACGGGCCCGGGAGGAGCTCGAAGCCCTGCTCCGCGTGCCCGTCGAGGCCGTGACCGGTGGCGGCCCGGCGGGTCCGGGGCCGGACCTGGTCGTGGACGGGGCACGGGCGGTGATCGGCACCGAGGCCGTCCTGCACCGCGTGTCGTCGGCCGGGCTCGTGGCCTTCCTCGACATGGACCAGGAGCTCCTCGCCCCGCGCTACCGCGCCGCGGAGGAGGCCCTGGGCCTCCTGGTGCTGGCGTCCCGGGTGGTCGGGGGACGCGACGGCCGGGTCCTCGTGCAGACGCGCCGCCCGGACCACGAGGTGCTCCGCGCCGCGGTGTCGGCGGACCCGGCGCCCTTCGCCGTGGCGGAGGTGGCCCGGCGCGAGCTGCTCGGGTTCCCGCCCGCGGCGACGGTGGCGGTGGTCGGTGGCGAGGCCGCGCCGGAGTTCGTGGCGCGGCTCGGTCGGCCCCTCGGTGTGGAGGTCCTCGGGCCCGACGACGGACGCTGGCTGCTCCGCAGCCGCGACCGCGCCGTGCTGCTCGACGCCCTGGCCGCAGTGGACCGCCCGCCCGGCCGGCTCCGCCTCCGCGTCGACCCCGTCCGGACATAGGGGTCCTCCGGTCGCCCGGAGCGCCCCGAACCGCCGAAGTCCCGGGACCGGGTCAGCTGGTGGGGGGCCGGACCCGCAGGACCCGATACCCCTGCCGGGACCGCACCCGCTCGACCGACCAGCCCTGCTCGGCCATCCAGCGGGCGAGCGAGTCGGCGCCCAGGTGCTTCTGCACCACCAGCCACGCCTCGCCGCCGTCGGCCAGACGGCCCACCCAGTGTCGGAGCAGTTCGTGCAGCACGGCCTTGCCCACACGGATCGGGGGGTTCGACACCACCAACCCGAAGCGAACGTCGTCGGGCACCCCGTCGGGCGGGGCCACCCGCACGCCGCCCTCCGCGTCGGCGGCCCCGGCCCCGTCGGCGCCCACATCCGCGGCGTTGGCCGCGCAGAGCTCTTGGGCCCGCTCGTTCACGTCCACCGCCCAGACGGTGCGGCCCGGGTCCCGGAGGGCGACCGTGCAGGCGATCGGCCCGTAGCCGCACCCGAGGTCGAGGGCCGGTCCCGGGGGCCAGCCGGCGGCGTCGGGGAGCTCGCCGAGGAGCAGCTTGGTGCCCGGATCGACCCGCTCGGCGGAGAACACGCCCCGGTCGGTGGAGAGCACCAGGCTCCGGTCCGGCAGGTCCAGGCGTACCCGTGCGCGCCGAGACTCCACCGATGGCCGCGCCGAGAAGTAGTGGGTCCCGTCGCGGGTCGGCGGGGTGTCACTGCTCGGGGTGCCCACGGCGGCCACGGTAGCCTTGGGCCCATGGCCGCCCCCCACGCCATCCGGATCGTCGGTGACCCCGTCCTGCGCCAGCGGGCCGAGGAGGTCACCGAGATCGACGACCGGCTGGTCCGGCTCGCCCGCGACATGTTCGAGACCATGTACGAGGCGCCGGGCATCGGCCTGGCGGCGCCCCAGGTGGGGGTGCAGAAGCGGTTCTTCGTCTACGACCTCGAGCACGGTGACGGCCAGCAGGTGCTGGTGAACCCGACCATCGTCGAGTCCGACGGCGAGTGGGAGTTCTACGAGGGCTGTCTGTCGGTCCCCGGGCTGCACTTCGACATCGTCCGACCGCGGCGCATCCACGTGAAGGGGCTCGATCTCGACGGCAACGAGGTCGAGTTCGAGGCCGACGACCTCCTCGGTCGCCTCATCCAGCACGAGCTCGACCACCTCGACGGGATCCTCCTGCTGGAACGCCTCGACGACGACCAGCGCAAGGAGGCCCGTGCAGCGGTGCGCCGTCTCCAGCTCGAGCGCTCGGCGCCCGAGGACCCGCCGGCCCCGCGGCGTTCGTTCTTCCGCCTGTCGTGAGGCTGGCCTACCTCGGCACGCCCGACGCGGCCGTGCCGCCGCTCGAGGCCGTCGTCTCGGCGGGCCACGAGGTGGTGCTCGTCGTGAGCCGGCCCGACACCCGGCGGGGTCGCGGCGGTGCGGTCTCGGCCAGCCCGGTGAAGGCGGCGGCGCTCGCGCTGGGGCTCCGGGTCACCGACGACGTGGAGGCCGTCGTGTCCTGCGGCGCCGAGCTGGGGGTGGTGGTGGCCTACGGCCGCATCCTGCGGCCCCACGTACTCGCCGCCGTGCCCATGGTGAACCTCCACTTCTCGCTGCTGCCGCGCTGGCGCGGGGCCGCACCGGTGGAACGGGCGATCCTGGCGGGGGACCGCCGCACGGGCGTGTGCGTGATGGACGTGGACGAGACGCTCGACACCGGTGCGGTCCACGCCCGTGCCGAGGTCCCGATCGACGACCGGGTCACGGCCACCGAGCTGCGGGGCGAGCTGTCCCGCCTCGGGGCGGAGCTGCTGGTGGACACGCTGGCCGCGTGGCCCTCGGAGGGGGTGCCGCAGGCGGTGGAGGGTGTCACGTACGCGGAGAAGCTGGGAGCGGGCGACCTCGCCCTCGATCCGGCGCGTCCCGCGGCGGAACTGCACCGGGTGGTGCGCGTGGGCGGTGCCCGCTGCACCTTTCGCGGTCGGCGGCTGAAGGTCGTCGACGCGGAGCCGGCGGTCGCAGAGGGCACTGCCCGCGTCCCGGGCACCCTGGCACCGGGCGACGCCGGCGTGCCCGAGCTCGCCGCCGGGGACGGCACCGTGCTGCGCCTGCTCACGGTCCAGCCGGAGGGGAAGGCGCCGATGCCCGGGCGGGACTGGTGGAACGGCCACCGGCCGCGCGCGGACGAGGTCGTCACGCCGTGACGGAGGCGACCGGGGTGCCGGCCCGCCGTCTGGCGCTCGACGTCCTCGCACGGGTGGAGGACGACGGGGCGTACGCGAACCTGGCGCTGCCCGCCGCGCTGAGCCGCACCGACCTGGGGGAGGACGACCGCCGCCTCGTCACCGACCTGGTCTACGGCACGTTGCGCCGGCGCCGCTCGGTGGACCATCTCGTGGACCGTTTCCTCACCGCCGGCCCGCCCCCGGCGGCCCGCCGGGCACTGCGTCTCGGCGCGTACCAACTGGCCTTCCGGCCCGACCTCCCCGACTACGCGGTGGTGTCGGCCACGGTGGGCGCCACGCCCAAGCGGTTCCGCGGCCTCGCCAACGCGGTGCTCCGCAAGGTGGCGGCCGCCCCTGTCGAGTTCCCCGACGATGCCACCCGGCTGAGCTACCCGGACTGGGTGGTGGAGCGGCTCGTCACGGATCTCGGCAGCGACGACGCCCTCGCCGCCCTCGCCGCCATGGACGAGGCGCCGTCGCCCACGGTGCGCCGGGACGGGTACGTCCAGGACCTCGCCTCCCAGTGGGTCGCGGCTGCGGTCGACGCCCGGGCCGGCGACCGGGTGGTCGACCTGTGCGCCGCCCCGGGCGGGAAGGCCAC
>CAIPVR010000155.1 GCA_903868545.1 uncultured Actinomycetes bacterium
GGCGGAGGCCCTCCTCGGGGGCCTGCTCGCCGCCGACGCGCTACCCGTCGCCGACGTGTCGGTGGTGGAGGTGCTCGACGAACGGCGCGCCGAGCTCGAGCGGCTCCACCCCGGCCTCCACGTGACCGCCACCCCCGAGCCGGCGGCCGACGTGGTGGTCGCCACCAAACCCGCTCAGGTGGCCGAGGCGCTCGCCGTGGCCCGCGGCGCCGGGCTGCGCCGGGTGCTGTCGATCGCGGCGGGGGTCACCACCGGCGCGCTGGAAGCGGCGGCCGGACCGGTGCCGGTGGTGCGGGCGATGCCGAACACGCCGGCGCTGGTGGGGGAGGGTGCCTCTGCGGTCGCCGCCGGTGTGCACGCCGGGCCCGACGACCTCGCCTGGGCGGAGCGACTGCTGGGCACCGTGGGCACCGTGGTGCGGGTCCCCGAGGAGCAGATGGACGCGGTCACCGCGCTCTCGGGTTCCGGTCCCGCGTACCTGTTCCTGGTGGCGGAGGCGCTGGTGGACGCCGCGGTGCGCGCCGGTCTGCCGGCCGACACCGCGGACGCCCTCACCCGCCAGACGATCCTGGGGTCGGCCCGGCTGCTCGCCGAGGGCGCGGATCCGGCCGACCTGCGTGCCGCGGTCACCTCGCCGGGCGGGACCACCGCCGCCGCGGTGCGCGTGCTCGAGGACCTCGACCTCCGTGGGGCGTTCTCCGCCGCAGTGGCGGCGGCCGCCGAACGTTCCCGCGAGCTCGGGGGGTAGGACTCACCCATGGCGCTCCGCTACGACACCGTGTCGTTCCTCTCCGACTACGGCCGGGCCGACGAGTTCGTCGGCGTGGTCCACTCGGTGATCCGCCAGATCGCCCCACCGGGGGTGACGGTGGTGGACGTCACCCACGACATCCCTGCGTTCGACGTGCGGGCCGGCGGCCTGGCCCTCGCCCGTTCCGCCCCCTACCTGTGCCCCGGGGTGGTGCTCGCCGTGGTCGACCCCGGCGTGGGCACCGAACGGCGTCCGGTGGCGGTGGAGGTCGGGGGCGGCACCGCGGTGCTGGTCGGTCCCGACAACGGCATCCTCGCCCCGGCGGTGGCCCTCGTCGGGGGCGCCACCCGTGCGGTGGTGCTCGACAACCCCAGGTACCACCTCGAGAGCCGGGCCCTGTTCGACGGCCGGGACGTGTTCGCGCCGGTCGCCGGTTACCTCTGTAAGGGCGTGCCGCTCGAGGATCTCGGTACCGAGATCGACCCGGCCGGGATGGTGCCCGGTCTGATGCCGGTGGCACGGGAGGAGGGCGGCGCCCTCGTGGCGGAGGTGCTGTGGGTGGACCGCTACGGCAACGTCCAACTCAACGTGGATCCCGACGAGCTCGACCCGTTCGGCGACCGATTCGAGCTGAAGGTGACCGCCGGGCGGTGGACGGGGGTGCGGGCCCGGGCGTTCGCCGGCGTGGTGCCGGGAACGGTCGGCATGGTCACGGACAGTTCCGGGCTCCTCGCCCTCGTGGCCGACCGGGCCTCGGCCGCGGAGGAACTCGGACTCGGTCCCGGCGACGAGGTGCTCGTCACCCCGATCGAGGGACGGGTGGAGGAGGCCCCGGCAGTGCAGGTGCAACTCGGCCGTCGTGAACAGGGAGCTGCCGGATGAGGCGCAACACCACCATCGCCGTCGTGATCCTCCTGCTGGTCATCGTCGGTGCCGCCGGACTGCAGCTGGCGCTGGCACTGGGCAAGTGACGCCCGCCACCCGGTGACCGGCGGAGCCGGTACTGTGCCCCTCCGGTGAACCTGGCGACGATCATCGAGGGGCATCCCGACGACGCGGTGGCGCTCGTCAGCCGGGGACAGCCCACCACCTACGGCGAGCTGCGCGCCCAGGTGGCGGCCCTGCGGGGCGGCCTCACCGGCCTCGGCCTCGAGCCGGGCGACCGGATCGGCGTGGCGGCCGGCAACAACTGGTACTTCGTGGTGAGCTACCTCGCCGCCGTGGGCGCCGGCCTCGTGGCGGTGCCGCTCAACCCGGCCAACCCGTCCGCCGCGATGGCCCACGAGTTGGGCGGGGTCGGTGCGGCGGCCGTGGTGGTCGGTCCCGCCGCACGGTCCTCCTTCGAGGAGATCGATCGGGCCGAGCTGCCGTCGCTCCGTCACGTGATCGGCTGCGGCTTCACCCCGGAGGGTGGCACCGAGCTCGACGGTCTGCTCGGCGCGGCCCCGACGCCGGTGGTGGACCGTGATCCGTCGGACCTCGCGGTGCTCATCTACACGTCCGGCACGGCCGGCGCCCCCCGGGCGGCCATGCTCACGCACGCGAACCTCTACACGAACATCCGCCAGGTCCTCGCCGCGGGGACCGACCTGCAGCGCGACGACGACATCGGGTTCGGCCTGCTCCCGCTGTTCCACATCTTCGGTCTCAACGTCGTGCTCGGCTGCTCGCTGGCGGTGGGGGCCCGGGTCGTGCTCGTGGAACGGTTCGACCCCGTGTCGGCACTCGAGGCCATCGCCCTCCACCGGATGACGATCGTGTCCGGACCCCCCACGATGTGGGCCGCCTTCGCCGGCATCCCCGGGATCGACGCGGAGGCGTTCTCGAGCGTGCGGCTCGCCGTGTCCGGCGCCGCGAAGCTGCCGGTGGAGGTGTTCCAGGCGGTGGAGGCCCGCTTCGGCCTGCACCTCGACGAGGGCTACGGGCTCACCGAGGCGTCGCCGGTGGTGACCACGTCGACCGGGACGGGGGCGCCGCCCGGGTCGGTCGGGATCCCGGTACCCGGCGTGGAGCTGCGGCTGGTCGACCCGGACGGTGCCGACGTGCTGGTCGGGGACACGGGTGAGCTGTGGGTACGAGGGCCGAACGTCTTCGCCGGCTACTGGGAGGACGAGGAGGCGACGGCCAAGGTCCTCGGCGGCGACGGCTGGCTCCGCACCGGCGACATGGCGGTGGTCGACGACAACGGCTTCCTGTTCCTGGTCGACCGGGCCAAGGACCTGATCATCGTGTCGGGGTTCAACGTGTTCCCCGCCGAGGTGGAGGACGTGCTGCTCGAGCACCCCGCCGTGGAGGCGTGCGCCGTGGTCGGCGTGCCGCACCCCTACACCGGCGAGTCGGTGAAGGCCTACGTCAAGGCCCGGCCGGGGATCTCGGTGGAGGAGGACGACGTGATCGCCTTCTGTGCGGAGCGCCTGGCTCGCTACAAGTGCCCGAACAAGGTGTGGTTCGTCGACGACCTGCCCCGGGGTCTGACCGGCAAGGTGCTCCGGCGCCTGCTCTCCTGACGCCCGCCCTCGGCCCGAGCCTCGTTCTGTTCGTCGTTCGCCACCTCCAGCGGGGGTCAGCGACGAACAGAACGGGGTTCAGGCGGCGGTGGCGAGGTCGTGCACCTCACGCCAGTAGGGCGACAACGTGGGCGCCGCGGTCGGCCGGGTGGGGTTCGACACGAGGAACCCGACGAAGAGCAGCGTGACCCCCACGGCGAGCGCGATGCCGAAGCCCTGCATGGCGTCACCGGAGCCGAACAGCGTGCCGCCCGTCCCCAGCACGATCGACCCCGCCGCGATGAGCACGTTCGTGACCACCAGCCGCCCCGGTGTCACCCCGCTCGCCGGGCGGTCGGCGGCGCCCGGAGCGGGCACGGCGGCCATCGCCCGGCGCGCACGCACCAGTCGCACCGCCGACCAGAGCGCGCCGCCGATCAGCACCACGGCGCCCACGCCCGAGCCCACTGCGGCCATGATCCGCGGTCCCGGGCCGAAGACCTCCCGACCCGACGGGATGCCCTCCACGTCGAGGGGCGCGAGCAGGGGAGCGGTGAGCACCACCCCGGCGCAGAAGGCCGCCGTCAGGTTCAGCCAGCTGCGGACCCGGTCGCCGAGAGGCACGCCACCGAGCAGGTACACGGTCCCGAGCGCGAGGTACGGGACGTTGAGGATCGCGCCGAACAGGTAGAAGGCCCGGAAGTCCCAGGCGCCCCAGCCGAGGCCGGCGGCCACGAAGTAGGCGGCGGAGGCCGAGGCGAACATCGCCATGGAGACGGTCCACGCCCACTCGTGCGGCTTGCGGTTGGCCCGCCAGCGTTCGAGCGTCGACAGGCAGAACGCCACGGAGACGAGCGTGGCGAGGGCGCCCAGCGCGGCTGTGAACGTCATGGATCCAGCATGTCGTGCCGGGCCGGTGGGCGGCCAGCCACCGGTCCCGGCGGGGCTTTGTGAATCCGTGAACAAGGGCGGTACCGTCGTCCCATGCCGGGCCAACCACGACGTCGCGCCATTCCGGACGCCGCCGTGGCCCGCCTGCCCGTGTACCACCGCGTGCTCCTCGACCTGCAGGCCGGCGGCCAGTCGACCGTCTCCTCCGAACAGCTCGCCGAGCTCGCGGGCGTGAACGCGGCGAAGGTCCGCAAGGACCTCTCGCACTTCGGCTCGTACGGCACCCGCGGCGTGGGCTACGAGGTGGACCAGTTGCTCGCCGACCTCCGCCGGGAGCTGGGCCTCACCCACGACTGGAACTGCATCCTCGTGGGGGCCGGGAACCTGGGTTCGGCGTTGGCCAAGTTCGCCGGGTTCTCCGAGCGCGGGTTCGCGGTGGTGGCGGTGGTCGACGTGGACCGCTCCAAGGTGGGTACCCACCTCGGAGCCCTCACGGTCAGCCACGACGAGGAGATCGGCCGGCTCGTGGCCGACCATGGCATCGCCATCGGCATCATCGCCGTGCCGCCGGCGGCGGCCCAGGAGGTGGCCGACCGTCTGGTCGCCGCCGGGGTGACGTCGATCCTGAACTTCGCTCCGACGGTGCTGGACGTTCCCGACGAGGTGAAGGTCCGTGACGTCGACCTGGCCGTGGAACTCCAGATCCTGGCCTTCCACGAGGGCCGCCGTGAGCCCCGCCGCACCGGCTGAACCGGTCGCGGGCCCAACCGCGCTCCCGGTGGGCCTGCGGGTGGCCGGCCGGCGCTGTGTGGTGGTGGGCGCCGGCCCGGTGGGTTGCCGTCGTGCACTGCTCCTGGCCGCCGCGGGCGCCGAGGTGACCGTCGTCGCCCCCATGGCCACCGCGGAACCGGTGGGCGAGGAGTTCGTGGCGCGGGCCGGGTCGGGCGACCTGTCCTGGGAGCGCCGGCCGTTCGAGCCCGCCGACGCCGCCGGGGCCTTCCTCGTGCTGGCCGCGACCGACGATCCCTCGGTGAACCGGGCGGTGTCGGCCGCGGCGGCGGGCGGGACCCTCGTGACCCGTGCGGACCACGCCCCCGACTCCGACGTGACCTTCCCCTCGGTGGTGGAGCGGGGCCCCGTCACGGTGACCGTGGCCACCTCCGGCCGGGCGCCGGTGGTGGGGCGGTGGCTCGCCGACCGCATCGACGAGCGCCTCGACGAGGTCACGGGCCTCGACGCCGGGGGCCTGGCGCTCCTGGTGGACCTCGCCGCGGAGCTGCGCCCGTCCGGCGGGGCAGGCGTCACACCTGCGGCAGGAGACTGGCGATCGGCGCTCCGGCGCAGCATGCTGGACCCCGTGCTGTTGGACCTGATCCGCTCGGGCGACCGGGCGGCGGCGCGGGAGCGCCTCCGGACGTGTCTGTCGTCGTCGTAGGCGCCAACCACCGCACCGCTCCGCTCGACCTCCTCGAGCGGATGGCCGTCACCGGCGAGCAGCTGCCCAAGCTGCTCCACACGCTCGACGACGGTGAGGACACCTCCGAGGTGGTGGTGCTCGCGACCTGCAACCGCACCGAGGTCTACCTGGTGGCCGAGCGGTTCCACGGCGCCTACCGCGAGGTGCGCGACTTCTTCGCGGACCTCACGTTCCTGCCGCCCGACCGCTTCGCCGAGAGCTTGTACGTCCACTACGACGAGCAGGCGGTGCGCCACCTGTTCGAGGTCACCGCCGGGCTCGACTCCGCCGTCCCCGGGGAGCACGAGATCCTGGGCCAGGTGCGTTCGGCCTGGGACCAGGCCCGGTCCGAGGGCACGGCCCGTCGCGGGCTCAACCTGCTGTTCCGCCATGCGCTCGAGGTGGGCAAGCGGGCCCGCACCGAGACCCGCATCGCCCATCACGTCACCTCGGTCTCCCAGGCGGCGGTGCTGCTGGCCGCCGAGCGCGCCGGCGACCTCGCCGGTCGTCGGGTCGTGCTCGTGGGCGCCGGTGCGATGGCACGGGGGATGGCCGACTTCCTCGCCGCCTCCGGTGTGGCATCGCTGACGGTGGCCAACCGCTCGGGCGGGACGGCGGCCGGTCTGGTGGCCTCGGTCGCCGATCGTGTCCCTGATGTGCGGGCCGTGGAGCTCTCGGCCCTGCCGGAGGTGCTGGCGGGCGCCGACCTGCTGTTCACCGCCACCGGCGCGCCCGGTCACGTGGTGGGTGACGAGGCCGTCGCCCCGGCACTGGTCGGCCGCGACCGCCCGCTGGTCGTGGTCGACATCGCGGTGCCCCGGGATGTCACGCCGTCGGTGGCGGAGCTCGACGGCGTCGAACTCCTCGACATGGCGAGCGTGTCGGCGCGCACCGAGGCGGGCCTCGCCGAGCGTCGCCGCGAGGTGGCCGGTGTGCGGCGGATCGTCGAGGAGGAACTCGACCGCTTCACCGCACTGACCAACGCCCGCGAGGTGGCGCCGGTGATCACCGCGCTCCGGGACCGCGCCGAGCTGCTGCGACGGGCGGAGCTCGACCGTCACACCGGACGCCTGGCCGACCTGCGGCCCGACCAGCTCGACGCCGTGGAGTCGCTCACCCGGGGGCTGGTGGCCAAGCTGCTGCACGACCCCACCGTGCGCCTCAAGGACGCGGCCGGTTCGTCCCGCGGTGACCGTCTGGTGGAGTCGCTGCGCGACCTGTTCGACCTCGAACCGCCGACGGATCCCTCCTGATCCCGTGACGGTCGTGCGCCTGGCGACCCGGGCGTCGGCCCTCGCCCGCTGGCAGGCCGACCACGTCGCCGGCCTGCTCGCCGCGGCGCACCCGGGTCTCGAGGTGCAGGTGGTGCCGTTGAGCACCGAGGGCGACCGCCGGACCGACGTGGCGCTGTCGGAGATCGGCGGCAAGGGGGTGTTCGCCACGGAGGTGCAGGCCGCGGTGGCCGTCGGCCGCGCGGACGCCGCGGTCCACTCGGCCAAGGACCTGCCCGCCCGCACGCCCGGGGAACTGGTGCTCGCCGCGGTGCCGGAGCGGGGGGACCCGCGCGACGCGCTGGTGGGGTGCCGGCTGCGGGACCTGCCGACCGAGGCCGTGGTGGCCACCGGCTCGCAACGCCGGCGGGCCCAGCTGGCGCAGCTGCGGCCGGACCTGCGGTTCGCGGAGCTGCGGGGGAACATGGCCACCCGGTTGGCGAAGGCCGACGGGTTCGACGCGATCGTCGTGGCCGCCGTGGCGCTGGAACGTCTCGGTCTCGCCGACCGGCTCGACGACGTGCTCCCCGTGTCGCTGATGGTGCCGCAGGTGGCCCAGGGAGCGCTCGCGGTGGAGTGCCGGGCCGACGACCAGGGCCTCCGCGACCTGCTCGCCGCGGTGGAACACGGCCCGAGCCGCCGCACCGTGGACGCGGAGCGGGCCTTCCTCGACGAGTTGGGCGGTGACTGCACGCTGCCCGCCGGGGCGCACGCCGTCCTCCTCGAGGACGGCGACGTGCGGGTCACGGGGGTGCTGGGCCGGCCGGACGGCCCGTCCCGCGGCGCTCGACGCGCCACCGAACAGGGTGCCGACGGTCCGGCGGTGGGGCGGGCGGTGGCCGCCGCGCTGCGCGCCGCCGGTACCGTCACGCCATGACCGTCTACCTGGTGGGCGCCGGGCCGGGTGATCCGGCCCTGCTCACGGTGCGGGGTGCCGAGCTGCTGCGCCGGGCCGAGGTGGTGGTGTACGACCGGTTGTCGGCCCGGGAGCTGCTCGACCTCGCCCCGGCCGGCGCGCTGCGTCTCGACGTGGGCAAGCAGCCGGGAGGTGGGCCGTCCACGCCGCAGGAGGAGATCAACGCCCTGCTCGTGGAACACGGGCTCGCCGGGCGGACCGTCGTGCGGCTCAAGGGCGGCGACCCCTACGTGTTCGCCCGTGGCGCGGAGGAAGCGGCGGCGCTGGCGGCCGCCGGGGTGGACTACGAGGTGGTGCCGGGCATCACCTCGGCCGTGGCGGTACCCGCGGCCGCGGGGATCCCCGTCACCCTCCGCTACTCGTCGACCAGCCTGACCGTCGTCACCGGCCACGAGGACCCGACGAAGGACCACACCGACGTGGACTGGGAGGCGCTGGCCCGCCTGCGCGGCACGCTCGTGATCCTGATGGGGGTGGCCCACCTGCCCGAGATCACCCGCCGGCTGCTCGCCGGCGGGCTCCCGCCCGACACGCCGGCCGCCGCGGTGCGGTGGGGCACCCGTCCCGACCAGGAGACGGTGCGGGCCACGCTGGGCACCCTCCACGAGCACCGACTGCGGGCACCGGCCACGATCGTCGTGGGTGAGGTCGCCCGTCAGCGTCTCGACTGGTTCGAACGCCGCCCGCTGTTCGGGCGACGTGTGGTGGTCACCCGCACCCGCGCCCAGGCCGGCGTGCTGTCCGCCCGGCTCCGCGAGCTCGGGGCCGCCGTGGAGGAGGTGCCCGTGATCCGGGTCGAGGATCCCGTCGACGGCGGCGCGGCCCTGGCCCGAGCCGTGGCCGCCGTGGGGTCCTACGACTGGGTGGTGCTCACCTCGCCGAACGGGGCGGCACGCTTCTGTGCCGGCCTGCGTGACGGCCGCGACCTCGCCGGTGTGCGCCTGGCCGCCATCGGCCCGGGCACCGCGCAGGTGCTGGCCGAGCACCACCTGGTGGCCGACCTGGTGCCCGAGCGCTACGTGGCCGAGGGCCTGCTCGAGGCATTCGCCGACCCGCCCGGCACCGGTGGCCGCGTCCTGCTGGCCCGGGCGGCGGTCGCCCGTGACGTCCTGCCCGAGGGCCTCCGTTCCCGGGGCTGGGGGGTCGACGTGGTGCCCGCCTACCGGACGGTGCCGGTGGAGCTCGACGAGGCCGACGTCCGGCGCATCGCCGCGTCCGACGTGGTCACGTTCACGTCGTCGTCCACCGTGGAGCACCTCGTGGCCGCGGTGGGCCCGGACGCGGTGCCACCGGTGGTGGCCTGCATCGGGCCGGTCACGGCGGCCACGGCCCGGGAGCTGGGCCTCGCGGTGACGGTGGAGGCCCCGGTGCACACCGTGGACGGACTCGTCGACGCGCTCGTCGGCCATCTCGCCCCGGAGCCGTCGTGACCGCGGCCGATTCGGACCGGGGGCTCCCGGCGGCGGTGGTGTTCGACTTCGACGGGCTCGTGCTCGACACCGAGTGGTGCGAGTACACCGCGGTCGCCGAGGCCTTCCGGGCCCACGGCGAGGAGCTGTCGCTCGACCTGTGGCGGACCTTCATCGGCTCCACCGACCACCCGCACTGGGCCGACATCCTCGAGGAGCAGCTCGGCCACCCGGTCGACCGGGCCACGGTGGTGCCCGCCAAGCTGCGGGCGGCCCGGAGCTGCGGTTCCGCACTCGACCCGCTCCCGGGGGTGGTGGAACTGATCGACGCGTTGGGTGCGGCATCGGTCCCCCTGGCGGTGGCGTCGAGCTCGCCGGCCGACTGGGTGCTCGGCCACCTCGGCGAGCGCGGCCTCGTCGACCGGTTCGCCGCCGTCTGCACCGGCGACGAGGTGGCCCGCACCAAGCCGGACCCGGCCCTCTACCTCATGGCGTGCGACCGTCTCGGTGTGGAGCCCGCCCGGGCGGTGGCGGTGGAGGACTCGGTCAACGGGGTGCGCGCCGCCCGCGCCGCGGGCATGGCCGTGGTGGCCGTGCCCAGTTCGCTCACCGCCGGGATGGACTTCTCGCACGCCGACCTCGTGGTCGAGAGCTGTGCCGTGCTCGACCCCGTCCGGCTGGGGGTGGTGGCCGCGACCGGCCGTAGGATCGGGCCGTGACGTTCCCCCAGCGCCGTCCCCGTCGACTCCGTCGTACCCCGGCGCTGCGCCGGCTGGTGGCCGAGACCCGGCTCGGTGTGGACGACCTCGTCGCGCCGCTGTTCGTGCGGGAGGGCCTGGGCGACCCGGTTCCCGTGCCGTCGCTGCCGGGAGTGGTGCAGCACACCGTCGCGTCGCTGCGGAAGGAGGCCGCCGAACTCGCCGACCTGGGGGTGCCGGCGCTGATCCTGTTCGGTGTGCCGGAGCGCAAGGACGCGGAGGGTTCCGGTGCCTCCGACCCCGACGGCATCGTGCAGGTGGCGCTGCGGGAACTGCGTGACGAGGTCGGCGACCGCATGGTCCTGATGGCCGACCTGTGCCTCGACGAGTACACCGACCACGGCCACTGCGGCCTGCTCACGTCCGACGGCCGGGTCGACAACGACGCCACCCTGGAGCGGTACGCGGAGGTGGCGCTGGCCCAGGCCGAGGCCGGGGTCGACGTGTGCGCGCCCTCCGGGATGATGGACGGCCAGGTGTTCGCGATCCGGGAGGCGCTCGACGACGACGGCTTCGAGGAGGTGGCCATCCTCGCCTACTCCGCGAAGTACGCGTCGGCCCTCTACGGGCCGTTCCGCGACGCGGTCGACGTGGAGATCGCCGGCGGCGGGGACCGCAAGGCCTATCAGCAGGACTGGGCGAACGTACGCGAGAGCCTCATGGAACTGCGCTCCGACGTGGAGGAGGGAGCCGACATGGTCATGGTCAAGCCGGCGCTCACCTACCTCGACGTCCTGGCCCGGGCCCGGGCGGAGCTCGACGTGCCGCTCGCCGCCTACCACGTGTCCGGTGAGTACGCGATGGTGCACGCCGCCGCCGAACGGGGCTGGATCGACGGCGACGCCGTGGCCCTCGAGCAGATCACCGCGGTCAAGCGGGCGGGCGCCGACCTGGTGCTCACCTACTTCGCCCGTTCGCTGGCCGAGCGCCTCGGATGAGCAC
>CAIPVR010000156.1 GCA_903868545.1 uncultured Actinomycetes bacterium
CGCCGAGGTCGGCCGGCCGCACCGCCGGGGCGGGCGCCCCCCACGGCACCACGTGCACGCGGGCGGGATCGAACCCGTGCCCGACGCACGCGTCCGCGACGGTCCGGCTCGGCACCATGACGGCCGCGGCCCGGTCGCGCACCGCCCGCAGACCCCGGGCCATCAGGCGCGTGCCACGCCGGGTGAACCACTCCGGGTGCTCCAGCGGGAGCAGGTCGTGGACCGTGGCCACGAGCGGCGCCGTGGTGCGGGGCGGGGTGACCGGCACGGTCAGGTGCACCAGGTCGACCGGACCCGTGCGCGACTCGGGGCGGGGGCGCCCCGTGAGCGCCCAGGCGTCGTACAGCACCGGTAGCGGGAGCGGGAGCCGCACCGTCGGCACCGGCGGCAGGAACGACGGCTCCGGCGGCGCCCCGCCGGCCGGACCGACGCCGACCACGTCCACCCGGCCCCCCGCCCCGAGGCCGCGCACCAACTCCAGCACGGAGGTGGCGGTACCGCCCGGGACCCGGTGCCAGCACTGCGTGAGGGTCACCGCCACCCGTGGGCCCGCCACCGCACGCGGGCCCATCGCGCGCTCCTCGACCGGGCCGACCATGCCAGCAGTCTCGCCCAGGGTCGGGGTGGCCGGGCGAACCCCGCCCACGCCGTGGCCGGTGCGGACGGTGACCGCCCACCTGCCCGCGTGACGCGGGCACTACGGTGAGGGAGGTCATGAGCGAGATCCGGGCATGAGCGACTTCTGGGCCGACACCCACGTCCTGGTCACCGGCGGCAGTGGATTCCTGGGCTCGGCGGTGCTCCGGGCCCTGGACGGAGTGGGCCCGGAACGGGTGTCGGCACCCACCTCCGCCGACTACGACCTCCGGCGCGCCGACGCCACGGCGTCGATGCTCTCGGAGCTCGCCCCCGACCTCGTGATCCACCTGGCGGCCCGGGTCGGAGGCATCGGCGCCAACATGGCCCGGCCGGCCGACCTCTACCTCGACAACCTGCTGATGGGCACCTACGTGCTCGACGCCACCCGCCGCGCCGGCACGCCGAAGACCGTGGTGATCGGCACGATCTGCAGCTACCCGAAGTTCACCCCGGTCCCGTTCAGCGAGGACTCCCTGTGGCACGGGTACCCGGAGGAGACCAACGCCCCCTACGGCGTGGCGAAGCTCGCCCAGCTCACCCAGTTGCAGGCCAACCGCTCGCAGTACGGCCAGTCCGCCGTGTACCTGATGCCGACCAACCTCTACGGTCCGGGCGACAAGTTCCACCCGGCGGTCAGCCACGTGATCCCGGCGCTCATCAAGAAGTGCGTCGACGCGAAGGAGTCGGGGGCCGACCACGTGGAGGTGTGGGGCACCGGCGCGGCGAGCAGGGAGTTCCTGTTCGTCGACGACGCCGCCGCCGGCATCGTGCTCGCCGCGGAGCGCTACGACGCGGAGGAACCGGTGAACCTCGGCACGAACGAGGAGATGCCCATCCGCGAGCTCGCGGGCCTGATCTGCGAGCTGGTCGGCTTCTCCGGCGAACTGCGCTGGGACACCTCGAAGCCCGACGGCCAGCCCCGGCGACGGGTGGACCCGTCGCGGGCCAAGGAGTACTTCGGCTTCGAGGCCCGGGTGCCGTTCCGCGACGGCCTGCGGCGCACGATCGACTGGTACCTGTCACACCGCGACGAGGCGGAGGCCCGGGCCGAGTAGACCGGCTCCGACAGGGCCGGTCCGCCGGCCACGGCGGGCTCAGGAGTCGAGCCGGGCGACCTCGAAGCCGACCCGCTCGAGGGTCTGGCGGTCGAGGAGGTTGTGCACGTCGACGACCCTCGGAACGGTCATCACCTCGGCGACCTTGTCGAGGTCGATCGAGCCGAACTCGCTCCAGTCGGCGAGGACGGCCAGGACCGCGGCCCCCTCGCATGCCGCGTAGGGGTCGTCCACCGTGGAGATTCCCTCACCCACCGAGCGCCCGGCGGTCACGGTCGGGTCGAAGGCACGTACCCGCGCACCTCGCTCGACAGCGCGCTGCAGGACGGCCAACGCCGGCGAGTCGCGGAGGTCGTCGGTCCCGCCCTTGAACGTGAGGCCCCACGCGGCCACCGGGGTTCCTCGGAGTCCGCCCACCAGACGCTCGATCCGATCCGTGGTCGCGTCGAAGCGTGCCTCGTTCGAACGAACCGCAGCATCCAGGACCTGCAACTCCTGCCCCGCCTGCTCGGCCATGTGGAGCAGGGCCCTCGTGTCCTTCGGGAAGCAGCTCCCGCCCCAGCCGGGACCGGGTCGGAAGTGGTTCTGCCCGATGCGCGGGTCCGAGCCCACGCCCACCACCACGTCGTCGATGTCAGCGCCCAGCTCACGGGCCAGGTCGGCGATCTCGTTGACGAAGCTCAGCTTCGTGGCGAGAAAGGCGTTGGCGGCGTACTTGATCAGCTCGGCGGACGCCGGATCGGTGACGACCACCGGAGCGACGAGCCCGACGTAGAGCGCCACCACCTGCAGCGCCACACCCTCGTCATCGGCACCGATCACCACCCGGTCGGGATGCAGGAAGTCCTCCACCGCGTGGCCCTCGCGCAGGAACTCCGGATTGGAGACCACTGCCACGTCGGACCGGCCGAGCGCTTCCTCGACCAGCCTGGTGGAACCCACCGGGACCGTCGACTTGTTGATCACGACGGCGCCCGACCGCAGGCTCGGACCGATGGAGGACGCCGCCGTCCGGATGAACGACATGTCGGCGGCGCCATCGGCGGCCTGGGGGGACGGCACGCAGAGACACACGAAGGAACGGTCCTCGACCGCACCCTCCACATCGGTCGTGAACCGCAACCGCCCCGAGCGAATGCCTTCGACGACGAGTTCCCGGAGCCGGGGCTCGAGGATGTGGATCTCCGCCCGCTCGAGCGACGCGACCTTCTCGGCGTCGATGTCCACGCACGTCACGTCGTGCCCGAGATGGGCGAGACAGGCCCCTGTAGTGAGGCCGACGTAGCCCGTACCCACGACCGCGACGCCCTGTCCCACGCTGTCTTCCTCGTTGTGATCGCCCCTAGGAGCGGACTCGGCCGTCGACTTCCCCGGCCTGCAGGTCTCCCGTCGGCCGGAGCCGAGGTTTCCTGAGGCCCGTGCTCATCCTAGGCCCGGCCCGAACGTCACCGGCAGGCCGCTGCCTTCACCGGGTCCGTGGGCACCACGCCCGGCGGAGCGAGGTCCGGCGGGGCGCCCTCGGCCGGCGCCGAGGTGGACGGGGCGTCGGTGGCGGTGGTCGTGGCCGGGGCCTCCGGGGTGGCGGCGGGAGGGGCCGACGGCACGGTGGTCGTGGTGGTGGGCTGCAGGGACGGGGGCAACTGCTCCACCGGCAGTGCCTCGGCCCGGACACCGCCGAAGTCGCGGCCCACGTTCAGCACCACCCGGTACCCGGAGATCGACGGGTCCGGGACCAGCCGCGGGATCACCTGCAACTGGCGGGCGAGGAGCACCGCGGCGTCGCGCCCACGGGGCCCGTAACTGATGGTCGTGACCCCGCCGGCCGACCGGCTCGACACCGCCTCGGCGTCGAAGCCCGCCTTCTCGAGATCGACCACCGTGGCCCCGAGCTGCGCGAGCGTCCCCGGGGCCCCCTTCACGTCGACCAGCACGTTGCGGGGCTCGGGACCCGTGAACGGGTTGACACCGCGGAACGGCTCGATGATCGGGTCGGCCTTCGTCCAGAGCACCTCCTGGTAGGCGATCCCGCCCCGGTTCGACGACTCGGTGGGGACCTGCTGGCTCTGGAGGTCGTCGGGGTTGAAGGTCCGGAACTGCTGGAGCAGGGCGAGGATGGCGTCGACGTTCAGCGTGTCGTCGAGCACCACGGCCCCGGTGGCGGCGTCGATCACGCCCACGGCGGTGCTCGGGTTGCGCACACCGATGTCGCTCGCCTTGCGCATCGCCCGCTTGATGAAGTCCTGCTGGCGGGTGATGCGGCCCAGGTCACCGGTCTCGTCGGTGCGCCATTTCCCGTTGACCTGGAACTCGAAGTGCCGGGAGCGGGCGTACGCGAGCGCCTGGTCCGGGTCGAGCTGCCGGCAACCCGGCTCCTTCACCAGCAGGCCCGTGTTGCGGTCGCGGACCGGGGTGGTGAAGTACACGGGGACCCCGCCGAGCACCTCGACGAGACGCTTGAACGCCGCGAAGTCCACCTGCACGTAGTTGTCGATCGGGATGCCGAAGTTGCGCTTGATCGTCTGCACCAGGGCCTTGGGACCGTTGGGCAGCATCGTGGCCGAATTGATCTTCTGGGTGGACCCGTCGGGCAGCGTCACCCGGCTGTCACGGGGGATCGACAGCAGCCGGGCGGTGCCGTCGCGGGGGTCGACCCGCAGCACCATGATCACGTCAGCGAGGTTCTCGCCGGTGGGACGCCCCTTGTTCACCGGGTCGGCCTTGTCGAGCCCGGAGGAGGAGTCCGTCCCGATGATGAGGAAGTTCCGCGGCGTCTCCACGTCGACGGGGTCGGCGAGGGCGGAACCGACGTCCACCACCGGCACGGACTCGAGGGTGGTGCGCACCTTCGTGAGTCCGAACGCCGCGCCGAGGCAGGCGAGGACCAGCACCACGTTGAACCCCAGGAGGAGCCGTTGGGGCCACGTGCGCCGCCCTGCGGTGTACCGAACTCGTGCCACGACCCGGCCGACGGTAGCAGTGGCCCGACCGGTGGCCCCGACACCTCCGGCTCGCTCCTGAGCACCCGCTCGGCGGCCGACCCGGGGGCGCCGGGCGTGCGATCCTGTGGCGGTGAGCCCCACCAGGGCGCGGTCCCGCCGGCACGATCCCGACGCGCTCGCCGTGGTGGGCGGCCGCCTCTGCACGGGTCTGGTGGACCTCACCTCCGATCTGGCCGCGCTGGACGGCGAGGGCTTCTGGGCGGTGGTCCTCCCCTTCGACGGGGCGCCGGTGTGCGCCCGCTTCGGGCGCGTGCGTCCGGCGAGGCCCTGGCCGGGGCCGGCATGGGCGGGGCCCGCCCCGGACCGCTGGTCCACCTCGCTCGACGAGGCGGCCTTCACCGCCGGGGTGCGGACCATCCGCGAGGAGATCGCCGCCGGCGACGTGTACCAGGTGAACCTCACCCGCCGGCTGCGGGCGCCCCTCCCGACCACGACCGGGTCCGCGGGGCGGGGCGGCGTGGGCGGCCCCCAGGACGTGGCCGCCCTCGGCGCGGCGCTGGCCGCCGGGAACCCCGCGCCGTTCTCCGCGGTGGTGCGCGTTCCCTCTGCGGGCCTTGCGGTGGCGAGCGCGTCGCCGGAACGGTTCCTGAGCCGGCGGGGCGACCGGGTGTGGTCGTCACCGATCAAGGGAACGGCTGCCGCCGCCGACGGGTTCCTGCCCAAGGACCGCGCCGAGAACGTGATGATCGTCGACCTCGTGCGCAACGACCTCGGCCGTGTGTGCGAGTGGGGCACCGTGACCGTGCCCGCCCTCATGGAGGTGGAGTCACACCCCGGCCTGCACCACCTGGTGAGCACCGTCGAGGGGCGGTTGCGGCCCGGCCTCGGCTGGGCGGACGCCGTGGCGGCCACCTTCCCACCGGGATCGGTCACCGGCGCACCCAAGGAAGCTGCGCTGCGGTCGATCCGACGCCTCGAGCCGGTGGCCCGGGGGATCTACTGCGGCGCGGTCGGGTGGGTGGACGCGGACCGGGACGAGGGCGACCTCAACGTGGCCATCCGCACCTTCTGGATCGAGGAGGGGGACCTCCACCTCGGTACCGGGGGCGGGATCACCTGGGACTCCACACCGGAGGGTGAATGGGAGGAGACCGAACTGAAGGCACGCAACCTGCTCAGGGTGGCGGCGGGCGCCGCAGGGGCGGCCCGGTGAGCGCCGCCGACACGGTGGTCTGGCTCGACGGCGGGCTGCGTGATCCCGCCGAGGCCACGTTGCACTGGTCGGACCACGGCATCACCGTCGGCGACGGGGTGTTCGAGACGGTGAAGCTGACCGACGACGGACCGTTCGCACTCACCCGGCACCTCGACCGCCTCGAACGCTCGGCGGCCGGACTCGGCCTCGTGCCACCGGACCGGAGCATCCTCCTCGCCGCCGTGGACGAGGTGGTGGCCGCCCGCACCGGTCCGGGCCGCCTCCGGATCACCGTCACCGGGGGGCCGGGACCGATGGGGAGCGCCCGGGGCGAGGGCGGGCCGACCGTGCTGGTCGCGGCCGGGCCGCTGACCGTCGACCGCTCCCCCACCACGGTGCTCGTGGTGCCGTGGACCCGCAACGAGCACGGCGCCGTGGCCGGGCTCAAGACCACGTCGTACGCCGAGAACGTGGTCGCGCTCGCGGCGGCGACGGCGGCCGGAGCGAGCGAGGCGATCCTCGCGAACACGGCGGGCGAGTTGTGCGAGGGCACGGGCTCGAACGTGTTCGTGGTGCTCGACGACCGGGTGGTCACCCCGCCGCTCTCCTCCGGCTGCCTCGCCGGGGTCACCCGGGCGCTGCTGCTCGAGGCGCTCGCGGCCGGTGGCGTGGACGCGGCGGAGGAGCCGGTCCCGATGTCCGAACTCGGGGCGGCCGACGAGGTGTTCCTCGTCTCGACCACCCGCGACGTGCAGCCGGTCGCCCGGGTGCTGCACCACGGGCATCCCGGCACCGATCGGGCGCTGGACGCGCCGGGCCCGGTGACGCTCCGTTGCGCCGGGGTGTGGGACGCGGCCTACGGCCCGGGACGACCTGCGGACCCGTGACCCCGGGCCCCTGCGTCAGGCCGCCACCGGGGTGCCGGCGCCGGGTTCCGCCGGGCTCAGCCCTCGGGGCGCAGATGGATCACGTCACCGGCGCGTACGGTCCGCCGCACGGCCTGGTCGTCCTCCACGACGAGGGCGCCGTCAGTGGCGAGGTCCACCGCGGTGCCCACCAGCACGGCGTCGGGGAGTTCGACCCGCACCCGACGGCCGAGCGTGGCGGAACGGGCCGCCCAGGCGGCGTGGAACTCGGCGGTGGTGGGTGCCGACCGCTCGATGAGTGGCAGCCACCGCTGGTCGAACGAGACCAACAGGTCCGTCAGCACCACCTCCGCGTCGACCGGGCCGCCCAGCAGGAGGTTCATCGAGGTCGCGATGTCCTGCAGGTGCGCCGGCACCTCCGGCCAGTTGAGGTTCGCGCCGAGGCCCAGCACCGCGCAGTGGCCGGCGCCGGGGAGGTCGTGGAGCTCGGCGAGGATGCCCCCCACCTTGCGGTCCGAGCCGTCCGGTCCGGCCCCCACCGCCACCAGGTCGTT
Organism: uncultured Actinomycetes bacterium; assembly: GCA_903868545.1. Lineage (GTDB taxonomy): Bacteria > Actinomycetota > Acidimicrobiia > Acidimicrobiales > Microtrichaceae > CAIPVR01. The sequence continues at coordinate 7,249 of CAIPVR010000156.1, forward strand.
GGGCCACTTGAGGCGCAGGCCCTCCAGCGCGTCGGTGGCCGCACCACCCAGGGCCCCGGTGAGCAGGCTCCACCGCTCCTCGGGGTACCGGTCCAGGGGAAGGCCGATGCTCATCAGCAGCGAGGCCCCGGGGGGGGCCTCCCAGATGCGGTCGAGGCGCCCGCGCCCGGCCGTCTGGTGGTCGGCCACGAGCACCACGGGCCGGGCCGACGGGCCGGCCGCCCGCAGGAGCCCGACCATGTCGGCGTTGGTGGAACCGGTCTCGGCCACCCAGTGGAGGTCGGCGAACCGGGTACCGGCGAGTGCCGCTTTGGCGCGTTGGAATGCCATCGGGGGAAGATAGGTCGTGTTTTCCAAGGTGCTGATCGCCAATCGCGGAGAGATCGCCGTCCGGGTCATCCGGGCCTGCCGGGAGATGGGGATCTCCACCGTGGCCGTCTACTCCGACCTCGACCGGGACGCCCTCCACGTCCGCCTCGCCGATGAGGCCTATGCCCTCGGCGGACAGACGGCGGCGGAGAGCTACATCGACGCCGAGAAGCTGCTCGACGTGATCCGACGCTCGGGCGCCGAGGCCGTGCACCCGGGCTACGGGTTCTTCTCCGAGAACTCGGACTTCGCCAAGGCGATCACCGACCTGGGTGTCACGTTCATCGGCCCGCCGCCGGCGGCGATCGACGTGATGGGCGACAAGATCTCCGCCCGCCACGCCGCCGAGCGCGTCGGGGTCTCGGGCGTGCCCGGCACCACCGAGATCATCACCGACCCCCAGCAGGTGCGCGACTTCGGCGCCGAGTTCGGGTACCCGGTGGCGATCAAGGCGGCCTACGGCGGCGGCGGCCGCGGCATGAAGGTGGTCGAGGGCGAGGACGAGGTGGTCGCCGCGCTCGAGTCCGCCCAGCGCGAGGCGAAGGCCTACTTCGGCCGTGACGAGTGCTACATGGAGCGCTACCTCACCAAGCCGCGCCACGTGGAGGTGCAGGTGATGGCCGACACGCACGGCAACGCCGTGTACCTCGGCACCCGCGACTGCTCGGCCCAGCGCCGCCACCAGAAGCTGATCGAGGAGGCCCCGGCCCCCGGGATCCCCGAGGAGATCCTTCGGGCCATGGGCGAGGCGGCGGTGACCGTGGCCAAGGGCTGCGACTACGTGAACGCCGGCACCGTGGAGTTCCTCTACCAGGACGGCGACTTCTTCTACCTGGAGATGAACACCCGCCTGCAGGTGGAGCACCCGGTCACCGAGCTCGTGACCGGCGTCGACCTCGTCGAGCTCCAGCTGCGCGTCGCAGCGGGCGAGCCGCTGCCGTTCGGCCAGGACGACATCCGTATCGACGGCCACGCCATCGAGTGCCGCATCAACGCGGAGGACCCGGCCGAGGGTCGGTTCCTCCCGTCGCCCGGGCCCATCCACAAGCTGCACGTCGCCTCCGGCTTCGGCACCCGCTGGGACGGCGGCTACGAGGGCGGCGACGAGATCAGCCAGTACTACGACAACCTCGTGGGCAAGCTCTGCACCTGGGGTCGCACCCGTGAGATCGCCATCGCCCGGATGATCCGGGCCCTCGAGGAGATGGAGGTCGACGGGATCGCCACGGTCATCCCGGCCGACCTCGCCATCCTGCGCCACCCCGACTTCGTGGCCAACGAGCACTCCACCAAGTGGGTGGAGAACGTCCTCGACCTCTCCGGGGTGTCGGGCCGCTCGGCGGCGGCGCCGGCGGAGGACGGCGCGGAGCCCAAGGTGAAGCGCGACGTCGACGTGGAGGTCAACGGTCGACGCTTCGCCGTCAGCCTGTACGTGCCCGAGAGCCAGCTCGCCCCCGTGGCCACCGGGGCGCCCGCAGCGAAGGCCCGCCCGAAGCGCGGGGCCTCGGGCGGCGGGGCCGGCGCGGTGGCGGGCAGCGGCAAGGTGGCCGTGCCCATGCAGGGCACCATCGTCAAGGTCCTCGTGGAGGCGGGTCAGTCGGTCACCGCCGGCGAGCCGGTGGTGGTGCTCGAGGCCATGAAGATGGAGAACAACGTCAACGCTGACGTGGACGGCACCGTGACCGAGGTGAAGGTCGAACCCGGCCAGTCCGTGGCCGCGGGCGACGTGGTCGTGGTGATCGACGCCGCCGGCGACTGAACCGAAGGCGGCCGTGACCTGCCTCAACGCCCAGTTCGACGACGACCCGGACGGCTACGACGCGCGACGGGAGGGCTGGCTGTTCGAGCGGCGGCTCCGTGAGCTCCGTCTCCACCTCGACACCCTCCGCGACGGCGACACCGTCGTCGAGGTGGGGAGCGGCACCGGCCTGCTGCTGCGGCGGCTCGCCGCAGAGCGGCCCGGACTGCGCTTCGTGGGCGTGGAGCCCATCGAGGGCTACGTGGAGTTCGCCCGCAGCCGCTCCGGGGACCTGGCGAACCTGCGGTTCGAGGTGGGGACCGGGGAACGTCTCGCCGAGGCCGATCCCGGGCCCGCGGACCTGGTGCTGACCAACGACGTGCTCCACCACGTGGAGGACCTCGACGCCACGTGTGCCGGCGTGGCGGACGTGGCCCGGCCGTGGACCCAGTGGGTGGCGATCGAGCCCAACCCGCAGAACCCGTGGGTGATCTGGTACCACACCCGCACCGAGGGCGAGGCGCTGTTCCGCCCGCGGTCCTTCCTCGCCGCGGCGGCCCGCCACGGGTGGGGCGCCGCGCAGCGGGCCCACCTCTTCCTGGTCCCGCAGGCGATCGCCCGGCCGCCGCGGCCGCTGGTGCTCGCCGAACGGGGGCTCGAGCGGCTGCCCGTGCTGAGCGGCGGTTCGCTCATCCGGCTCGTCCGCACCCGGGACGACGACCCGTCCCGCTGATCCGGTCGCCGGTCCGGCCGGGTGTCAGTCCCGGTCGCGACGCACGAGTTCGGCGACGAGGATCGACGAACCCACCGGCGCCACCGCCGCCGAGGCGGCTGCGGCCAACAGGCCCGTGGGCCGGGTGAGGCGCAGGGCGGCGCGGCGCCAGCCGTGCGCCCCGAGCGCGCCACCACCACCGAGGGCCACGGCGCGGTGCGCCGAGGTGACCAGCGAGTCGAGCCCCGCCACACGGAGGTCCGCCACACGGAAGCCCGCCGCCGCGGCCATGGCGTTCACGGACTGGGGGGCGAAGCCGTACAGGTGCCGGGGCGGGTCCCAGTAGAACCACCGCTCGCCCAGCAGCCGGGCGCTCGGGGCCAACGCGTTCGGCACCACCAGGCCCACCACCTCGGTACCGCTGTCGTGCAGGTTCCGGAGCACCCCGACCGGGTCCGGCAGGTGCTCGAGCACGTGGCGGAACACCGCGGCGTCGAACGGGCCGTGGGCCTCGATCAGGTCGGCGAACGGGGTGCCGGGCACCGACTGCACATAGGGGATCCCGTCGCGGGACCAGTCGGCGGCGTCGTAGGTGTCGGCCGCCACGGCCGGGAACCCGGCGGCCACGAACGCCGCAGCCATCGATCCGTCACCACAGCCGTAGTCGAGCACGCGGGCCCCCGGACGGAGCAGGCGGGTGACGGGGCGGATCTCCCGGGCGATCTTGAGGCTGCGCAGCCGGGCGAACAGCGCGCCGGGGTCGGACATCTCCCCGTGGGGCTCGTAGTAGCGGCCCAGTTCGGCGTCCACCGGCGGATCCGCGAGGAACGTGGTCCAGCAGTCCTCGCACCGCAGGGACCGGAAGGGCTCGGCGGTGTCGTGGTCGCGGAGCACGTCGCCGTCGTCGAGGGTCGACCCCCCGCAGATGGGACACGCCGACACCTCACGGCGGGCGGTTCGGGCCTCCACCGGGCCATCCACGTGGGTCATCGGTCCTCCACCGCCAGCGGGACGACGCGGCGGAGGTCCTCGGGCATCCACTCCGGGCGGCGCCCGCCGACCACCACTCCGCCGGTCACGGCCCGCCATACTGGCACGTCGGCCGGGCTGTCCCCGACGTACCAGACCTCGTCGGAGCCGTAGCGCTCCACCAGCGCAGCGGCCTTCCGCGGGCCGGTCAGGTTCACCTCCAGGGTGGTGCCGAGCACCTCGTCGAAGCCGCCGAGGTGGCCGGCCACGTCACGGGCCAGGGTCACCGAGGAACCCGTCACGAGGGCGACCTTCCCGACCCGGCCCCGCACCCCGGCGAGCAGCGACAGCACCTCACAGCGGTAGGACAGGGCGGTCACGTCGAGGCCCACCTCCGCGTGGAGCAGCACCTTCTCGGCCTGCTTGGACGTGGCCACCGCCTCGCGCCACCGGCCCGCGAGCTGCGGCGCCGCACCGGCGCCGGCACGCAGCAGCTCGAGGGTGTCGTCGGAGGTGATCGTCCCGTCGAGATCCACCACGAGGACGTCCACGCCCTCGAGGAGCCGGGCGGTGCGCTCCGACGACAGCGGCTTCGCGTGGGGTGGTGGGCCGTCATCCGCCGACGACCGGGACGGACCACTGCTCATCGGCACGTCGGGGTCCGCACCCGCGGGTATCGTGGGGCCGCCCGTCACCGGGCGACCGCCCTTCGGACCGGGAACGCCATGACCACCGCCGCGACCACCGCCGCCCTCGTCATCGGCGACATCATGCTGGATGTCTACTCGACCGGCCGCTCCACCCGGTTGTCCCCCGAGGTCCCCGTGCCGGTGTTCCGGCCCACGGGCAGCACCCAGCAGCTCGGCGGCGCCGCGAACGTGGCGGCCCACCTGCGGGCGTGGGGCTGCGACGTCGTACTCGTTGGCCGCCTCGGCGACGACCCCGCGGCCGCCGAGGTGCGAGCCGAGTGCGCGGCGCTGGGGGTGGAACTCGCCTGCTGGACCCAGCCCGGGGTACGCACCACCCGCAAGGAGCGCCTGACCGCGGCCGGCCACCAGATCGTGCGGATCGACCACGAGGACGTGGTCGATCCCGATGCCCACGGCGTCGCCACCGCCGTGGCGGCGGTGGAACGCTTCCTCGCCCACGACGGCCCGAGGGTGGTGCTCCTGTCGGACTACGCGAAGGGTGCGCTGTCCGACGAGCTCGCCGCCGCCGTGGTGCAGCGGGCCCAGGCGGCAGGTGTCCCGGTCGTCGTCGACCCGAAGCCGGCCACCCCGACGCGCTACCGGGGCGCCGACGTCATCAAGCCGAATCGCGTCGAGGCGGAACAGCTGATCGGACGGGAGCTGCCGCACCCGCTCAGCCGGGAGGACCTGCGCCACGCCGCGGAGGACCTGCTCGAGGTGACGGGGTGCCGGCGGGCCGTCATCTCCCTCGGCGCCGACGGCGCGTACGTCTCGCCGGGCGAGGACGGCGACGCATGGCTCCCGGCCTGGCCGGTGGAGGTGGTGTCGGTCTCCGGTGCCGGCGACACGCTGCTGTCCGTCCTCGCCGTCGGTCTCGCCGGGGGCGGCGGCCTCGTGGAGGCCTCGGCACGCGCGCTCGAGGCGGCGAGCATCGGCTGCGCCGGCGCCGGCACGTCGGTCGTGGGGCCCGACGACCTGGCCCTCTTCGTCGAGCGGGCGGGCGGTCACCCGGGCACGGCGGTGGTCGACCTCGACGAACTCGTCCGCCGCGTGGAGCACCGTCGGCGGCTGGGCTCGGGTCCGGTGGTGTTCACCAACGGATGCTTCGACCTGTTGCACGCCGGCCACGCTCACCTCTTGCGGGCGGCGAGCCACCTCGGCGCCCTGCTCGTGGTGGGGGTGAACAGCGACGACTCGGTGCGCCGGCTGAAGGGGCCCGACCGGCCCGTCGTGACGGCGGCGGACCGGGCCGCGCTCATCGCCGAGCTCCAGGTGGTGGACCTCGTCACCGTGTTCGAGGAGGACACCCCGCTGCAGGTCATCGAGGCGCTACGTCCCGACGTGATCGTCAAGGGC
>CAIPVR010000157.1 GCA_903868545.1 uncultured Actinomycetes bacterium
CGGACCGGCACCACCACCCTCACGCCCGTGACCGTCACCGGCAACCCGGCCGCCACCACCGCCACCGTCACCGGACTCACCAACGGCACCGCCTACACCTTCACCGTCACCGCCACCAACGCCGCCGGCACCGGGCCCGCCAGCGCGGCCAGCGCGTCGGTCACCCCGGCGGCCGTCGCCCCCGTGGTCGACACCCGAGTCACGGTGAACGCCACCACGACGACGGCCACCACGCCCACGTTCAGCACCACCGCGGCGAACACCGTGCTCGTGGCGTTCGTCGCCGCCGACGGGCCGACCACCGGCGGCCAGACCACCACGGTGTCGGGCGCCGGGCTCACCTGGACGCTCCTGCGACGCCAGAACACCCAGTTGGGTGTGGCGGAGATCTGGACCGCGACGGCCACGAACGTCCTCACCAGCAGGACCGTCAGTTCGACGGCCTCCAGGACCGGCTTCCGCCAGCAGCTGTCCGTGGTCGCGTTCCGGGGCAGCACGGGCATCGGCGCCGTGAACTCCGCCGGCGCGGCGAGCGGGGCGCCCTCCGTGTCGCTCACCACCACCCGCGCCGGGTCGGTGATCTACGGCGTGGGCGCCGACACGCAGACGTCCACCTCCCGCACCGTCGGGGCGGGCCAGACCCGGCTCTACCAGTGGTCCGACCTCCTCTTCACCAACACCTTCTGGGTGCAGAACCGCAACGCTGCCACCGCCACCGCCGGCTCCGCCGCCACCATCAACGTGACCTCGCCCACCACGTCCCGATGGAACCTCGCGGCGGTCGAGGTGCTCGGCAACTGACCGCGGCGGATCGGTCCTGCCACACTGGTCGGCCGTGCCCCACGTCGAGATCCTGACCGCGGAGGACGCCGAGTCGCGGCAGCGCCGGTTCGCCGGCGCCCTGCTCGCCGGCGGCCTGCTCCCCGGCGACCGGGTGGCCCTGGTGGCGACCTCGGGAGCCGACCTCCTGTGCTGCGCGCTGGGTGCGCTCCGGGTGGGCGTGGTCCCGGTGCTGACACACGCCGGGCTGCTGCCGGCGGAGCGGGCGGAACTGCTCGAGGACGCGCGGCCCGCACTGGTGGTGGACGACCCGATCCTCACGCGCCTCGCCGACGGGCCACCTGCCGAGCTGGCACCGGCACCGCTGGCCCGCCCGATGCACTACACGTCGGGCACCACCGGACGGGCGAAGGGCGTGTGGAGCGGGCTGCTCGACGAGTCCGACGCCGCCGCGCTGCTGGCCGAGGAAGTGCGGCTGTGGGGCTTCGGCCCGGGCGACCGGCACCTCGTGTGCTCACCCCTCTACCACTCGGTGGCGGTGAGGTGGGCGGGAGCCACGCTCCTCAGCGGCGGCACGGTGCTGCTCCCCGGACCCTTCGACGCCGGGCGGGTGGCCACCACCATCGCCCGGCACCGGCCCACCACGGCGTTCCTCGTGCCCACCCACCTGCAGCGCCTGTTCTCGCTCCCCGAGCTCCCGGCCCTCGACGGGTTCCGTCTGGTGGCCCACGCCGGTTCGGCGTGCCCGGAGCCGCTCAAGCGGCGGGCGATCGACACCTTCGGGGAGGACGCACTCTGGGAGTTCTACGGCTCCACCGAAGGACAGTTCACCGCCGTGTCCAGCGCGGAGTGGCAGGACCGTCCCGGCACGGTCGGCCGGGCCCGGCCCGGTCGGACGCTCGAGGTGGACGCCGACGGCACCATCTGGTGCGAGGTGCCGGGCTGGGCCCGGTTCGAGTACTGGCGTGACCCCGACACCACACGCGCCGCCTGGCGGCCGGCCCACCTGGACCCGTCGGCCGTGGGCGCGTTCAGCGTGGGCGACCTGGGCCGCCTCGACCGCGACGGCTACCTGTTCCTCGACGGCCGTCGCGACGACCTGATCATCACCGGTGGCGTGAACGTGTACCCCGCCGAGGTGGAGCGGGTGCTCGCCGGCGCACCGGGCGTGGACGAGGTGGCGGTGGTGGGCGTCGACGACGAGCGCTGGGGCCAGCGGGTGTGCGCGGCGGTGGTGGGCGACACGAGCCCCGCCGACCTCGACGCCTTCGCCCGCGAGCACCTCGCCGGCCACAAGCGCCCGAAGACTTACCTGGTGGTGGACTCGCTGCCGCACACCGCCACGGGGAAACTCCGCCGGAGCGTCGTTGCGGACGAGCACTTCCGCAACTGAGTGCGGACGTGCCTCAGCGGCCGAGCAACTCGTCGAACGGACCCGTCACCTCGTAGGTGGTGCCGACCGGCGCGTTGAACACGCCCACGGGGGCGCGCTGGGAACTGAAGTACAGCCGTTGCCCGTCCGGGCTGAAGCAGGGCCCCGTCACCTCGCTCCCGTCCTGGCCGCTCACCCGGACCACCGCGAAGGTCGAGTCGTCGGGTCGGAGCATGACGAGTTCCATGTTGCCGCCGTCCTCCGCCACGAACAGGTTGGCCGAAGCGTCGTCGACCCAGAGGTTGTCGACGGCGTCCAGGGTGCCGCTCCCCGCCTGGTACCGGATCGACATCTGCCCGGTGTCGGTGCGGTAGCGCCACACCCGCTTGTCACCCTTCGTGGTGAACCACACGTCGGCGCCCAGGGTGTCGATGCCCTCACCACCCTCGAAGCGCACCATCGACGGCACCTGGGTGCGCGTCGGGCCGGACCCCGCGGAGGGGTCCGGCACCGGCACCCACGTCATCGGTCCCTCCGGCGACGGGCCGGTGGCCACCTCGAGCAGCCCGGCGGACAGGTCGCCGGCGACCGCCGGCGTGAAGCGGTAGAAGCCGCCGTCGGGACGGTCCTCGGTGAGGTACACCCGGCCGTCGGCCGCCACCGCGGCCGCCTCGTGGGCGAAGGCGCCCATCGCCGGGCGCACCACCGCCGGGGCGCCGCCGGTGGGATCGCACTCCCACACGCGACCCGCGTCGAACTCCTCGCACGTGAGCCAGGTGCCCCAGGGGGTGGCACCCCCTGCACAGTTGAGGGACGTGCCCGAGCAGATCGACTGCGCCCCGGTGACGGTGCCGTCGGGCGCGAACCGGATGCTGGTGACCCCTCCGTCGCCGGGCACCTCGTGGTTGGTCACGAGGTACCACCCACCCGCCACCGCGGGGTCCACGAAGGTGGCCGCGCCGTCGGGGAACCACCGGTAGGTGAAGCCCGTGCCGGTCACAGCCTCACCGGAGCGGGCGATCACCCGACTGCTGAAGCCGGGCGGCAGGACGAGCCCGTTGGCGTCGGCGGCGCCCTCGGGGATCGGCGCCGCGCAGGCGTCGGTCACCACCGCCGCCACGGCCAGCATCCCGGCCGAACCGGACCACCGCAGCATCCTCCGACGGCTGATCCCGCCCTCGAGCCCTCTGCCCACCTGCTGACCCCCCGGTGACGCCCCGTCGACGTGACGGTGAACCAGGGATGAACGTACCAGCCGGACGGGGCCTGCGGACCTGCGGACCTGCCGCCCGGCGCCACGGAGGGAGGTCGTTCGCTCAACACCGACCCGGGGCCTGCCGATGGGGTGAGGGTGTTGCGCCCCCGATCGAACACACCCTCCGAGCACGGCCGCGGCACGGCGGTGGTGACCACGCTCCCCGACGACTTCCTCGTGCGCCGCTTCACCGAGTTCTGGGCGGTCGTCGGACCCACCGGCGTGTTCCTGGTGCACCGTTGCGACGGCGAGCGGACGGCGGGCGCCCTCCGGACCGCGTCGTGCGCACTGGAGTTGCGGAACCGGCTCTCCGAGCACGTGGCACCGACACCCTTCGTGACGGCGGTGCTCGTCGTCGACGACGACGAGCGCGGCCCCGCCGACGGGTGCACCGTCGTGTCGGTCGCCGAGCTGCGCCCACTCCTCGAGGAGGGCCCCGCCGTGCTCGACGACTGGCACCTGCACGACCTCCGCCTGCACCTGCCCGGCGTGGTCCAGGACCTCGGGCGCGGGCCCCGGAGCGCCGTCGGCGGCTGACCGGCACCGGTTGGCCGTCCCGGCCGGCCCCGACCAAGCTGTGCCGATGGCCGGCGACCCCTTCGACGACCCCCTCCGGGTGGAGTCCACCGACGGGGTGCAGGTGGCCGCCTACGACCTCGGCGGCGAGGGGCCCGACGTGATCTGCGTCCACGCCACCGGTTTCTGCGCCGGGGTGTGGGGGCCGATGGCGGCCGGTCTGCACGGCCACGTCCACGCCCTCGACGTGCGGGGCCATGGCCGCACCGCCCTGCCCCCGGGGGTGGACATGGCGTGGACGGGCACGGCGGACGACGTGCTCGCGACCCTCGACCGGCTCGGACTGCGGCACCCGGTGGGCCTCGGACACTCGATGGGCGGAGCGGCGCTCCTGCTCGCCGAGGCGGCCCGACCCGGCACGTTCGCCGGGCTCTGGCTGTTCGAGCCGATCGTGTTCCCGCCCTCGTTCCGCGACAGTGCGACCGGCGGCAACCCCCTCGCCGAGGGAGCGCGGCGGAGGCGACCGGGTTTCAGCTCCGCCGCCGACGCCGTCGCCCACTACTCGTCGAAACCCCCACTCGACCGCCTCCGGGCCGACGCCCTCGCCGCGTACGTCCGCCACGGCTTCGAGGAGGGGCCGGACGGCTCGGTCACGCTCCGGTGCCGACCCGAGGTGGAGGCGGCCACCTTCGAGATGGGCCCCCGGCACGACGGCTGGAGCCTGCTCGGTCAGGTGCGGTGCCCGGTGACGGTGCTGCGGGGCGGTGACGACACGGGCGGGCCGGCCGGACTGGCGCCGAGGATCGTCGAGCACCTGCCGGCCGGCCACCTCGAGGAGCATCCCGAGCTCGGCCACTTCGGGCCGTTGGAGCAGCCCGACGCCATGGCCGACTCCGCCAACGCGGTGATCAGGACCGTCACAGGGTCCGCATAGCATTCGCGCATGGCCCTACCGCTCCCCACGTCGCTCTCGCCGTCGAAGGTGTCGAGCTTCAAGGACTGCGCCCTCGCCTTCCGGTTCTCCGCGATCGACCGGCTTCCCGAGCCGCCCTCCCTACCGGCGGTGAAGGGCACCACCGTCCACCGGGCCCTCGAACTGCTGTTCCTCGCCCCGCCGTCGGAGCGCACCCCGGAGCGGGCCCAGGAGTGCCTCCGCACCGCGCTGGAGGAGATGTCGGCGAACGAGCAGTACCGGGGCCTCGAGCTGGAGGCCCCGGCGGCCGCCGAGTTCGCCGCCGATGCCGCCCGCATGGTCGAGCGCTACTTCACGCTGGAGGACCCTCGGGCCATCACCCCGATCGGCCTCGAGCTGATGCTCACCGCCGAGATCGGGTCGCTCACCGTGCGGGGCATCATCGACCGCCTCGAACTCGACGAGCGGGGCGACCTGGTGGTCACCGACTACAAGACCGGTCGCACCCCCTCGCAGGCCCAGGAGCAGTCGCGGCTCGGCGGGGTGCACTTCTACTCGCTGCTGTGCCTCAAGGTGTTCGGGAAGCTCCCCTCCCGGATCCAGCTCGTCTACCTGGGGTCGGAACCACAGGTGATCACCACCACGCCCTCCGAGCAGTCCGCGCTCGGCACGGAACGCAAGGTGGGGGCGGTGTGGGCCGCCATCGAGCGGGCGTGCGAGCACGAGGACTTCCGCCCGCAGCGCTCGGCACTGTGCAACTGGTGCTCGTTCCAGGCGTTCTGCCCGAGCTTCGGCGGCGACCCGGCCCAGGCCGTGGCACTGGCCGCCCGCCCGGGGCCACAGCGTCAGCTGGACCTCACCGCGGGCGGGTGAACTTCGAGCACGCCGCCGTCGCCGCCCTCGACCGGGCCGGCGAACGACTTGCCGCAGCAGGTCGCGGCCGGCCCGAGGTCGACCGTGCCGCCTACCTCCTCTCGGAGGCCGGCACCCACAGCGCCCTCTGGCACGCCGTGAACCTCACCGACCTCGTCGTGGGCGGAGCGGTCGCCGCCCGCCGCGGCGGCCCCAC
>CAIPVR010000158.1 GCA_903868545.1 uncultured Actinomycetes bacterium
CGGCCGGCGTGGCAGCCGGCGTGGCGGCCGGCGTGGCAGCCGGCGCGGCGGCCGGACCGGACCGGCCCCCCTCGGGGACCATGGCCGCACCGCCGCTGGTGGTACCGGCACCGACATCCCGGGCGACGCCACCGAGACCGTCGGAGGCCTCCTGCACGAGGGCTCGCAGCTCGTCGGCCATCCGTGCGGCTCGATCGAGGAGATCGGCGGCGGCCGCCAGGTCGGTCCCGGCCTCCGGCGGCGGGCCCGGCGTGGTCGGTGACGGCGTGGCCGGTGACGGTGCGGCTGGTGACGGTGCGGCCGGTGACGGCGTGGCCGGGCCGTCCACCGGCGCCACCTCGTCGGGGGCCACGGCGGTCCGCAGGCGCCGGAGTTCCTCGAGGCGCTCCTCCGCCAGGTCCCTCGCGGTGGCCAGGTCGTGCACGGCACGGGCGCGGCGGCGCTCGGCCTCGGCGAGCTCGGACCTCACGGCGGCGAGGGCCTCCTCGGCCCGGCCGGTACGGTCCTCGGCCGCCCTCCGCGCGGATCGCTCCTCCTCGAGCCGGGCCCGCACCCCGGCGGCGTCGGCGCGGACACGTTCCAGCGTGGACTCGAGCTGGGCGACCCGACGGGCCGCCGACCGGTCCGCCGCCGCGGTCTCCCGCGCCCGGGCCGCGGAGGCCGACCGCTCCACCTGCTCGGCGAGCTCCTCCTCCCACCCGGCCGGGCGCAGCAGGAACGCCCGCACCGCGGCGACCACGACGTCGTCCTCCCCGGGGCCGTCGCCCTCCGGGCCGTCACCCGGGGCGGCCCCGCCCGTGCCGTCGTGACCCTCCGCCCCGACCCCGGCCTCGTCGAACGCCTCGGCCACCCGCTCCCGGAACGGGGTGTCCTCGTCGAGGACCGCCAGCGCGGCCGCCACCGCGCGGGCGGGCAACGGGCGGCGGAACGACAGGAAGGGCCGCAGCCGGGCCGGTGGCGGTGGCGCACCGGCGGAGCCGGCGTCGCGACGGGCCACGGCCAGCGCCAGGTGCGCGGCCGGAGCCAGCAGCTCGACCGGACGGTCCGCCCCGTCGGCGGTCACTCGCCGGGGGCGGCATCGCCCGCGGCGGCGGGCACCTCGTCGGGGAGCTCGTCCGCGGGGATCTCGACCACGTGGTCGCCGCTCGAGCACCATCGGCACACCACGTCCTCCACCAGCTCCGAGAGCACCTGCTCGTCCTCCACCGACAGGTCACCGCCGACGCTGTAGTGGTGGAACGCACGGGTCCGGCGCGTGGTGGTCACGTCGAAACGCGTGAGGTTGCCGCACGCGGTGCAGCGGTAGCGGGTGGAGGGTGGCACCGGGTCCGTCACGGCCGGGATCCTACCGCCGCCCGGCCGTCGGGGATGCTTGACCACCGAACACCTGTTCGCCAGACTCGGCGTCGTGCGCGCACCCGTCCGGCAGGGCTCCTTCGACGACCTGGGCACCCCTCTGTCGGAGGTCACCTTCGTGGTGGTCGACCTCGAGACCACCGGCGGCTCCCCCACCACCGACGCGATCACCGAGGTGGGCGCCGTGAAGCTCCGGGGCGGCGCCTGCCTGGGCACCTTCGGCACGCTGGTGAACCCGGGCCGGGCCATCCCACCCACCATCACGGTGCTCACCGGGATCACCGAGGCCATGGTGGTGCGGGCCCCGCGCATCGAGGGCGTGCTCGCCTCGCTGGTGGAGTTCGTGGGCGACGCCGTGGTGGTGGGCCACAACGTGCGTTTCGACGTGGGGTTCCTGCAGGCGGCGCTCGAGCGCGCCGGCCGACCACCGCTCGACAACGCCACGCTCGACACGGTCGCGCTCGCCCGGCGCCTCCTCCGCGACGAGGTGCCGGACTGCCGCCTCGGCACGCTCGCCGAGCGGCTCCGCCTCGCGCACCGGCCGTCGCACCGGGCGCTCGACGACGCGCTCGCCACCGCGGACCTCCTCCACCTGCTGCTCGAACGGGCGGGGTCGTTGGGCGTCACGGGTCTCGACGACCTCCGCAGCCTGCCGTCGATGGCGGGCCACCCGGAGGCGGCGAAGCTCCGCCTGACCGACCGCCTCCCCCGCCGGCCCGGGATCTATCTCTTCCGCGACCGCGCCGGGCGAGTGCTGTACGTGGGCAAGGCCACCAACCTCCGCAGCCGGGTGCGGAGCTACTTCTCCACCGACGAGCGCCGGAAGGTGGGCGCGCTGCTGCGCGAGACGGCCCGGGTGGACCACAAGGTGTGCCCGTCCACGCTGGAGGCGTCGGTGCTCGAGGCGCGGCTCATCCGCACGCTCACCCCGCCGTACAACAGCGTGGGCACCCGGTGGTCGCGCCGGCCCTACCTGAAGCTCACCCTCGACGAGGCGTGGCCCCGCCTGTCGGTGGTGCGCTCCGTGCGCCCCGACGGCGGGCTGTACCTCGGCCCGCTGGGTTCCACCGCCGTGGCCCGCACCGTGGCCGAGGCAGTGGAGTCGGTGGTGCCGCTGCGTCGCTGCACCCAGCCCGTCCGGGCCACCCCGTCCCGCACGGCGCCGTGCGCGGCCGCCCAGCTCGGCGTGGCCACCTGCCCGTGCGCCGGCGGGGCCGATGCCGAGCGGTACGCCGAGCACGTCCGCCGGGCCGCGGCCGGCCTGACCGACCGTCCGGAGCTGCTGCTCGACCCGTTGCGGGAGCGGATGGAGGCCCTCGCCCGCGACGAGCGCTTCGAGGAGGCGGCGCTCGCCCGCGACCGGCTGGCCGCGCTGTCGGGCGCGCTGCGGCGTCGGCAGCGGGTGGGCCGCCTGACCGCCACGCCCCGCCTCGTGGTGCAGGTCGACGGCGGCGAGTGGGCCGAACTCCGCCACGGGGTGCTGTGGCGCATGTGGGGCGACCGCGGCGCCCCGGCACGGCGGGTGGAGATGCCACCGGAAGACCTCCCCCGGCCCGGCGAACCGGTGAGCCGGGAACTCGACGACGAGCTGGCGTGCGTGGCCTCCTGGCTGGACCGCCACGCGGCGTCGGTGCGGCTGGAACTGAGCGACGTGCCCCTCAGCTCACCCCTGCCGCGGCTCGACGACTACCGGCCGCTCAGGCCTCCTCGGCGCCCTGCACGAGGGCGCGACTGACCGCCACCAGTTCGCCCAGCGTCCGGGCCGCCCCACCGGAGTCCACCGCCGCGGCGGCACGGCCGATCCCGTCGGACAGGTCGGCCGCCACATCGGCCACCACCAGGCCGGCGGCCGCGTTGAGCAGCACCATGTCGCGCAGGGGTCCGGGGCGTCCGGAGAGCACGTCCTCGGCCACCCGGGCGTTGTCGGACGGGTCGCCCACCGCGAGCTCCTCCACCGCCACCCGGGCGAGGCCCACGTCCTCCGGCGTGACCTCCCGACGGTCCACCACCTCGCCGCCGGACACCTCCACCCCCGCAGTGGGTCCGGTGGTGGTGAGTTCGTCGAGGCCGTCGAGGCCGTGCACCACCCATGCCCGCGGCACCCTGCGTCGGGCGAGCACGTCGGCGAGCAGGTCCACCCGGGCGGCGTCGGCCACCCCGAGCACCACGCGACCCACCCGGCCCGGGTGCGACAGCGGCCCGAGCAGGTTGAACACGGTGGGCACCCCCAGCTCGGCCCGCACCGGCGCGGCATGGCGCATGGCCGGATGGAACATCCGGGCGAACGCGAACCCCACGCCGGCCTCGGCCACGCAGCGGGCCACACCGGGACCGTCGAGGTCCACCTCCACCCCGAGCGCCTCGAGCAGGTCGGTGCTGCCCGAGGTGGACGACGCCTTGCGGTTGCCGTGCTTGCACACGGTGGCCCCGGCCGCGGCGGCCACGATCGACGCCATGGTCGACACGTTGAACGCCCGGCCCCCGAGGGTGGCGGAACCGCCGGTGCCCACGATGTCGAGCGTGGTGGCCGGGTCGGGCAGCTCGAGCGGGGCGGCCGCCGCGAGCATCGCGGCCACGAGCCCGTCCACCTCCCCGGGTGTCTCGCCCTTGGCCCGCAGCGCCACCACGAACGCGGCGGTCTGCGCGGGCGTGGCCTCACCGGCGAGCACTCGTTCGAGCGCGCCGGTGGCCTCGGCCGGTTCGAGGTCGCGGCCGGTGAGCAGGCGGGCGAGCACGCCGGGCCACGCACCGGCCTCGGCGAAGGCGCCCACGTGCCGCTCCCCCGTCGTCCCGTCGGGCCTCAGACGGCGCCGGCGCCGGCGTTGGCCAGGGCGCGCTGGCGGCGACGCCGCCGGATGATGCGCTGGCGCTCCCGCTCGGTGGCGCCACCCCACACACCGTTGTGCTCACGGCGCTCGATGGCGTGCTCGAGGCACTCCTCCTGCACCGGACAGGCGGCGCACACGGCCTTGGCGACCTCCGCCTCCTCGTCCGTGGCCGGGTAGAAGATGAGCGGGTCGAGGCCTCGGCAGGCGGCCTGTGTCGACCAGTCCGGTTCCATGGCGGGCGATTCTGCCGAGACCGCCCGCCCGTGTCCAAGCGAGATGCGGCGCGCCTGACTCCCGTTCACCGCCCGGTCAGACGACAGGACCTCAGATCCGGGCCGAACCCACGCCCCGTGCGAGCCAGGTGGCGGGTGCGGCACGGCTGATGGCGATGTCCTCGATCACCTGCACCTCGGAGCGCAGATCCGTCAGCTCGCCGGTGAACCGCTCGAGGGCGGCTTGGTTCGGCACGATCGTGCTCAGCTCGGTGAAGGCGGCGAGGACGTAGGAGCGGCTGGCGGTGGCGGCCACGTGCTCCGGACGTTCCACCAGCTCCCCGAGGAACTCGATCCGGCTGACGGAGCCGCCCTCGAGACGCCGCACCGCCGCGTCGAGCTCACCGCTGGTGGGGGTCCACCCGAGCACACGGAAGTAGGCGGTGCGCACGAAGTCGGCGGTCGGCAGCGAGGCGTAGGTGGCCCGGAACTCACCGCTCGCGACGAGCGCCCGCTGGAGGCCCGAGAGGTCGCCGGCGGCCGACGCCGGCATCCACGTGTCCACGAACGCACGGGTGGGGAGCCGCCCGAGGGCGGCGAGGGTCAGGCGGGTCAGGCGCCCCGAGGCCGCCTCCACCCGATCGACCCTGGCCTTCAGCTGTGCCATCACGTCGCCGGTGAGGCCGAGCACGTCCTTGGCCGGCAGCGCGTTCGGGTCCTGCGTGACGACCACTCCGCCCGCGGCGGCGGGCACGACCGCCCGCCCGGACGACGGCAGCACGCCCACGAAGGGGAGCCGGGGCCGGATCGACCGGGGCAGCACCACCTGCGGGCCGGTCCTCGCCGAGATGGGGTTGGCCACGACGGTGTAGGTGATCAGGGGGCCCAGCCACGTGATCTGGGGCGCCCCGATGCTGGTGACGGGCGCGCTGGCGCAGTAGAAGCGGGCGTAGGTCGTGCCCACCACCGACTCGGCCGGGATGGGGATGCTCGCCACCAGCGCCCCGTCGGCACGCGTCGAGGTGGCCAGGAACTGCTGGTTGCTGCTCGACGTGTTGGGGTCCACGGTGTTCCCGAACCCGCCCCACTGGCCGCCGGTGGCGGTGCAGGCGGCGCCGTACACATCCACCGCGTTCCCCCGGCCTCCCGAGGTGGCGAGCCTCGGGATGAACGTCACCGGGTTGGACGCGCTGTTGACCGTGATGGACCGCGTGACACTGCCGGGCTGGTGATCCGTGCTGCCCGAGTAGGCCGCCTGGAGCGTGAGGGAGCCGGTGCCCAGCATGACGATCTGGCCGGCGTTGGAGCCCGCGCACTCGGACTCGTCGTTGTTGCGCTGGGCGAGCACGCACTGCCGTACCACGGCGAACGACGAGGTCCGGGTCGACGGCGACGTCACCGAGAAGGTCACGGTGCCGGTCGGGACCCGGTTCCCGCCCTCGTTGTCGTCGACGATGACGCTGCACGTGGTGGTGGTCCCCACGGTGACCGTGGTGGGCGAGCAGGTGATCGTGAGGATCACCCGGCGGTTGCCGGTCTGGGCACCTGCCGGGGTCGGGCCCGGCTCGAGGACCACCAGCGCGGCGGCGACGAGTGAGAGGGCACTGAGCAGGGACAG
>CAIPVR010000159.1 GCA_903868545.1 uncultured Actinomycetes bacterium
CGGCACGGGGCCCGGGTCCTGCGCCCGCAACCCGTCTCGCCGGGCACGATGCTGCACAAGTCGGCCTGGAAGCGCTACGAGCCGATGGGTGTGGTGGGGGTGATCAGCCCCTGGAACTACCCGTTCACCCTGTCGATGACCCCCACGCTCAGCGCGTTGTTCGCCGGCAACGCCGTGGTCCTGAAGCCCTCGGAGGTCACGCCCACCGTCGGCCTGGCCATCGGGTCGCTGTTCGAGGACGACACCTGGGGCGACCTCGTGCAGGTGGTCACCGGCGGTGGGGCCACCGGCGAGGCCCTCGTCCGCTCCGGTGTCGACAAGGTGGCCTTCACCGGCTCGGCCCGGACCGGCAAGCGGGTGATGGCCGCAGCGGCGGACACCCTCACCCCGGTGCTGCTGGAGCTCGGGGGCAAGGACCCGATGGTCGTGCTCGCCGATGCCGACGTGGACCGTGCCGCCCGAGGCGCGGTGTGGGGTTCCATGCAGAACGCCGGCCAGACCTGCATGTCGGTCGAGCGGGTGTACGTCGAGGCGCCGGTGTACGACGAGTTCGTCGACCGGGTGCTCGCCGAGGCCGCGGCCATCCGCCAGGACGGGTCCGGCACGGGCGACATCGGCTCGATGACCTTCCCTCCACAGGTGGAGGTGGTGGAGCGTCACGTGGCCGACGCCGTGGCCAAGGGTGCCACGGTGCTGCTGGGGGGCGAGCGGCTCGACCGTCCCGGGCTCTGGTACCCGCCCACGGTGCTCGTGGACGTGGACCACACGATGGACGTGATGCGGGAGGAGACCTTCGGGCCGGTGCTGCCGATCATGAAGGTCGACAGCGCGGAGGAGGCCGTCCGTCTGGCCAACGACTCCGTCTACGGGCTCAACAGTTCGGTCTGGACCGGCGACGCCGCCCGGGGCAGCCGGGTGGCCGAGCAACTCGAGGCCGGCAACGTGTGCATCAACGACTGCATCGTGAGCTACGCGGTCGTGGGCCTGCCGTTCGGCGGTGTGAAGGAGTCGGGCATCGGCCGTGTCCACGGTGCCGAGGGCCTGCGGGAGTTCTCGAACGTGAAGTCGGTGCTGGGCCAGAAGGTGCCGACGCCCCGCGAGGTCTGGTGGTTCCCGGTGCCGAAGGGGCTCGACGCCCTCGGCATCCGTTCCATGCGCCTGCGCTTCGGCTCGAACCTGCGTACGAAGCTCAACCGCCGTTCCTGACCGGCCTGACCCCTCCCACCGTTCTGTTCCCTCCCACCGTTCTGACCCCTCCCACCGTTCTGTTCGTCGGATCCCACCCTGGAGGGTGGAATCCGACGAACAGAACGAGGGTCAGGTCGGTGGGAGCGTCGAGCGCTCCTGCAGGGTGTGGAGCACGAGCCGGGTGACCGCGTCGGCCGGAGGGGCCTCGCCACCGCTGAGCGGCTCGACGGTGCAGAACACCTCGGTCACCCCGGTGGCGCGGCCCTGGAGGCACAAGAGCACCGAACTGGTGGGGGCCTCGACGAACTCGACGATGACCTCGACGAGGCCGGCCGACGGGTCGAGGTAGGAGATCTCGCCGAGGGCGTGGGCGGTCTCCATCACCAGCAGGAGCGTCTCGTCGCCGGGGGCGGGCACGGCGATCGTGTCGTCGTCGACGAGCACTGCGGCGATCGGCGGACGCGGCGGTGCGGACGACGCATCCGTCGCAGGGGGCGCTGCGGAGGGCCCCGGCGCTCCGGTCGTCCCGGCACCGTCGCCGTCCGCCGGCCCCTGCCGGAGCAGCACGGCGTAGGCGGTGGTGAGGCGGACGGTGGCGTCGGTGGCGTCGCCGCGGCCACTCACGTCGGGGTGGGTGCGGAGCAGTAGGCGTCGGTACGCGGCCCGCACGACCTCCGGGTCCGCGTCCGCCGGCACCCCCAGTACCACCCGTGCCTCCTCGATCCGCACCCGGGGAAGGTACTCCGCGGGCCGTCCGGCCCCACCGGTGGGCCGAACGGCCCGTTCGCCCCGGCCCGGGTGGGGGATCCACCCAACGCTCCCTACCGTCGGACGTGGACCGGGGCGAGGGGCGCACCCGGGATCCGCTGGGGAACGGATGTCGGTTCGGGACGAGCAGCTGTCGGGTCGGGGCGGGGCCGTGGTGGCGCGGCGGAGCACACGCGGGGCGGTCGCCGCCGTGGTGCTGCTCGCCATGGGCCTCCTCGGGGCGGCCTGCACACCCTCGCCGGACGGGAGCACGCCGTCGCCGGACCTGTTCAGCGGTGGCACCTACCAGCTCGGTGTCACGATCCCACCCCAGACCTTCTCCAACACCTTCCCCGTGTTCGGTGGCCTCGGCACCTGCACCGCCACGGCCACCACCGCCTCGGTGTCGATCCCCGGGGCCACGCTCACCCTCGCTGCGGTGCAGCTCGACCTGGCTGCAGGCACACTCACCCTTCCCGGGGCCCGGGTCGATCTGCCCCGGGCATCGCTGTCGGCCGGGACCCTGACGCTCAGCTGCTTCGGGACGGTGGTCGGCACGGTCGGGTTCACGGTCGAGTTCGCCGGCATGGCGTCGGTGCAGGCCGCCACGCTCGACGTGGTGAACCGGAGGGTCACCCTGTCGGCCCCGACACTGCGGATCACGGATGCGTCGGTGGCGTTCCTCGGCGGCCCGACGGGCATGCGGCCCGTGCCGCTCGATCCGTTCGAGGTGACCCTGCCGCCGGTGCAGGTCGCACTCTGACTCGGCGGTCCGGCGACCTTCAGGACCCGGTGCGGCGCGCGGCCTCGGCGGCGAGGCCGTCGAGTGCGTGGCCGATGATCGTCGACTCGGCCCGGCGTTTGATCATCCCGAGCATCGGGATCTTCAGGTCGACGGTCAGGCGATAGGTCACCTCGGTGCGCCCGTCACCGAGGTCGCGGAACGAGTACTCGCCCTCCATGGACCGCATCTCGTTGCTGCGGACGAGGGTCCAGGAGAACCGTTCCGGCGGCTCGTAGCGGTAGGTCACCTCGTAGGTGCTCGACAGGCCGAACCCGCCCACCGTGAAGGTCGCCGTGTCGGCGCGTCCCTCCGCGTCACGTCCGCCGACCGCGGCGGAGCGGACGTCGGACATCCACTCCGGGTAGCGCTCGACGTCGGTGGCGATGTCCCACAGCATCGACACGGGGGCGTCGATCGTCCGGGTGCCGGAACCCTGGTCAGCCATGCTCGTACTCCTCGCGGTCGTGGAGATCGGCCAGGAAGTCGCGGACCGCTGCGGTGAACACGTCGTTGCGGTCGCCCGCGACCATGTGGCCGGCCTCGGAGACGTCCACGTACCGGGCGTCGGGACGCAGTGCCCGGAACTCCTCCGCCGTCTCCTGGCTCACCAGGTCCGAGAGGCGGCCCCGGACCAGCAGCGTGGGCACCACGAGGGCGCGGGTGGCGTCCTCGTAGCGGGGTGAGGTCGGCGCTGGGGAATCTCCGGGGCCGTCCCACGCCCTCCGGCCGGCGCCGAGCGGGCTCGGGCCGAGGAAGATGTCGGGGTCCCAGTGCCATCGCCACCGGCCGTCCGGGTCGTGGCGCAGGTTCTTGGCGAGGCCGCGGAGGTTCGACGGCGGCGGACGGTGCGGCTGGTACTCGGCGATGGCCGCGGCAGCCTCCTCGAGCGATCCGTAGCCCTCCTCCACCTTGTCGAGCATGAAGCCCACGATCCGGCGCACACCGTCGGGTTCCATCCGGGGGGTGATGTCCACCAGGACGAGGGCCGCGCTGCACCCCGGGTCGAGTTCGCCCTCCGCCAGCAGGGCGGAGAGCCCGCCGAGCGAGGCGCCCACCACCACCGGCGGGGAGCCGGTGCGCCGCTCCAGTTCCCGGCAAACGTCCACGCAGTCCTCGGCGAAGCGGTCGTTGGAGTAGTCGCGGTCAGGGGCGCGGTCGGAGTCTCCGTGGCCGCGCTGGTCGTAGGCCACGGCGTACCAGCCCTCCACGGCCAGCGCCGCGGCCGTGCCACCCCACGAATGGCGGGTCTGGCCACCGCCGTGGATCAGCACCACCGGACGGTGCGCGGTGTCGCCCCAGGCGTCCGCGGAGAGAACGACACCGGAGCGGGTGGTGAAGGTCGCGGGGGTGGGGTCGGTCATCCGGTGGGTCGGTCGGCCGGCGTGGGTCGGTGTCGCGGGCCGGCGGCCGTCGAGGGCATGGCCGGGGTCCTCAGGAGCGGAGCGCCTTGAGCAGGGCCCAGGTGCGGTCGTGGTCCTCGCGACTGGTGGTGGTGATCACGGCACCGAAGTCGGTCACCCCGGCGTCGGCCATGCGACGCAACTCGGCCTCCACGTGGGCCTCGTCGCCGATGATCGCCACGTCGGCCGGATCCGTCACACCTTCGCGCTCCAGCATCGCAGCGTAGGAGGGGAGCCCGCCGTAGAGGGCGAACTGCTCCGCTGCGAGGGCGTGGGTGCCGTCCACGTCGGAGGTCACGGCGATCGGGAGCCCGCACGCCACCCGGGGTGCCGGGTGCCCGGCCGCCTCGGCCGCGGCGGTGATCGTGGGCACGATGTGGTCGCCGAGGGTTCGGATGCCGGTGCACCAGGTGATGGTGCCGCAGCCCCGGGACCCGGTGACCTTCAGCATCTGCGGGCCGAGCGCAGCCACGAGCACCGGTGGATGGGTCACGCCGCCGACGTCGACCGCGCCCACGCAGGTGATGTCCTCGCCGTGCACGTCGGCCGCCTCGCCCCGCAGCAGCGGGAGGAGCGCGTCGAGGTACTCGCGCATGTGGCGCACGGGCTTCTCCCACGAGTAGCCCCACATGTGCTCCACGACGATCTGGTGGCTCAGGCCGATGCCGAGGCACAACCGGTCATGCGTGGCCTGCTGCACCGTGAGTGCCTGGGAGGCCAGCATCATCGGGTGCCGCGGGTAGGTGGGCACCACGGCGGTGCCGAGCTCGATGCGCAGCACCTGACGGCCGGTGAGCGCCAGGGCGGTGAGGGCGTCCACCCCGAAGATCTGGGCGATCCAGAACGAGTCGAAGCCGTCGGCCTCGGCCCGCGACGCCGCGTCGATGATCCCGTCGAGGCTGGACAACTGGCCCGTGCCGTTGATGCCGATCCTCATGCCGATGCCCATGTCGAACTCCCCGGAAGCAGCGCGGATCGGCGGACTGTACCGCCCACCCACCCCTCGCTTCGTGTCGCGCACGTGCACTGATGAGTGCTCGTACGCGACACAGAGCCGGGGGTCAGGGTGACGGGGTCAGGGGGCGGTCGAGAACCAGGCGGTGAAGGCGCGGTGCTGCAGGCCGACGTCGGCCGCCGCCATCAACTCGCGCGCCGAGTGCATCGACAGCATCCCCATCCCCACGTCGACGGTGTCGACGGCGAGGCCGGCCGCGGCGAGCGGACCGATGGTGGAACCGCACGGCAGGTCGCCGCGGTGCGAGTAGTCCTGCACCGGTACCTCGGCGGCCTCGCACGCCAGGCGGAACAGCGCCGCGCCCCGCGAGTCGGTCGCGTAGCGGGCGTTCGCGTTGTGCTTGATGACCGGCCCTCCGCCGGCGAGCACCCGGTGCCGTGGCTCGTGGCGTTCCGGGTAGTTGGGGTGGGTGGCGTGCGCCATGTCGGCCGACAGGAGGACCGAGCCCGCGAGTGTCCGCAGCAGGTCGCTGCGGGTGCCCCCGAGCGCCAGCGTGCGCCGTTCGAGCACCTGGGCGAGCCAGGCGCCCGCCGCGCCGGTGGCGGTGGTGGAGCCCACCTCCTCGTGGTCGTACAGGACCGCCACGGGAACGTGCTCCGGCGGCTCGGCCCGGTTGGCCACCTCGGCGAGCGCCGCCACCGCGCCCCACGAGGAGCAGAGGTTGTCGAGCCGCGGCGCCGCGAGCAGCTCCTCGTCCACGCCCAGCCGGGCCGAGGCCTGCACGTCGAAGCAGGCCGCGTCCCACGCCAGCACGTCGCCGGCCTCGGCGCCCACGAGCGAGCCCAGCCACGCGGCGACGTCGCCCTCATGGGGGTCACCCAGCCCCCACACCGGCGTGAGGTGCTGCTGCGGGTTGAGGGCGAGGCCCTCGTTCACGCCGCGGTCGAGGTGGATGGCGAGTTGGGGCACCCGCAGCACCGGCCGGTCGGTGCGGAACGCCCGGTGCTCGACCGTGGCGCCCGACGGTCCGCCGACCCGGACCGCCACCCGGCCGGCCAGACCGAGGTCGCGGTCGAGCCAGGAGTTGAGCAGCGCCCCGCCGTAGACCTCCACGCCCACCTGCCGCCAGCCGGCGGCACCGGTGTCGGGCCGCGGGCGCACGCGGAGGTTCGGTGAGTCCGTGTGGGCGCCGATGATGCGCATCGGTCCGGTCGGCGCCGACGACGGGCCCCACGCGACGAGGGAACCGTCGCGCACCACGAACGCGGCGCCGGCGGCGGCCGGGCCCCAGTCCTCGGTGGGATCGAGGGCCGTGAACCCGGCTGCGGAGAACAGTTCCGCTGCCGCCCCGACTGCGTGGAACGGCGTGGGGGACCGGTCGATGAACGCCCCGAGGTCCTCCGCGGTGCTCATCCCGTCGCTCCCGCTCCCGGGGAACCGGCGCCCGTCGGCGTGGTGGTGGACGGAGCCCCGCTCACCGCCGCCGCACCGGCCCCTGTGGGTTGGTCGGTCAGGCCGGCGCACGCCCGCCGCTGGGCCATCACCGAGAGGCCCGCGGACTCGTCGGCGTCGGGCCTGGGGACGGTGCCCGAGATCGTGGCCGGCCGCCACCGGAACCCGTCGATCCGCCGCCCGGTGGCGGTGACCTCGAGCACCCCGCTCTGGGCCGCCGCGGCCGAGGCGGCCCGGAACGCGAAGTTGCCGAGGCCGTACGCCACGAACCGATCGCCCTGGTACCCCAGACCCTGCAGCCGGTGTGCGTGGGTGCCCACCACGATGTCGGCCCCGGCGCCGGTGAGCAGGTTCACGAGGTCCTTCTGGCGCTGGTTCGGGCACGTCTCCTTCTCGGTGCCGTAGTGCAGGTACACCACGAGGGTGTCGACCTTCGGCCGGAGTTCCTGCACGGCGGCGGCGAGCCGGTCCTGGTGGGCCTCCTCCGCGCTCGCGATGCCGGGCTGGGCACCCACGGAGGTCCACTGGGCGCGGAGGTTGTCGTCGAACACGTCGTTGGCGGCCAGGATCCCGATGCGCTGGCCCTTCAGTTCCGTGACGAACGGGCGGTAGGCCTCGGACTCGTTCCGGCCCACGCCGAGAATGGGGAAGCCGGTGGCGTCGCGGATAACGAGCGAGCCCTCGAGACCTCCGGGGCCGTAGTCCATGCCGTGGTTGTTGGCCATGGTCACCACGTCCACCCCGGCGGCCTTCAGGGCGTCGAGTGCCTGCGGGGGCGTGCGGAAGGTGAACGTCTTGGCCGCCGGGGTGCCGGCGGAGGTGCCCAGCACCGTCTCCAGGTTGACCATCGCCAGGTCCGCCCCGGAGAGGAGCGGAGCGACGGGGGCGAGCACCGCCGAGGGATTCGAGGTGAGGGCACCGTCGAGGCCCTCGAAGTTCGAGTCGCCGGCGAACGCCAGGGTCACGGCGTTGCCGCTGCCCTCGGGGCCCCGGGCCGCGGGCCTGGTGGCCGGCGCCCCGGCCTGACCGGTGGTGGTGGACGGTGCCGATCCCCCGTCTCCTGCCCGCGCGCCCGCGGATGTGGGGGAGCGGCCCGGCGACCCCGGGTCGGAGGCGGCCACGTCGGTGTCGCCGGCCCCGCCGATCAGGGCGACGACGCCCGCCACGAGCAGCACCACGACCGCCACGGCGCCAAGGGCCACGGCGATCCGGCGGTTCCGGTACTGCTCGGGTGTGGGCCGGGGGGGCCGGGGGGGCCGGCGGACCGGCGCGACGGGAGGGAGGTCCTCCGGTTCGAGGGGCTGCACGGCCGCTCAGGGTAGCCACCGCCCCGTCGCCGGGCGGGGCACCTGCCCACGGAGCGGGATGATCCGCGCCACGCTCCGTGGTGGGTGGGCGGAATCCGTCTTGGGCGCCGGAAGGGTCCGCGGCTATCTTCACCAGACCGCCGGAACGTGCACCGGCCGGGTCGGACCCCGTGGGTCCCACCCGGCGAGGGCCGCCGGCGGCCAGGGCCAATGGCGTCCCTGGCACCGGACCAGCAGCGTCGCTGGGTCCCGCGCCAGCGCGGTCAGCGTCGACCGCCCCGAGTTCGCCCCGTGTGGTCCGTCGCGTCCGACGGGGCGATGTCGAGACGACCGTCGCCCCCCACAACGGGCGCCACGCACCAGGAGCACCATGTCCCAGGGGACCCACCGATCCAGCACCGGGCCCGTCACCACGCCGGTCACGCTCCGGCGCGGGCGGCCCGCGGCGCAGGGCCTCTACCACCCCGGGATGGAGCACGACGCGTGCGGCGTGTCCTTCGTGGTGGACCTCCACGGCCGCCGGTCCCACGAACTCGTCCAGCGTGGCCTGACCTCGCTCTGCAACCTCGACCACCGGGGTGCCACCGGCGCCGAGGAGAACACCGGCGACGGTGCCGGGATCCTCGTCCAGGTGCCGGACGCCTTCCTGCGCGCCGTCACGCCGTTCGAGTTGCCGGCCGCCGGGTCCTACGCCGTGGGCACGGCGTTCCTGAGCGGCGCCGGCTCCGAGGCCGACGCGGCTGCGGCGGCGGTCGAGAAGATCTGCGAGGAGGAGGGCGCCGAGGTCATCGGCTGGCGCGACGTCCCCGTCGACCCGTCGATGATCGGTGCCACGGCCCGCTCGGCGATGCCCACCTTCCGCCAACTCTTCGTGGCCGACGCCGCGGGGGCGCGGACGGGCGTCGAGCTCGACCGGCTCGCCTACGTGGTGCGCAAGCGAACCGAGCACGAGGTGCTCACCGCTGAGGGTGACGCGGCGGTCTACTTCCCGTCGCTGTCGAGCCGGACGCTGGTCTACAAGGGGATGCTCACCACGCCGCAACTCGGCGAGTTCTTCCCCGACCTGCGCGACGAGCGCTTCACCTCGGCCCTGGCGCTGGTCCACAGCCGGTTCTCCACCAACACGTTCCCGTCGTGGCCGCTGGCGCACCCGTACCGCTACGTGGCGCACAACGGGGAGATCAACACCGTCCAGGGCAACCAGAACTGGATGCGGGCCCGGGAGGCCCTGCTCGCCTCACCGCTGCTGCCCGGCGGCGCGGGGGCCGAACTCGAGCGCATCTTCCCGATCTGCACGCCCGGCGCGAGCGACACCGCCCGCCTCGACGAGGTGCTGGAACTGCTCCACCTCGGCGGCTACTCCCTGCCGCACGCCATGCTGATGATGATCCCGGAGGCGTGGGAGAACCACCGCCACATGGATCCCGCGGTCCGGGACTTCTACCGGTTCCACGCCTGCATCATGGAGCCGTGGGACGGACCCGCCTCGGTGACCTTCACCGACGGCACGGTCGTGGGCGCGGTGCTGGACCGCAACGGTCTGCGTCCGTCGCGGTACTGGGTGTGCGACGACGGCCTCGTGGTCATGGCCTCGGAGGTGGGCACCCTCGAGATCGATCCGGCCAGGGTGGTGCAGAAGGGGCGTCTGCAGCCCGGGCGCATGTTCCTGATCGACACCTCCCAGGGCCGGATCATCGACGACACCGAGATCAAGGCCGAGTTGGCGGCCGCCCACCCGTACGGCGAGTGGCTCACCGACAAGCTCCTCCACCTCGACGACCTCCCCGAGGTGATGCACACCCGGGAGACGTCCCGTGAGGTGGTCCGCGAGCAGCAGACGTTCGGCTACACCCACGAGGAGCTCAAGCTCCTCGTGGAGCCGATGGCGCGCACCGGCGCCGAGGCGATCGGCTCGATGGGGACCGACACGCCGCTGGCCGTGCTGTCGAACCGGCCGCGGCTCCTGTCCGACTACTTCAAGCAGCTGTTCGCCCAGGTCACGAACCCGCCGCTCGACGCCATCCGCGAGGAGCTCGTGACGTCCCTCGGGAAGGTGCTCGGGCCGGAGGGCAACCTGCTCGAGCCGGGCCCCGGTTCCTGCCACCTGCTCGAGCTGCCCCACCCGGTGATCGACAACGACACCCTCGACCGCATCCTCCACATCGAGGAGGCCGACCCGCACTTCCGGGCCCGCACGATCCGATGCCTCTTCCCGGCGTTCTCCGGTGGCGACGGCCTGCGCCGTGCCCTCGACCGCATCCGCAGGGAGGTCTCCGAGGCGATCGAGGACGGCGCGAACATCATCGTCCTCTCCGACTGGATGTCGAACGAGGACCTCGCGCCGGTCCCGATGCTGCTGGCCACCGCCGCGGTGCACCACCACCTGATCCGTGAGAAGACCCGCACGCAGGTCGGCCTCGTGGTGGAGACGGGCGAGGCCCGCGAGGTGCAGCACTTCGCGCTGCTCCTCGGCTACGGCGCCGCCGCGGTCAACCCGTACCTCGCCTTCGACTCGATCGAGCAGATGATCGCCTCCGGGGCCACGACGATCACCGACTACGACGCCGCGGTGAAGAACTACATGAAGGCGGTGGGCAAGGGGATCCTGAAGGTGATGTCCAAGATGGGCATCTCCACCGTGGCCTCCTACACCGGCGCCCAGATCTTCGAGGCGATCGGCCTGGGCCGCGAGGTGATCGACGAGTACTTCACCGGCACCGTGAGCCGCCTCGGCGGCATCGGACTCGACGAGATCGCCGAGGAGGTCCGCCGACGCCACGCCACGGCCTACCCGATGCGGGAGGAGGAGCGGGCCCACCGCGACCTCGAGTTCGGCGGCGAGTACCAGTGGCGCCGCGAGGGGGAGTACCACCTGTTCAACCCGCGGACGGTGTTCAAGCTCCAGCACTCCACCCGCACCGGCCAGTACGAGGTGTTCAAGGAGTACACGCAGCTCGTGGACGACCAGTCCGAGCACCTCGCCACGCTGCGCGGCCTGTTCCGTCTCAAGGAGGGCGAGCGCCCGGCGGTCCCGCTCGACGAGGTGGAGCCGGCCTCCGAGATCGTGAAGCGGTTCTCCACGGGGGCGATGAGCTACGGCTCGATCTCCGCGGAGGCGCACGAGACGCTCGCCGTGGCGATGAACCGCATCGGCGGGAAGTCGAACACCGGTGAGGGCGGCGAGGACCCCGACCGCTTCACCCCCGACGAGAACGGTGACCTCCGCCGCTCCGCCATCAAGCAGGTCGCCTCCGGCCGGTTCGGCGTGACCTCGGAGTACCTCACCAACTCCGACGACATCCAGATCAAGATGGCCCAGGGGGCCAAGCCCGGCGAGGGCGGCCAGCTGCCCGGCCACAAGGTGTACCCGTGGGTGGCCAAGACCCGTCACTCCACGCCGGGCGTGGGGCTCATCTCGCCCCCGCCGCACCACGACATCTACTCCATCGAGGACCTGGCCCAGCTGATCCACGACCTGAAGAACTCCAACCCGGCCGCCCGGATCCACGTGAAGCTCGTGGCCGAGGTCGGGGTGGGGACCGTGGCGGCCGGCGTGGCCAAGGCCAAGTCGGACGTCGTGCTCATCTCGGGCCACGACGGCGGCACGGGCGCCAGCCCGCTGACCTCCATCAAGCACGCCGGGGCGCCGTGGGAGCTCGGTCTGGCCGAGACCCAGCAGACGCTCCTGCTCAACGGCCTGCGCGACCGGATCGTGGTCCAGACCGACGGCCAGCTGAAGACCGGCCGCGACGTGGTCATCGCCGCGCTGCTCGGTGCC
>CAIPVR010000160.1 GCA_903868545.1 uncultured Actinomycetes bacterium
CCGGAGCAGTTCGAGGACTGGCGCTACGAGATCACCCACCACACGTTCATCCACGAGAACGTGCGCAAGCGCTTCATGGAGGGCTTCCACCACGACGCCCACCCCATGGGGATCCTGGTGTCCACGGTGGCGGCGCTCAGCACCTTCTACCCGGAGGCGAAGGACCTCTCACCCGACGTGGTGATGAAGCAGGTCGTCCGCCTCATCGCGAAGATGCCCACGCTCGCCGCGGGCGCCTACCGGCATTCCGTGGGCATGCCCTTCGTCTACCCCGACAACAGCCTCGACTTCGCGGCCAACTTCCTGTCGATGATGTGGAAGACCGCGGAACCCCGTTACGACGCCCACCCCGTGCTGGCCCGGGCCCTCGACGTGCTGTTCATCCTCCACGCCGACCACGAGCAGAACTGCTCCGCCACGGCGATGCGCACCGTCGGCTCCTCACACGCGGATCCCTACATCGCCACGGCGGCGGCCACCGCGGCGCTCTACGGCCCCCGGCACGGCGGCGCCAACGAGGCCGTCATCAAGATGCTGCGCCAGATCGGCTCGGCCTCCGAGGTGCCCGCCTACATCGAGCGGGTCAAGACCGGTGAGGTGCGGCTGCAGGGATTCGGCCACCGCGTCTACAAGAACTACGACCCGCGGGCCCGGATCATCAAGCGCACCGCGGACGAGGTGTTCGAGGTGACCGGCAAGAACCCGCTCCTCGACATCGCCCTGAAGCTCGAGGAGGTGGCGCTGTCGGACAGCTACTTCACCGACCGCAAGCTCTACCCCAACGTCGACTTCTACTCCGGGCTCATCTACCAGGCCATGGGCTTCCCCATGGACATGTTCACGGTGCTGTTCGCCATCCCCCGCACCGCCGGGTGGTTCGCCCACTACATGGAGCTGCTGGCCCAGGACAGCCGCATCTACCGGCCCCGCCAGCTGTACGTGGGCCATCCGGTCCGGGACTACGTGCCGATCGAGCGTCGCTGAGCGCTCCGGTCACCCCCCGCCGCCGTGCTCACACGGTGGCGACCCTGAGCAGGACCTTCCCGACGTTGCGGTCGGCCCCGACGTACTCGTGCGCCGCCGCCACCTCGTCGAGGGCGTAGGACGAGTCGATCACGGGCCGGAGCACCCCCGTCTCGAACAGCGGCACCAGGTCGTGCGCGCAGCGCTGTGTCACGGCGATCTTGCCCTCGAGGGGCCGGCCCCGCAGCACCGTGCCGATCCACTGCACCCGCTTGCGCAGGAGCTCCCCGGCCGGCACCTCGGCGCGCCCGCCACCCATCACCCCCACCTGCAGGATCCTCCCGCCCACGGCGGCGACCGCGACGTTGCGGGCGACGTAGTCGCCGCCCACCGTGTCGAGCACCACGTCCACACCGGTCCCTGCCGTGGCGCCGGCGAGCACCTCCACGAAGTCCTGTTCATGGCGGTCCACCACCACGTCCGCACCCAGTTCGTGGCAGGCCGCCACCTTCCCGGTCGAGCACGTCACGGCCACCCGGGCGCCCACCGCGTGGGCGAGCTGGATCGCCGCGGTCCCCACGCCACTCGCCCCGGCGTGCACGAGCGCCCATCCACCGGCGGTCAGGCCACCCTGGAGCACGAGTGCGTCGTAGGCCGTGATGAACACCTCGGGGACGGCGCCGGCCGCCGGCAGGCCCACCGCCGCCGGGACCGGCATCACCTGGCGTTCGTGGACCACCAGCCGCTCCGCGTACGCGCCGCCGCCGACGATGCCCATGACCTGCACCCCCACCCGGCCCGGGTCGACCCGTTCGCCCACCGCCGCGACCGTCCCGGCGAACTCCAATCCCGGGATCTCGTGGGTCATCGATGGTCCCGGGTAGAGACCCATCCGCTGCAGGAGGTCGGCGCGGTTCACCGCGGTGGCGGCCACCTCCACCAGTAGCTCCTCCGGGCCCGGCACGGGGTCGGGCACCTCCCGGAGGGTGAGCACCTCGGGACCGCCGTAGGAGTCGAGCACCACCGCGCGCATGGGCGGAACGGTAGCGGTGCTGGCAGGATGCGCCCGTGTCCGGCCGCCAGGAATCCGTCCCCGAGGTGACCTCCATCACCGTCGACCGGGGAGCGATGGAGCTGCGGCTCGCCTTCGACGACGGGACGACGGGCTCGGTCGGCCTGGTGGCGCTGCGCCTGGCGTGCCCCTGCGCCGGCTGCCGCGCCGCCCGACAGCAGGGTGGCGCGCCCTGGCCGCCCGCCGGTCGCCCGGACCCGCCGGCCCTGTCGGTCACCGACGCCGAGGTCGTGGGCGCGTGGGGTCTGGGCATCACCTGGAACGACGGGCACGCAACCGGCATCTACCCGTTCGAGGCACTGCACCGCTGGATCACCACCGGCGACCCCGGTTTCGCCCCCGACTCCGGACTCGGGGGATGAGCGCCGTGCGTCGGCACGGGGGCCCCGGGTTCGACGACCAGCGGGTACTCGGGGGATGAGCGCCGCCACCCGGCACGGCGGCCCCGACTTCGGAGCGGACGCGGCGCTGGCCGAACTGGCCGACGAGGCCCGGCTGGTCGGCCGGGCGGCCGCGGCCGAGTGCGACCTCCAGGAGGACTCCTGGCTGATCGGCACGTCGCGCGAGTTCTCGCTGGAGCTCGCCGCCCGCGGGTGGCTCGGCATGACCTGGCCGGTGGAGGAGGGTGGCGGCGGCCGTTCACCCCTGGAACGGTTCGTGGTCTTCGAGGCGCTCATCTCCGAGGGCGCACCGGTGGCCACCAGTTGGTTCGCCGACCGGCAGATCGGTCCCACGCTGCTGCAGTACGGCACACCCGGACAACGGCGGCGATGGCTTCCCGACATCGTCGCCGGCACCTCGGGGTGGTGCATCGGCATGAGCGAGCCCGACGCCGGCTCCGACGTCGCATCGTTGCGCACCCGCGCCGAGCGGCACGGGGACACCTGGGTGGTGCACGGCCAGAAGGTCTGGACGTCGGGTGCGGCGTCGGCCGACTGGTGCTACCTCATCGCCCGGACCGACCCGGACGCGCCGCCCCACGCCGGCCTGAGCGAGTTCGTGGTGGACATGCGCTCCCCCGGCATCGAGGTGCGGCCGATCGTGGACGCCACCGGCAACGCCCACTTCTGCGAGGTGCACCTCGACGGCGTGGAGGTCCCCGCCGACTGTCTGGTCGGCACGGAGAACGGCAGCTTCAAGCAGGTGATGCGCCAGATGGAACACGAGCGGGGCGGGATCGACCGTCTCGTGTCGAACCGGCGGCTCTACCTCGACGTGCTGCCGGCGGCGGACACCACCGACCTTCGGGTGCGCCAGCGGATCGCCGCACTGGAGGGCTTCTACCGGGTGGGCCGCCTGATGGTGCTGCGCGAGGTCGTGGGCCAGGCACCGCCCGGGTGGTCCGCCATCACCAAGACCGCGTGCACCGAGTTCGAGCAGCGGGTGGCGGACTTCTGCGGGTCGGTCCTCGGCGCGGAGGCGCTGCTGGCGAACCGGGTGTCGCGCAACCTCTGCTACGCGCCCGCCTACACGATCATGGGCGGCACCACGCAGATCCTGCGCGACATCATCGGGAACCGGATGCTCGGCCTACCCCGGGCCTGACCCGTCCGCCGTCGCCCGCTCTCCCGTCCGCCGCTGTTCTCCGGACCCTGCACGCCCCTTCCGGGCGGTGCGGACCCCAATTTCGCGGGGCTTCGCAGGGCCGGCGGGTCAGTCGAGGCGGCGGACCGCGAAGTCCTCCACCGGATCGCCCACCACCACCTCCACGTCGGCCACCCACGCCCCAGCTCCCGAGCTGATGACCGGGTTGGCCTCCACCCGGCGCACCCCGTCCACCTCCTCCACCAGCAGCGCCAGCCGGTGGACGAGCGCCACCAGCGGCACGCGGTCGAGCGGGTCGCCCATCGCCTGGCCCACCGAGGACGCC
>CAIPVR010000161.1 GCA_903868545.1 uncultured Actinomycetes bacterium
AGGAGGGCGGCGGGGGTGAGGAGGGCGGCGGGGGCGGCGGCGTGTCGCCCACGGCGGGGGCGGCCACGTCGGCACGGTCGCCGGGAGCGGGCGGGGGCCGGTCGAGCAGGCGGGTGACCATCGGGTCGTCGGTCTCCGGGCGGAGGTCCACCATCACCGAGTCGGGCGACGATGCGGTGAACCCGGGTGCCGGGGGTGGCACCGGCGGCGTGCCCGGCGGGGCGGCCGACGGCGGGGCGAGCACCGCGTGCAGCGGCGGGGGCGGCGCCTGGTCGTGCACCGCGATCACGGGCCCGTGGGAGTGGCCGGCGTCGGGGAAGGAACTGGCGGGTACCACCACGCCGGGGAGACCGTGGGCATCGGCGGGCAGACCGGCGACCGGGCCGGTCTCGGCGGTGGAGGGTTCGGCGAGGTGGTGGGGTCCGGCACCGTGCAGGGCGGCGACCCCGGCCACGCCCCCGGGCACCACCGGCCGCACGTCGCGCGTGGGGGCGACCGGCACCGCGACGACGGGCCGCGTATAGGGCGAGGTGATGAGCGCCACGATCAGGGCCAGCACGCCGATCAGCACGAGTGCCGGCACCTGCCAGTCCTGGCCACCGTCACGACCGCCGACCACGAAGACCACCACCGCGGCGATCGCGGCCAGACCGAGCGCCAGGATGCGGAGTGCCCTCATGACCTGCGTCGTGCTCACGTGGCCCCTCCTGGTCGGTCCCGGAACGCTTCGCCCAAGGGTACCGGTACCGTCGTCGGGGGAAAGAAGGCGGTCCGTGTTCCCTCCCCGCGACGTGGCGCTCAACCTGTTGATGGCCGTGGGCGCCGTGCGCGCCCGGGCCGAGGCGCGCCACGTGACCGGGGTGATGGACGACCCGGGCCTCGCCGCCGCGATGTTCGCCCGGCTCACCGAACGGGTGCCCGGCGGGGTGGACGGCCTGCGCGGCGCCCGGGTGCTCGAGCTCGGACCCGGACAGGGCCTCGGGCTGCTCGGCAGGGCGAGGGATGCGGGGGCCCGCTGCTCGGCGTTCGACGTCGCGGACTACGCCGACCCCTCGACGGTGGCCGGCCTGGGGGTGGACCTGCGGGTGGGCCCGGCCGCCCACCTGCCGTGGGCCGACGCCACCTTCGACGTGGTGTGGTCGTCGTCGGTGCTCGAGCACCTGCGCGACCCGGCGGCCATGCTGGCCGAGGCGCGCCGTGTCCTGCGCCCGGGCGGCGTGCACGTGGCCTACGTGGATCTCGAGAGCCACCACGGCGGCCGTCGGGAGGCGGCCACGATGTACGACTTCCTGCGCTATCCGCAGTGGATGTGGGACCTGATGACGTCGCGGCGCAGCATCTGGGTGAACCGGCTCCGCCGCTCGGACTGGGAGCGGCTGTTCCGGGCCACGGCGTTCGACGAGGTGGTGGTGGACGTCGACGAGCCGCCGTGCGGCCTCGCCGCCCTGCGGGAGCAGCGCTACCTCGACGCCGTGGACGACGAGGACCTGCTCGCCCGCCGCATCGTGATCGCCGGGCGGGCCAGCCCGCAGGCGGGGTAGCGTTCGGGCCATGTCCGACGGCCCGCTCGACCCGTTCGCCGGCGCCGGGGCCACCGCCGACGGCACCACCCCGGCGTGGCCGGACGACCCGATGGAGGCGTGGACCCGCCTGCAACTCGTGCGGAGCATGGCCGACCTCGGCGGCTTCCCGCACCACCCGGACTGGGTGTCGGTGGAGGAGCGGATCCGGGTCCAGCTCGGCGGACGGCTGCCCGAGCCCGACGGCTCCCTGCCCGAGATCGACGACCCGTTCCTGGCCTTCGCACAGGTCCAGGCGCAGCGGATGGTGGCCGACGAGGCCGGCGCCAGCCACGACCCGGCGTGGGACGCCACCGAGGAGGCGGCACGGCGCCGGTTCCTCGAGGACCACGCCGGCGGCGGCCAGCCCTAGGTGCCGCGGGTGCGCACCACGGCCGCCACGGTGGCGGTGGCGGTCGCCGTGGCGCTGGGCCTGCTCGGCACCGCGCTGGTGTCGACGGCCTGCAGCGACGGCGACGACGCCGCACCGCGGCGCACCTCCACCACGCAGGGGCCGCCGTCGGCCCGCAGCGACGTGGAGGAGCTCGTGGGGCTCGACCCGCAGTTCGCGCCGTTCATGGACCTCGTGGCCGCCGCCGATACGTCCGTGCTCACCTCCCGGGGCCCGATCACCTTCGTGGTGCCCGACGCCGACGCCGTGGCCGCGGTGGGCCCGGAGGAACGGGCCCGCCTCGCCGCCGACCGCGACGCCGCCACCGACCTGCTGCGCTCACAGGTGCTGAAGGGCCGCGTGACGGCGGCGGGCCTGGTGCAGGGGGGTGGCGGCGAGGTGACCACCGTGGACGGGGCCACGCTGCCGGCCACGGTGGAAGGCACCCGCGTGCGGATCGCCGGCGTCCCGCTCACCCGCAACGACATCGTGGCCGCCAACGGGATGGTGCAGGTGGCGGGCGGCTTCCTCGACCCGGCGGCGGCCGGCATCCCGGCCCCGACGCCCTGACGGCCCCGACGGCCGGACGGCCCGGGCGGACGGGCCCGGGCGGGCGGACCTCAGCCGGTGAACGGCTCCAGGATCGGCCGAGCGAAGGTGACGCAGATCAGCGTGCCGAGCACCAGCGCCGGACCGAAGGGCACCTTGCGGCTCCGCCGGACGATGGCGAGCAGGATCCCGAGCGCCGAGCTGAGCGCGAGGACCATCACCGCGAGCACCAGGCTCCAGGGCCAGGCCGCGCCCGTGCTCGCCGCGGCCAGCCCCACCACCAGGCCGAGCAGCACCGAGAGGCGCACGTCGCCGAAGCCCATTCCGGCGGGCAGGGCGAACCACAGCAGGAACAGCGGCCCGGCGAGGCCCACCACACCCACGGCGGTGCCGGCCAGCCAGGCCCACTGTCCCTCCAGGCCGGCCACGGCCACGCACATCACCGCGGTGACCGCGGCGGCGGGCCACACCACCCGGGTGGGCACGATCAGCGTGTGCAGGTCGATGGTGGCCACCACGGCCCCCACCGGCACGAGGACCAGGTACGGCACCAGCGCCCACGTCCAGCCCTGGAAGTGCACCACGCCCCAGGTGACGAGCAGCCAGGCGACCGGCACGAACAGCTCCACCCACAGGTGGTAGGCGCCGTAGGGCTCCCCGCACGCCCGGCACCGGCCCCGCAGCCGCAGGTAGCTGACCACGGGGATGTTGTCGCTCCAGCGCAGCTGCTCACCGCACTCGGAGCAGCGCGACCGGCTGTCGGCCCCCTCCCCCACGCCGAGCACGTGGCCCCACGGGTTGGTGTCCCACAACTCGCCGTACTCGTTGGGCCCGTCGAGCGCGAGCGGCAGGCGGTCGATGACCACGTTGCAGAAGGACCCGACGAACAGGCCGGCGAGCACGCCGCCGGCCAGCAGCACCCAGCCTGCTGCGCTCAACTGCCGACGGCGGCCGGCTGGCCCGCCTGCTGGCCCATGTTGAGGCCGGTGATGTCCTCGGGGTGCACGCTCACCGCCTGGGCGTCCTCGAGCGTGATCACGCCCTGGCTCACCAGCTGGCCCAGGTGCTGCTCGAGCACCTGCATGCCGTCGCGCACGCCGGTGGCCAGCGCGTTGCGGATCTGGCGGATCTTCCCCTCACGGATGAGGTTCGTCACCGCGTTGGTGCCCATGAGGATCTCGTAGGCGGCCACGCGGCCGCCGCCGATGCGGGGCACCAGACGCTGGGCGATGATCGCCTGCAGCGCCATCGAGAGCTGGGTGCGCACCTGGTCCTGCTGCGACGGCGGGAACACGTCGATGATGCGGTCGATCGTCTGGGCCGTGTCGTTGGTGTGCAGCGTGGCGAACACCAGGTGGCCGGTCTCGGCGAGCGTGAGGGTGAGGGCGATCGACTCGAGGTCGCGCATCTCGCCCACGAGCACCACGTCCGGGTCCTCGCGGAGCGCGGCCCGCAGCGCGTCCTCGAAGGAGCGGGCGTCCGCGCCCACCTCGCGCTGGTTCACCAGCGCCATGGCCGGCGGGTGCACGTACTCCACCGGGTCCTCCACGGTGAGGATGTGCACCGGCTTGTTCTGGTTGATCCAGCCGATCATCGAGGCCAGCGTGGTGCTCTTGCCCGAGCCGGTCGGGCCGGTCACGAGCACCAGGCCGTGCGGCTTGTTGAGGAGGCTGCCCACCACCCCCGGCAGTCCCAGCTGCTCGGGGGTGGGGATCTGGCTGGGGATGAGGCGCAACGCGAGCGCCGGGCGGTCGAGCTGGTGGAAGGCGTTCACCCGGAAGCGGGCCGTCTCGGCCCACGAGAACGCGAAGTCGATCTGGCGGTCCCGACGGAACGTCTCCCGCTCACCGGGGGGCAGCAGGCCGTCGGTCATGGCCTGCACCTGTTCGGTGGTGAGCGGGGCGGCCTCGGGCACGGCGAGGAGCCGGCCGTCGATGCGCACCCGGGGTGGCGTGCCGGCCGCGAGGTGGAGGTCGGTGGCGCCGGTGTCCCACAGGTAGCGGAGCCATGGGTCGAGCAGGGTCAGGTCAGGTGCGTTCACGTGGGGGTCCCCCGGTTCGGCGCGTCGGGTACGGCGGCGTGGTGCAGAAGGTC
>CAIPVR010000162.1 GCA_903868545.1 uncultured Actinomycetes bacterium
CCGGCTCCAAGGAGGACCTCGACGGCCGCATCGCCCAGATCAAGGCCGAGATCGACAAGACCGACTCCGACTACGACCGGGAGAAGCTCCAGGAGCGCCTCGCGAAGCTGTCCGGGGGCGTGGCCGTCCTGAAGGTCGGTGCCGCCACCGAGGTGGAGCTCAAGGAGAAGAAGCACCGCATCGAGGACGCGGTCAGCACCACCAAGGCCGCGATCGAGGAGGGTGTGGTCGCCGGCGGCGGTGTCACCCTGCTCCGTGCCCAGGCCGCGGTGGAGGACCTCGCGCAGAAGCTCGAGGGCGACGAGGCGACCGGGGCGAAGATCATCGCCCGGGCGCTCGAGGGACCGATCAAGCAGATCGCCGAGAACGCCGGCCTCGAGGGCGGCGTGATCGTCGAGCGGGTGCGCAACCTGCCCGCCCCGGCGGAGGGCCTCAACGCGGCCACCGGCGAGTACGAGGACCTGGTGGCTGCCGGCATCATCGACGCCGCCAAGGTCACCCGCTCGGCGCTGCAGAACGCGGCCTCGATCGCCGCACTGTTCCTCACCACCGAGGCCGTCGTGGCCGACGCCCCGGAGAAGGCGGCGGCCGGTGCGCCCGGCGGTGGCATGGGGGACATGGACTTCTGAGTCCCCCCGGTCGGGCGACCGACCCACGAGCGTGACGTCACGGGCGGCCTCCGGGCCGCCCGTGCCGCGCCTGTCAGACTGCCGACGTGCAGTTCTCGGACGTCGCCGTGGTGCTGCTCACCGTGCTGGTGGGCTTCGGCGCCGGCGTCCTCTCGGCGCTGCTCGGGGTGGGCGGCGCCGTCATCACCACCCCGGCGGTGCGGCTGCTCGGCGCCACGCCCATCGAGGCCGTCGGCTCCACCGTCCCGGCGATCCTGCCCGGGGCCGTGTCCGGCACGCTCCGTTACGCCCGTGAGGGGCTCGTCGAGTGGCGGGTGGCCCTGTCGCTGGGCGTCGCCGGGTCGGTGTTCGCCCTGGGTGGGGCGTTGGCGTCGGCCCGCGTCGACGGCCGCCTCCTCATGGTCCTCACCGCGGTGCTGATGCTCTGGTCGGGGATCTCGGTCGCCCGGGGCGGCCGGCGTGCGGCCGGGCCGCCCACGGAGGCAGCGGTCCTCGTGGCGCCGGCGGAGGCCGCCGGGGTGGACGAACTGCTCGAGGGTGTCGAGGCCTCCGAGACCGACACCGCGCTGGCGGCCGACCCGCGCGCCGAGGGACCGGGCGCCCGGCGTCCGCTCGTGCTCCTCGCGCTCGTGGGAGCACTGTCGGGTTTCGTGGCCGGTCTGCTCGGCGTGGGCGGCGGCATCGTGATGGTGCCGGTGATGACCGGTCCGCTGCGGATCCCCATGCGCTCCGCGGTGGCGTCCAGCCTGGTGGCCGTGGCGATCTTCTCCGTCCCGGCCCTGGTGACCCACGCCGTGCTCGGCCACATCGACTGGCTGTTCGCCCTCCCGCTCATGGTGGGCGTGGTGCCCGGGGCACGGGTCGGTGCCCACATCACGATCGGGGCGTCGGACCGCACGATCCGGCTGGCCTTCGGAGTGCTGATCGTGGTGGTGGCCATGATCTACGGCGGGACCGAGGCCGCCGCCTTCCTCTCCGGCTCGTAGCATCCGTCGGTGGCCCGAGCACGCGTCGACACCGTCCTGGCCCGCCGGCGGGGCGGTACCGACCCCACCCGCGGCCCGGAGGACCTCCTGGTGGAGGAGCCACTGGAGATCCGACTCGCCGACACGACCGTGGCCACCACGATGCGGACCCCGGGCCACGACTACGAACTCGCCGCCGGCTGGTGCCACGCCGAGGGTGTGCTGCGCGGGCCCGGTGGCGATCCGGTGGGTGTGGCCGGCATCCGCTACTGCGCCACCGGTTCCGCGGTGGACACCGGCTTCAACGTGGTGACCGTGCAGCCCGACGGCCCGGTCGCCGGGCCGGCCGCGCGCCTCGGTACCACCACCTCGTCGTGCGGGATCTGCGGTGCCGACGCGATCGACTCGCTCACCGAGCGGCTCGCGCCGCTCGCGGTGCCCGACGGGTTCCGCCTCGCGACGGGCGTGCTCGGTTCGCTCGGTGACCGGGTGGCGCCGCAGCAGGCGCTGTTCGCCACCACGGGGGGCAGCCACGCCGCGGCGGCCTGCACCGCCGACGGCGACGTCCTGGTGGTACGTGAGGACATCGGCCGTCACAACGCGGTCGACAAGGTGGTCGGCCGTCTGCTGCTCGACGGCGACCTCCCCGCCCACGGGCTGGTGCTGTGGGTGTCGGGCCGGGCCAGCTTCGAGATGGTCCAGAAGGCGTGGGCCGCGGGGTTCGCGGCGCTGGTGTCGGTGAGCGCCGCCAGCTCGCTCGCCGTGACCACGGCCCGCCGTGCCGGGCTGGTGCTGTGCGGCTTCGCACGCGGGGACCGTGTGACCGTCTACGCGGGTGACGACCTCGTCGACGACCGGGGCTCCGAGCGATGAACGCGTCGGTCGGACCGGACGTTCCCGACGGGGTACGGCTGCCCGCGCCGGTGGCCCGGGCCGCGCGGCGGCTGGGCCTGCACCCCGACCTGTGGGCGGGACTCTCGCCGAACGGGATCACCCGGCAGAAGCCGCGCCACTACAAGGACATGGTCCGCATCGCCCGTGAGAACGCCCACCACGGGGGGTATGCCTGGAAGGTGCTGACGCAGGGCGTGTGCGACGGGTGCGCGCTCGGGGTGGCGGGCCTGCACGACTGGACGATCGACGGGGTCCACCTCTGCACCACCCGGCTCGAACTGCTCGAGTTCAACACCGCCGACGCGCTGGATCCCGGCCTGCTCGCGGACGCCGCAGCGCTCGAGGCCCGCACCGGCGCGGAGCTGCGGGCGTTCGGCCGGCTCGGCCACCCGATGCGGCGCCGTCGCGGCGAGCGCGGGTTCAGCCGGATCACCTGGTCCGAGGCGCTCGACGCCGCGGGCGTCGCACTGGGCGCCGCGCCACCGGAGCGGGTGGCGATGTACCTCACCTCGCGCGGGCTCACCAACGAGACGTACTACGTGGCGGGCAAGGCGGCCCGGGCCCTCGGCACACCCCATGTCGACTCGGCCGCCCGCGTCTGTCACGCGCCGTCCACGCTGGGCCTCAGGGCCACGATCGGCGTGGCCGCCTCCACGTGCTCGCTGCGTGACGTGCTCGAGACCGACCTCGTGGTCCTGTGGGGCACCAACCCGGCCAACAACCAGCCGGTGTTCATGAAGTACCTCGACGCGGCCAAGCGTCGCGGCACGAAGGTGGTGGTGGTCAACCCCTACCTCGAGCCGGGCCTCGAGCGGTACTGGGTGCCGAGCTCGGCCGAGTCCGCGGTGTTCGGCACCCGCATCTGCGACCTCCACGTGCCGGTGCGGCCCGGCGGCGACGTGGCGTTCTCGCTCGCGGTGCTGCAACGACTGCGGGCCGACGGACGGGTCGACGAGCGCTTCGTCGCCGGGCACACCGAGGGTTGGGACGAGCTCGCGGCCCACCTCGACTCGCTCGATCCGGCCGGGTTGCTGCTCGACGCCGGCATCGACGAGGCCACCCTCGCGTCGTTCTGCGACCTGTACGGCTCGGCCAGCGGAGCCGTCCTCGTCTGGTCGATGGGCATCACGCAGCACACGTTCGGTGTGGACGGTGTGCGAGGGGTGGTGAACGTGGCCCTCGCGCGGGGCAACGTCGGGCGCAACGGCGCGGGGCTCATGCCGATCCGCGGCCACTCCGGGGTGCAGGGCGGCGCCGAGATGGGCGCGTACGCCACCGCCCTCCCCGGTGGGCTGGACGTGACCGCCGGCAATGCCGCCGCGCTCGAGGGGCACTGGGGGTTCCCCGTCCCCGGCGCCGCGGGGCTCACCGCCCCGGAGCAGGTGGACGCGGCCCGTGCGGGCCACCTGGACGTGTGGTGGATCTCGGGCGGCAACTTCCTCGACGTGCTGCCCGACCCGCCCACCGTGCGCGCCGCGCTGGACGCGGTGCCCACCCGCATCCACCAGGACGTGGTGGTGACCTCCCAGATGCTCGTGCCCGGCGACGACGTGCTGCTCCTGCCCGTCACCACCCGCTACGAGCAGGAGGGGGGCGGCACCTCCACCACCACCGAGCGCCGTGTCGCGTACTCGCCGGAGATCACCCGCCAGGTGGGGGAGGCCCGCACGGAGTGGCGCCTGTTCGGCGAACTGGTGGCCCGTGCCCGGCCGGAGCGCGCCGGCGCGTTCGACTGGGCCGACAACCGGGCGCTGCGGGCCGAGATCGCCCGCGTGGTGCCGGCGTACGCCGGCATCGAGCACCTCGAACGCACCGGCGACGCGGTCCAGTGGGGAGGGCGCCACCTCTGTTCCGACGGGCGGTTCCCCACCCCGAGCGGCCGCGGGCGGTTCAGCCCGGTGGAACCACCGCTGGTGGACGTGCCCGAGGGCCGGTTCGTGGTCACGTCCCGTCGCGGCAAGCAGTTCAACTCGATCGTGTGGCGCGAGGTGGACCCGCTCACCGGTGCCGCCCGCGACGCCGTCTACATGGACCCGGCCGACGCGGCCGACCTCGGCCTCGGCGCCGGCGATCCGGTGCTCCTTCGCTCGGAGGTGGGTGAGCTGCGGGGCCGTGTCCGCCTGGCCCGGCTCCCCCGGAAGAGCCTCCAGGTCCACTGGCCGGAGGGCAACGTGCTGGTGCCGCACGACCCGTCGCACCGCGAACCCGGTTCCCACATCCCGTCGTACACGGCGGTGGTGGAGGTGCGGCCCGGTTGACCGGCCGGCGCACGCTTACCCCTCCGACGGGCCCGTCCCTACACTCGGAGCCATGACCGAACCCGCCCGGCCGAGCGTCGGCCTCGCCGTCGTGCACCTGTTCTGCAAGGTCACCCCGTTGGTGGACCGCGAGGAGGTGCTCGGTGCGCTGAAGGCGGCGCAGGCCCGTGGCGACCAGGTGGTCACGGCCTCGATGCTCGGCCACAAGTCCGACCTCTGCGTGATGGCGCTGGCGGAGGACCAGTGGCACCTGCGCCGGCTCCAGACCGACCTGGTGACCGCAGGACTCGACGTGGTGGACAGCTACGTCTCGCTCACCGAGGTGTCGGAGTACGCGAAGGGCGTGCCCGACGAGATGCGCAACGCGCGCCTCCACCCGCAGCTGCCGCCCGAGGGGAAGCCGGCGTTCTGCTTCTACCCGATGTCCAAGCGGCGCGAGGTGGGCGCCAACTGGTTCGCGCTCGACTACGACCGTCGCAAGGAACTCATGTACGAGCACGGCGCGTCGGGCCGGAAGTTCGCCGGCCGGGTACTGCAGGTGGTCACGGGTTCCACCGGCACCGACGACCACGAGTGGGGCGTGACCCTGTTCTGCGTGCACCCCGACGACGTGAAGGAGGTCGTGTACACCATGCGCTTCGACGAGGCCTCCGCCCAGTACGGGGAGTTCGGCACCTTCTACGTGGGAATGGTGGCGGACCCGGCCGAGGTGCTCACCTCGGTGGGCGTGGACTGACCGGTCCCCCGTCCGGTCCGCGCCGCCCGGTCGCCGACCGACCCGTACCCTCGCCACCGATGACCAGCACCCGCCGAACGGCGCCGGCGGACCCGTCCGACCCCGTCGGGGAGGAACCCGACCGTTCCGGCGCCGCGGCCGGTGCGTCGTGGGACGAGGTCCCGGTCTGGGCGGCCGGCGGCTCCGCCGACCGCCCGACTGCGAGCCCGCCCGGGCCCGGTCCGTCGCGGGGCCGACGCCGGGCCGCCGTCGTGGTGGCCGTGGTGCTGGCCCTCCTGTTCCTGCTGGTGGCCACCGAGCGGTTCGGCCGGTCGTACGCCGCGTCGGAGATCCGCGGGCGTCTCGAGCGCGGCGGACTGGTCACCAACTCTGAGGTCACGGTCGGGTCCTCGGCCTGGCGGCCGGTCGTGTGGCCGGCGTTGTTCACCGGTGACGTCGACCGGATCACCATCCGGGTCACGGACGGCACGCTCGCCGACCTGCCCGTCCGTACCGCCGACTACCGGCTGGAGGGCATCCAGGGCGACCTCTCCCTGCGGGACGGCACCGTGGGCGTGCGGTCGCTCGACCGCGGCTCGGTCCGCCTGGTGCTCGA
>CAIPVR010000163.1 GCA_903868545.1 uncultured Actinomycetes bacterium
CGCCCGCTTGGCGGGTGCCTTCTTCTTGGCGGGCGCCCGCTTGGCGGGTGCCTTCTTCTTGGCGGGCGCCCGCTTGGCGGGTGCCTTCTTCTTCGCCGGAGCCCGCTTGGCCGGTGCCTTCTTCTTGGCCGGGGCCTTCTTGGCGGGTGCCTTCTTCTTGGCCGGGGCCTTCTTCTTGGCCGGGGCCTTCTTGGTTGCTGCCACAGTTGCCTCCTCGGAGGGCTCCTTCGTGGGTGGATGGGGTTCCTCCCCGGCGGACGCGTCGCCACCACGGGGGGGCGTCGAGGCCGGCAGGTCGGAGGTACCGGGGCCGACGACGTCGGAACCGGCGAGTGCAAGGTCGATACCCCGACGGGGGGTGTCGAAGCCCTGCACGATGAACGGGCGAACGGCCCCCATCTCGAGCACCTCGCGTGCCGAGCGGGGGGCGGGGTCACCCATCGACTTCAACGGGACGTAGCAGCGGGCGCCGTCCACCTCCACGTAGGCGCCGTGGGAGGTGAACTCCACCACGGTGGCGTCGACGACGGCGCCCGGCTGGTGGTTGGTGACGAATGCCAGGAACGCCACCGGGGTGTTGATCGGTTCGGAGTTCCCGCCGCCACGGCCGCGCCGGCGTCGGGAACCGCCGTCCTTCGCCATCGGGGCGGTGTCGGGCGCAGCGGCGGGTGCCTTCTTCGCCGCAGTCTTCTTCCTGGACGATCCGCTGCGGGCGGACCGCTCCTTGCGCTCGGCAGCGGAGCCGGCGGCGGGCGTGGTGCCCTTCGTCCGGGGCGCCTGCTTGGCCTCCTTCATGGCCCGCCGGCTCACCGGGCCCTTGACCGG
This sequence comes from uncultured Actinomycetes bacterium, assembly GCA_903868545.1. Classification (GTDB taxonomy): domain Bacteria; phylum Actinomycetota; class Acidimicrobiia; order Acidimicrobiales; family Microtrichaceae; genus CAIPVR01. The sequence goes on from CAIPVR010000163.1 coordinate 826, forward strand.
GGAGCGGGCGACGAACACCCAGCCCACGCCGGGGACCGGCTTCCCGCCCCAGAGTCGGCCGTCATCGAAGAGCCATGAGTAGGTGCCGTGGAACTCCTGGAAGGAGTCGTTCGACAGGATCGTCGCGCCGGTGCGGTCGGCGATCTGGAGGACGAACGCGTCACCGCGCCCGACGGCACCCGCAGGCGGCGTGAGGATCTCGCCCGCGAGCACCGCCTCCTCGAACTGCGCGCGTTCGTCGTCGTCGACGCGGTTCGGGAACGTCGCGTCGACAACGACGACGACGTTGTCGAAGTGGTGGTCGCGGGTGAAGTCGATGACGGCGTCGTTGAGCTGGGCGAGCGACGGGGCGGTTCGTCCCTCGGTCGCGATGTTGGACCCGTCGACGACGAGGTGGTCTGCAGACATCTCGTGCCTTAGTGAAGCAGCTGACGCGGTGAAAGCGGCGGACATCATCGCACGATGTGCGCGCGCGTTCACCAGTCGTACGATCAGCGCGTGCTGCGCGCGGTGTTGTTCGACTTCGGCGGTGTCATCCTCACGAGCCCGTTCGAGGCGTTCGCCGCGTACGAACGCGACGTCGGACTGCCCGACGGCTTCCTCCGGTCCGTCAACGCGACGAACCCCGACACGAACGCGTGGGCGCGCCTCGAGCGGAGCGAGTTCGACATCGACGAGTTCGTCGTCGCGTTCGAGTCGGAGGCGCGCGACCTCGGCCACGAGGTCGACGGCGCGCGCGTGCTCGAGTGCCTCCGCGGCGAGGTGCGCCCGAGCATGGTGGCCGCGCTGCGCGCATGTCGTGAGCAGTTCGCCACCGGGCTCCTCACGAACAACTTCCTCACCGGTTCGCCGGACTGGTCGAGCGGTGGCAGCTTCCACGAGCTGGTGGACCTCTTCGACGTGGTGGTCGAGTCCTCGCGGGTCGGCTGCCGCAAGCCGGAGCGCCGCTTCTACGAGATCGCACTCGAGGAGCTCGGCATCACCGCGGACGAGGCCGTCTTCCTCGACGACCTCGGTGTCAACCTCAAGCCGGCACGGGAGATGGGGATGACCACGATCAAGGTGGTGGACCCCGACGCTGCGCTCGCCGAGCTCGCGGTGGTGACCGGCCTCGACCTGTCGGCCCCCTAGGCCTTCGGTCGGCACTCACCGCCGACGTCACCGGGGGGTGTGGCCCGGGTCGGCGGGTGTGTGCGGGGGTCGGCCGGTGCGTCGCTGTGCGAGTTCGCCCGGAGTCGCACGACGACGCACGTGCTGCGCCCCGGCCGAGTGGCGCCGGCGTCGGCCGACGCCGGTCGCTGCGGGGTTCGACGGGGATAGGGTGCCCGCATGACGGAGCAGGGCGACGGCGGTCCCACCGAGGCGGAACGGCCGCACATCGACGTGAGCGGGGCCCTCGGCGTCGCCGGCCACGAGGAGGAGCTCCTCGGCACGGCCGGGCTGCCCGACACCGGCGGTGTGCTCCACCACCCGCACGAGCCCGACGAGCGCGCCGAGTCGGAGGAGCGGATCCGTTCCGCGGTGGTGAACCGGGGGATCAGCCCCGTCGACTGATCCCCCGACGGGTCAGTGGAACTCGGAGCGGGTCTTCGCCTCCAGCGGGGCGAACGCCGCAGCGAGGAGCATGTCCTGCTCCTGGGCGTGGATCGCATGGCTCCCCGTGGCGGGGCTGGCCTCGTCGGCCCGGCTCACCCGACGGATCTCCATGTCCTCGCCGTGGGCCTCGTAGAGGCGGCCCTTGATCTGGTTCCAGGCGCCCATGTTCTCCGGCTCCTCCTGGAGCCAGACGATCTCCCGGCAGTTGGGGTAGCGGCTGAGCTCCTTGGCGAGCGCCTCGTACGGCCAAGGGTACAGCTGCTCCACGCGTGCCACTGCGGTGGCCGCACCCAGCTGGTCGCGGCGGGCGGCAGCCTCCACGCCCACCTTGCCGCTCGCCAGTACCAGGCGGGTGACCGAGGCCTCGTCGAGCGACGGCGACGCGTCGCCGATCAGCTCCTCGAAGGTGCCGTGGGTGAGCGCGTCCACCGGTGAGCGCCACCGCTTGTCCCGCAATCCCGACTTGGGGGTGGCCACCACGAGGGGCTTGGCCACGCTGCGGCGGACCTGCCGGCGGAGCAGGTGGAAGTACTGCGCCGCGCTCGTGGGCTGGCACACCTGGATGTTGTCCTCGGCGCACAGCGTGAGGAACCGCTCGAGTCGGGCCGAGGAGTGTTCCGGGCCCTGGCCCTCGTAGCCGTGGGGCAGGAGCATCACGAGGCCGGAGGTCTGTTCCCACTTGTCCTCGGCCGCGACGATGAACTGGTCGATGATGATCTGGGCGCCGTTGGCGAAGTCGCCGAACTGGGCCTCCCACATCACGAGCGTGGTCGGGCTCACCACCGAGTAGCCGTACTCGAAGCCCAGCGCGGCGTACTCGCTGAGCAGCGAGTCGTAGATCCACAACTCGGTGTGGGGCGGCGACGCGAGGGCGCTCAGCGGCAGGTACTGCGCACCGGTGTGGTAGTCGAAGAGCATCGAGTGCCGTTGCGAGAAGGTGCCACGCCGGGAGTCCTGGCCGGCCAGGCGCACGGAGGTGCCCTCGTCGAGGAGGCTGCCGAACGCGAAGGCCTCGGCCAGGGCCCAGTCCACCTCGCCGGAGCGGAACATCACCTCGCGGGCCTCGAACTGCTTGGCGAGCTTCGGGTGGACGGTGAAGCCCTCCGGCACCTGGCCGAGGGTGGAGAAGATGCGTTCGAGCGCCCCGGCGTCGACGGCGGTGGACACGTGGGGCAGCACGCCCACGTTCGGGGGGTGCGGTGCCGCGACGATGTCGCCCTCGGGAGCGGACTGTCGGGTCGCGTCGAGTGCCGACTGCATGCGCTGGTGGAAGTCGTCGAGGGCGGACTCCGCCTCCTCCATCGTGAGGTCCCCGCGACGCACCAGTGTCTCCACGTACCGCTTACGCACGGAGCGGAGCTGCTCGATCGTGCGGTACATGAGCGGCTGGGTGTAGCTCGGGTCGTCGCCCTCGTTGTGGCCGTGCCGTCGGTAGCAGACCATGTCGATCACCACGTCCTTGTGGAACCGCTGCCGGTAGGCGAAGGCCAGTCGTGCCACGCGCACGCAGGCCTCCGGGTCGTCGCCGTTGACGTGGAAGATCGGCGCCTGGACGGCCTTGGCGATGTCGGTGGGGTACTCGGAGGAGCGGGCCGACTCGGGCGGCGTGGTGAAGCCGAGCTGGTTGTTGACGATCACGTGGATCGTGCCGCCCACCCGGTAGCCCTTGATGAGCGCGAGGTTGAGCGTCTCCGCCACCACGCCCTGGCCGGCGAAGGCGGCGTCGCCGTGCATGAGGATCGGCAGCACCGGGAACCGGCGGCTGCGGTCGTGCGGGATGCGATCCATACGGGCCCGGGCCATGCCCTCCACCACCGGGTCCACCGCCTCGAGGTGCGACGGGTTCGCCGCGAGCGTGACGGGCAGGGCGTTGCCCTCGCGGGAGACGAAGGTGCCCTCCTGGCCCAGGTGGTACTTCACGTCGCCCGAGCCCTGGATCGAGTCCGGGTCGACGTAGCCCTCGAACTCGCGGAACAACTGGTCGTAGGACTTGCCCACGATGTTGGCGAGCACGTTGAGGCGGCCGCGGTGCGGCATACCCATGACGGCGGAGTCCATGCCGATGTCGGCGGCCGCCTCGAGCAGCGCATCGAGGATCGGGATGAGGGACTCCGCGCCCTCGAGGCCGAAGCGCTTCTGGCCGAGGTACTTCGTGGCGAGGAACCGCTCGAGGGCCTCGGCCCCGTTGAGTTCGGAGAGGATGTGGCGCTGGTCCTCCACATCGAGGCGGGCGGTCGCCCCCTCCACCTGCTCCTGGATCCAGCGCTTCTCCTCCGGCTCCTGGATGTGCATGTACTCGATGCCCACGGTGCGGCAGTAGGCGTCGCGCAGGGTGTGGAGGATCTCGCTGAGCGGCATCCGGGTGACGCCGCCGACGGGCGCGTAGATGCCCACCTCGCCGCCGGTCAGGAAGTCGCGGTCGAGGTCCCAGATCGTGAGCCCGTAGGTGGCGGGGTCCAGCTCCGCGTGCATCTCGGGCGGCGACGCGGCGAGCGGGTCGAGGTCGGCGATGAGGTGGCCCCGCACCCGGTACATGTTGATCAGCGTGGACACCTGCATCTGCTTGGCGAGCTGCGAGTTCTCACCGGTGGCCGGATCGCTGCTGGTGGCGCGTCGGTCCTGGCGCCATCGGACCGACTCGTACGGCACGCCGATCGAGCGGAAGACGTCCTCGTAGAAGTCGTCCTCGCCCAGGAGCAGCTGGTGCACGCGGCGCAGGAGCATGCCCGACTCGGCGCCCTGGATGATGCGGTGGTCGTACGTGGAGGAGATGGTGATCACCTTCGACATGCCCAGCTCGGCCAGCGTGTGCGGGTCGGCGCCGGCGAACGCGGTGGGGTAGTCGAGGGACCCCACGCCGATGATGGCGCCCTGGCCGGGCATGAGGCGCGGGACGGAGCGCTCCGTCCCGATCGTGCCCGGGTTGGTGAGCGTGATGGTGGCGCCGGCGAAGTCGTCCACGGCGAGCTTGTTGGTCTTGGCCTTGCGGATGAGCTCGTCGTAGACGGCGGTGAACTCCGCGAACTCCATCGTGTCGGCGTCCCTGATGACGGGGACGACGAGGGCCCGGGTCCCGTCCTTCTTCTCGAGGTCCACGGCCAGGCCGAGCCCCACGTGCGGGTTGCGCACGATCCGGGGCTGCCCGTCGGGCCCTTCGGTGAAGGTGTTGTTGAGCGACGGGACGGAGTCGGCCACCGCCCGCACCACCGCGTAGCCGATCAGGTGCGTGAAGCTGACCTTCCCACCGCGGGTTCGGCCGAGGTAGCCGTTGATGACCCGCCGGTTGATCTCCAGCAGCTTGGCCGGGACCTCCCGGAACGAGGTGGCGGTGGGCACCGCCAGGCTCGCCTCCATGTTGGCGACGATGCGTGCGCCCACCCCGCGGATCGGCTCGCCGGCCTCGC
>CAIPVR010000164.1 GCA_903868545.1 uncultured Actinomycetes bacterium
ACCGAACGAGCGGTTGTCGAGCAGGCCGCCGTACTCGCGGGCGAACGGCACGCCCTGCGCGGCGCACTGGTCGATGATGTTCACCGACACCTGGGCGAGGCGGTGGACGTTGGCCTCACGGGAGCGGTAGTCGCCGCCCTTGATGGTGTCGTAGAAGAGGCGGAAGATGCTGTCGCCGTCGTTGCGGTAGTTCTTCGCCGCGTTGATCCCGCCCTGCGCGGCGATCGAGTGCGCCCGCCGCGGGGAGTCGTGGTACGTGAAGACCTTCACGTCGTAGCCCAGCTCGCCGAGCGTGGCCGCGGCCGACGCACCGGCCAGGCCGGTGCCCACCACCAGCACGGTGAACTTCCGCCGGTTGTTCGGGTTGACCAGCTTCAGGTCGAACTTGTGGTTGTCCCACTTGTCGGCCAGCGGGCCCTCGGGGGTCTTGGAGTCGAGCGTGATCGCCACGTGGATGTCTCCTTGGGGGTGCCGGGTCAGCTGACGACGCCGGCGAGGACCATGATCGGGAAGAGGCAGTTGACGCCGGCCACCAGGATGGCGAACCCGGCGGCGAAACCGCGACGCACCCCGTTGTAGCGGGGGCTGTTGAGCCCGAGGCTCTGGAAGATCGACCAGCCACCGTGGAACAGGTGGATGCCGAGCGCGATGTTGCCGGCCAGGTAGATGGCGGCGATCCACGGCACGGACAGGCTGTCGACGAGGTTGAAGTACGCCTCGCCCTTCACGAAGTCCGGGTTCAGCCAGCCCCACGTGAGATCGGCGAGGTGGAACAGGAGGTAGAGGAGCACGATGATCCCGGTCCAGCGCATCGTGCGGGCGGCGAAGTTCGCGGCGATGTAGTCGCGGGGGGACTGGTACTTCGTGGGGCGGGCCCGCTGGTTCATCCGGGTGAGCTGGTAGGCGCTCAGGATGTGCAGGCCGAAGAAGGCGATGAGCCCGAGGCGCATGAGCCACAGCACGAAGCCGTGCGGGGCGATCGGGTACAGCAGCGTGCGCAGCGACTCGGCGTACTCGTTGAACTCCGTGCGCCCGAGGAACATCTTGAGGTTCCCGACCATGTGGGCGAACACGAAGCCCATGAGCGCGATGCCGGTGACGGCCATCACCCACTTCTTGCCCACCGCGGTGGACCAGAACTCCGCCGGCCAGGACCGCCGTGCGCGGTGGACCTTGTTCACCTGGGGGGCGTCCGCCCCGACCCGACGTTCCATGGCCTGGGTCATGCCCGTGCCCTCCCGGAGACGAGTGGACGGCGACGACGGGTGTCGGCACCTGTGGTGAAACTACTTCGCACCGTCCGACGCCTCCCAACTACTCGTGGTGCCTGCCTACGCTCCACCGGATGGAGCGGCTCGCGGTCGGGTTGACGGTGCGTTCCGACGAGGTGGACCTCGTCGCCGACGAACTCCTCTCGTCGGGCGCCTCCGCGGTGGCGGAGCTCCCGGCCCCGGGGGGTGACGGGGTGGTGCTGGTGGCCGACCTGGAGCCCGAGGTGGCGGCCGGACTCCGGCGTCCGTGGCGGTCGCTCGAGCCGGACCGGGCGTGGACGGCGGGCTGGCGCGACCACGCCCGGGCGTGGCGGGCCGGGCCGTTCCTGGTCCGTCCGCCGTGGGTGCCGAGGCCCGACGACGACGGCGGCGGGCCGGCCCCGGTGGAGGTGCTCGTGGACCCGGGCGACGCCTTCGGTTCGGGCAGCCACCCCACCACCCGGCTCTGCCTGGAGGCGGTGGGTCGCCTGGTGGTCCCGGGGTGCACGGTGCTCGACGTGGGGTGCGGCAGCGGCGTGCTCGGGGTCGCCGCGGCCCTCCGGGGGGCGGCCCGGGTGGTGGCCGTGGACGTGGACCCGGCCGCGGTGGAGGCCACCCGTCAGGTGGCCGGGGCCAACGGTGCGGGGGCGGTGCTCGACGTCTCGGACCGTTCACCCGACCAGGTGCCGGGCCGGTTCGGACTGGTGCTGGCCAACCTGCTGGTGGGCGTGGTGGAGGACATGGGGCCGGCGCTCGCGGACCGCACCGCACCCGGCGGCGCGGTGGTGGTGAGCGGCCTGCTCGCCGGCACCGAGCAGGTCGGGCGGGCCGTCGCCGCAGTGGGCCACGCGGTGGAGCGCGTGGACGAGCTCGACGGCTGGGCCGCGCTCACGCTGCGGGCCGCGCCGGAGCTCACGCCTCGACCCGCACGCCCTTCCAGAACGCCACCCGGCCGGTGATCTCCGCGGCGGCGTCCTTCGGGGTGGGGTAGTACCACGCGGCGTCCGGGTTCTCCCGCCCGTCCACCACCAGCGTGAAATAGCTGGCGGTGCCCTTCCAGGAGCACACGCTGGTGGTGCCGCTGTCCTTCACGAACTCCCGCCGGAGCGAGTCCGCGGGGAAGTAGTGGTTGCCCTCCACCACCACGGTGTCGTCGGACTCGGCGATGACGGTGTCGTTCCAGATGGCGCGCATGCCGCTTCGAACCTCGGGGGGAGGTGGTTCTGTTCCGGGTCCGTCACGGGGTTGTGAACCCCCCGTGAACAGGCGCCCGCGGCCCTTCACAGCCCGTCGGGGCCACCCGTACGGTCCGGCCGATGGGCACGCAGTGGTTCGAGGAGTACGACCTCGACGGATTCTTCGACGAGGTGGTGGCCGCCGACGGCTCGCTCCGTCCTCACTACCGGAAGGTGGCCGAGGCGCTCGAGGTGCTCGCCCCGGGCGACCTGAGCCGGGCCGAGCGGCGCCGTACGGCGGCGTTCCGCACCCAGGGCATCACCTTCACCGTCTACGGCGACGACGACGAGGACGACACCGGGTCGGGCACCACGGCGGGCATCGAGCGCACGTTCCCGATGGACCTCGTCCCCCGGGTGATCCCGGCCGAGGAGTGGGCCCACCTCGAACAGGGCCTCGTCCAGCGGGTCACCGCCCTGAACCGGGTCCTCGACGACCTCTACGTCGGCGGCATGGAGATCGTCCACGACGGGGTGGTGCCCCGGTGGCTGGTGCTGTCGAGCGACGGCTTCACCCGGGAGGCCTACGGCGTCCCCGTGCCGCAGGGCGCCCGGTGCCTCGTTGCGGGGATCGACGTGATCCGCGACCACGACGGCACCTACCGGGTGCTGGAGGACAACCTGCGCTGCCCGAGCGGGATCTCCTACGTGATCGAGAACCGCTCGGCGCTCACCCGCGTGCTGCCGCAGCTGTTCTCGGGCGACCAGGTGCGCCCGGTCGACCAGTACGGCCCGAAGCTGCTGCACGCCCTGCAGCGGGTGGGGCCGCCGGCGGCCGGTGACTCGCCCACCGTCGTGGTCCTCACCCCCGGCATGTACAACTCCGCCTACTTCGAGCACGTGTTCCTGGCCACCCAGATGGGGGTGGAGCTCGTGGAGGGCCGTGACCTCGTGGTGGAGGACCACGTCGTCTACATGCGCACCACCCAGGGCCTCCGTCGGGTGGACGTGATCTACCGCCGCATCGACGACGACTTCCTCGACCCGGTGGTGTTCCGGCCCGACTCCGCGCTCGGCGTGCCGGGGCTCATGGCCGCGGCCCGGGCCGGGAACGTGACGGTCGCCAACGCCGTGGGCAACGGCGTGGCCGACGACAAGGCCGTCTACGCGTACGTGCCCGACATGATCCGCTACTACCTGGGCGAGGAGCCGATCCTGCCCAACGTGCCCACCTACCTGTTGTGGGACCCGGACCAGCGGGCCGACGTGCTCTCCCGCCTGGACCGCCTGGTGGTGAAGCCGGTGGCGGAGGCCGGTGGCTACGGGCTGGTGATCGGCCCGCACGCCACCGACGAGGAGCTCGCCGAGGCCCGTGCGGCCATCGAGGCCGACCCCCGCAACTACATCGCCCAGGAGGTGGTGTCGCTGAGCCGCCACCCCTGCCTCGTGGACGACCACCTCGAGGGTCGTCACGTCGACCTCCGGCCGTTCGTGCTGTCCGGCGACCGGGTCGAGGTGATCCCCGGCGGCCTCACCCGGGTGGCGCTGCGGAAGGGGAGCCTCGTGGTGAACTCCTCGCAGGGTGGAGGGTCCAAGGACACCTGGGTCCTCGCCGAGGCGACGGTGCCCGCCGACGAGCTGGAGGGCGCCGCCGAGGCCGGACCCGAGCCCGGCGCCGGAGGTGCACCCCCGTCCCCGCCCACCCCGGCGGAGGCCGCGGGGACCGACCACGGGGTGGACCTGCTCGGCGCGGCCGACGCGGAACCCCGGGCCGCCGGCCGTGTCCCCCAGGAGGTGCACTGATGCTGGCCCGCACCGCCGAGTACCTGTTCTGGACCGGCCGCTACCTGGAGCGGGCCGAGGACACGGCCCGGCTGCTCGACATCACCTACCACCGGCTGCTGGAGGCGGCGCCCGGCGAGGAGGAGCAGGCCTGGTCCGATGTCCTCGTCGCGGTGGGCCTCGACGACGAGTTCGCCGAACTCGGCCGCCGGGCCACCGCCGCGCCGGTGTGCGAGTTCCTCGTGTACGACCCCGCCAACCGCGGCTCGATCCGCGCCTGCATCACCCAGGCCCGCTCCAACGCCCGGGGTGTGCGCGAGCACCTCGCCATGGAGCTGTGGGAGGCGCTCAACTCGCTGCACCTGGAGCTGGGCGCCCGCGACCTGCACCGCGACGTCCGCCACCAGCCCCACGAGCTCTACGGCTTCATCCGCCAGGGCGTCCAGAGCGTGATCGGCGTGGCCGACGGGACCTGGGCCCGCGACGACGCCTGGCGGTTCTTCATGCTCGGGCTCCTGCTGGAACGCGCCGAGATGGGCGTGCGGTCGTTGCGGTCCCGTCACGCCCGGCACCGCCCCGACGCCGTGCACGAGTGGTACGCCACCCTGCGGGCGGCCTCGGCGCTCGGCGCCTACCGCCGGCGCTACCGGGACTTCGACCCCACCGCGCTCGTGGAGCTCCTGCTGCTCTCGCCCACGCTCCCGCGCAGCGTGCTGTTCTCCCTGCAGGGCGCCGAGGCGATCCTGTCCGACCTGGTGGCCGGCCGGCCGTCGGTGGCGCTGCGGCTGCTGGGCCGGGTGCGGGCGGAGCTGGAGTTCGCGGATCCGGCCGAGCTGGCGGCGGGCGACCTCACCGCGGTGCTCGAGGTGCTCGAGGGGCAGATCCGCGACGTGTCGAGCGCGGTGGCCGCCGAGTCGTTCCTCTACCGGGTGGACCTCGACCTGCACTCGCTGCACCTGGTGCCGGGTGACGAGCTCAGCCGCGACGCCCAGGGGCATCCGCTGGCCGGTGTGGGCGCGGCCGGCCCGGTCACCGGTTCGGCGGCGGGGGAGGTGGCCCGGTGAGGCTCGACGTCCGCTACCGCACGGTGTTCTCGTACTCGGAGCCCACCAGCGAGTCGCAGAACGAACTGCGGGCGTGCCCGGCCGGCGACGAGGGCCAGCGGCTCCTCGACTACCGGGTCACGGTGGACCCACCTGCCCGGGTGTTCAGCTACCTCGACTCGTGGGGCACCCGGGTGGACGCGTTCGGGGTCCGCCGCCCGCACGACCGCATGTCGGTCACCGCCGAGGCGTCGGTGGAGACCCGACCCCGGCCGTTGCCCACCGCCGCGCCGCGCACGGAGGCGTTGCGGCGCGGCGACTTCGTGGACGGCCACGTCGAGTACCTCCAACGCGACCGCCACACCGACGGCGGCGAGGGCGTGGAGGCCGCGGCGCGGCGCCAGTCGGAACTGGCCGGTCCCGACGTGGTGGGCACCGTCCTCGCCGTCCACCGCTTCGTGGGCACCCACCTGAACTATGTGCCCGGCTCCACCGACGTGGGCATCCCGGTGGAGGACGTGCTGGCCGGCGGGCGGGGGGTCTGCCAGGACTTCGCCCACCTCGCGGTGGCCATGTGTCGGTCCATCGGGATCCCGGCCCGCTACGTGTCGGGCTACCTGTTCACCGACTCGGACGAGACCGGCGCCGCCCCGAGGACCGACACGGTGGTGGTCCAGACCCACGCGTGGATGGAGGCCGCCGTGCCCGGCTGGGGGTGGCTGGCCCTCGACCCGACCAACGGCCAGGTGGTCGGCGAGCACCACGTGAAGATCGGTCACGGCCGGAGCTACGACGACGTGCAGCCCCTCCGCGGCGTGTACCTCGGTCCGGCGGCGTCGTCGGTGGCGCCCGAGGTGGAGATCCGCCGCGTGGACGGCGCCGAGCTCTGGCGCAGCTCGTCGTCGGGGCCGGCCCCCGGGGCGCCGCACCTGAACGGGACCATGCCGGCCGGCATGCCGATCCCGGCCCGTCGCGTGCCCGCCCCGGCCGCGTCGGGCTCGACCATCCGCCAACAGCAACAGCAACAGCAACAGCAACAGCAACAACAGCAGCAGCAGTGCTGCTGACCCCCACAGGAAAGGAGCCACCATGCCGGTGCGCACCCCGTACAAGCCCCTCCACAAGACCCTGGGCAAGCAGCTCCGCAAGCCCGACCGCCCCAAGGCCGTCGTCCGCCAGGACTGACGTCCCGGCCGTCGCGGCGCCGTCGGGCAGGGCACCCTCCGCGGGCTGTCCCGCCCGGCGGCCCGTGCCGGCGACGCGCGGCCGGGGGTCGTGCGGACCGGGCCACGGGTAGCCTCCGCCCATGGCCGACCCGACGACCGCCCCGAACGCCGCCCAGCTCGCCCCGGTGCCGCCGGACAGCCTCCCCGCCACGCTCGGGGAGCTGCGGGCGTCCGGCTGGGAGTCGGTGCCGGTCAAGGTGGAGATCCGCCGCAACGCGGCGGCCCGCATCCGGGCCGGTGCGACGCTGTTCCCCTCGGTGCTGGGTTACGAGGACACGGTCTTCCCGCAGCTGGAGAACGCGCTGCTCGCCGGTCACGACGTGATCTTCCTCGGCGAGCGGGGGCAGGCCAAGACCCGCATCATCCGCTCCCTCGTCGGCCTGCTCGACGAGTGGATGCCGGTGGTGGAGGGCTCGGAGATCCACGACGACCCGTACCATCCGGTGTCGGTGCACGCCCGCGAGCTCGTGGCCGAGTCGGGCGACGCCACGCCGATCGCGTGGGTGCACCGGAGCCTCCGGTTCGGCGAGAAGCTCGCCACCCCCGACACCTCCATCGCGGACCTGATCGGCGAGGTCGACCCGATGAAGATCGTGGAGGGCCGCTACCTCTCCGACGAGCGCGCCCTGCACTTCGGCCTGGTACCCCGCACGAACCGCGGCATCTTCGCCATCAACGAGCTGCCCGACCTCGCCGAGCGCATCCAGGTGGGCCTGCTCAACGTGCTCGAGGAGCGCGACGTGCAGATCCGGGGCTTCAAGATCCAGTTGCCGCTGGACCTCCTGCTGGTGGCGTCGGCCAACCCGGAGGACTACACGAACCGTGGCCGCCTGATCACCCCGCTCAAGGACCGCTTCGGGTCGCAGGTGCGCACGCACTACCCGCTCGACGTGGAGACCGAGGTGGAGATCATCCGCCAGGAGGCCGACCCGTTCAGCGCGGAGGGCGTCACGGTGGCCGTGCCCGACCACATGGCCGACATCATCGCCACCCTCTCGCAGGCGGCCCGCCAGAGCCCGCACATCTCGCAGCGTTCCGGCGTGTCGGTGCGCCTGTCGGTGTCGAACTACGAGGTGATGGTGGCGAACGCGGCCCGTCGGGCGCTGCTCGCCGGCGAGGACGAGGTGGTGCCCCGTATCTGTGATCTCGAGGCGCTGCCGGCCTCGACCGCCGGGAAGGTGGAGATCGAGTCGCTGGAGGAGGGTCGGGAGGAGCAGATCCTCGACCACCTCGTGCGCACCGCCATCCTCACCGTGTTCCGGGAGCGGGTCTCGCCCGAGCAGCTCACCCGGGTGGTCGAGGCGTTCGAGGGCCGCGACCCGGTGGAGATCGGCGAGGACGTGCCGGCCTCGGCCTACGTGGCCCTGGTCGCGGAGCTGCCGGCGCTCGGTGGGCCCGTGAACGAGTTGGTGGGGGAGCAGGCCGGTGCCGGGCTCGTCGCTTCGGCGGTGGAGCTGGTGCTGGAGGGCCTGCACCTGTCGAAGCGGCTCAACAAGGACGCCGTGTCGGGCCGGGCCCAGTACCGCTCGCGGGGCTGATACCCCCGCTTTGTGTCGCGTGGCGGTGGTGATGAGTACCTCGGCGCGACACAGAGCGTGGGGTTGGCTCAGGTGCCGGTGGCCCAGCGGCGGGCCACCTCGGCCGAGCCCTTGGGGGTGCGGTCCCGGCCGACGAGGCCGAAGGCCACGTCGTAGCCGTGGGTCCACTCGTAGTTGTCCACCGCGGTCCAGTGGAAGAAGCCCCGGACGTCCACACCGTCGGCGACCGCCTCACGGGTGACGGCCAGGCACTCGTCCAGGTAGGTGGCGCGCCACTCGTCGTCGTCGGCCGCGGCGGGGGTCCCCAGCCCGCACTCGGCCACCACCAGCGGCCGTCGGGGCAACTCCTCGTGCAGCCGCCGGAGCACCTCGCCGAGACCCTCCGCCCACGGGGCGTACCCCAGCGGTCCCACCCGGGCGTCAGCCGGGTACGGACCGGTGGACAGGTCGGCGTGCACGGCGAGCGCGTTGTAGTAGCTGAACCCGATCAGGTCGAAGGACCCGGCCATGTCCTCCACCTCCCGCTCGGGCCGTCCCGGCACGGCGAGCACGCCGTCGCGCAGCGCCCGCATCCATGACGACCAGATCACGTCGTCGAAGAGCCGGGCGTTGGACTCGGCCGGGGCCCTCTCCCGCTCGTCGCCCGAGGGCCACGCCGGGTACACCGGCGACAGGTTGACGACGGTGCAGGTGGGCTGGTCGCCGGATCGCAGCAGCCGCCACGCCTCGTGGTTCGCCAGCAGCGTCGCCTCGAGCGCCTCGGCGAAGGCCGGGAAGTCGCTGCGGCCCGGGGGGATCTCGCCCGCCATCCAGCCGCCGAACGCGTAGGCCACCGGCTCGTTCACCGGTTTCCACCCTGACACCAGGTCGCCGAAGGTCTCCGCCACCCAGTCGACGTGGCGGGGCCAGAAGTAGCCCCGGGCCCGCGCGTCGGTGAACCCGCCCTCGTCGTCGGCGAACCATCCGGGCAGCGTGAAGTGGTGCAGGCAGACCCACACGTCCACCCCCGCGTCGCGGGCGGCGCGCAGCACCTCCCGGTAGTGCTCCACCGCCCCCGGGTCGTGCACGCCGGGCCGGGGCTCCAGCCGGGCCCACTCGAGCGACAGCCGGTGGTGGGTGAGGCCGAGCCCGGCCCACTGCCGGAAGTCCTCGGCGTAGCGGGTGGCGAACCCGTTGCCGTCACCGGAGCGCGGGGCCCGACCGGCGGCCTCCCACGCGGCCCAGTCGCTGCGCGGTGCCGCCCCCTCGATCTGGGTGGACGACGACGCGGTTCCCCACATGAACCCATCGGGGAACGACCCGGTACCCATGCACGCATCCTGCACCGACGGCAGGCCCAGCGCACCCACGGGTAGCCTCCGTCCATGCCCCGTCCCCGCTTCCGCTACTCACCGTGGGACGGCACGCAGGTCGGTTTCGAGCTCGACGCCCTCGACGTGATGGAGCGCCTCACCGACGACCTCCTCTACCACGGGGACCTCAACTCGGCGCTCCGGCGGATGATGCAGCAGGGTTTCCGCGACCGGAACGGCGAGGAGGTGCAGGGACTCCGCGACCTCATGGAGCAGCTGCGCGACCGCCGCCGCGAACGGCTCGAGCAGTTCGACCTCGGCGGTGTGTACGACGACATCGCGAAGGAGTTGCGGGAGGTCGTGCAGCAGGAGCGCGACGAACTCCAGCGGCAGGTGGACGATGCCCGGGAGTCCGGCGACCCGCGGCGCCGGGAACTCACCGAGGAGTCCGCTGCCGGCCGCAACATGGAGCTCGACATGCTCCCACCCGACCTGGCCGGCCAGGTCAAGGGGCTCGAGCGCTACGACTTCGCCTCCGCCGAGGCGGCACAGCGGTTCTCGGAGCTGATGGACACGCTCCGTGAGCAGCTCATGCAGCAGTACGTGAACGAGCTGTCCGGCGCGGTGCAGGGCATGTCGCCCGAGGACATGGCCCGCATGAAGGACATGATGGCCGAGCTCAACCAGATGCTCGAGCAGCGGGCGCGGGGTGAGGAGCCCGACTTCGACGGGTTCATGGAGCGCCACGGCGACTTCTTCCCGGAGAACCCGAAGGACCTCGACGAGCTGCTCGAGGTCATGGCCCGCCGCATGGCCGCGGCGCAGGCCATGTTGAACTCGATGACCCCCGAGCAGCGGGCGCAGCTCCAGCAGCTGTCCGAGCAGCTGCTCGAGGACATGGACCTCCGCTGGCAGGTGGACCAGCTCGGCCAGAACCTGCGCGACGCGTTCCCCGACATGAACTGGGACGCCAACTACGACTTCCGGGGCCAGGATCCGCTCGACATGGCCCAGGCCGCCCAGCTGATGTCCGAACTCGGCGACCTCGACCAGCTCGAACAGATGCTCCGCGGCGCCTCGCAGCCGGGGGCGCTCGCCGAGGTGGACATCGACCGGGCCCGCGAGCTGCTGGGCGACCAGGCCGCCGCCAGCCTCGAGCGCATGTCGGAGATCACCCGGATGCTCACCGAGGCCGGCCTCGTCGAGCAGAAGGAGGGCCGGCTCGAGCTCACGCCGAAGGGAATGCGCCGCCTGGGCCAGAACGCCCTCGCCGAGCTGTTCCGCAAGCTCGACCGGGAGCGGATGGGGAGCCACGAGCTGGAGCAGAGCGGCTTCGGCCACGAGCGCAACTTCCAGACCAAGCCCTACGAGTGGGGTGACCCGTTCAACCTCCACATCGAGCAGACGATCCGCAACGCGATCCTGCGGGGTGAGACGGCGGCGCCGCTGCGGCTCCATCCCGACGACTTCGAGATCGAGGAGACCGAGCACGTGGTGCGTTCCTCCACGGTGCTCATGCTCGACCTCTCGCTGTCGATGCCGATGCGCGACAACTTCCTGCCGGCCAAGAAGGTGGCCATGGCGCTGCACTCGCTCATCTCGATGCAGTACCCCCGCGACTACCTGGGCATCGTCGGCTTCAGCGAGGTGGCCCGGGTGCTGACCGCAGAGCAGCTGCCCGAGGTGTCGTGGGACTTCGTCTACGGCACGAACATGCAGCACGGGTTCCAGCTCGCCCGCCAGCTCCTCGCCCGCCAGTCCGGCACCAAGCAGATCATCATGATCACCGACGGCGAACCGACCGCCCACATCAACTCCTACGGCGAGCCGGAGTTCCACTACCCGCCGGTGCGGGAGACGGTCGACGCCACCCTGCTCGAGGTGGCCCGCTGCACGCGGGACCGCATCCGGATCAACACCTTCATGCTCGACCCGGACCGCAGCCTGCAGCACTTCGTGGAGCAGCTCACCCGGATGAACCAGGGCCGCGCCTTCTTCACGAGTCCCGACACACTGGGCGACTACGTGCTCGTGGACTTCATCGAGCAGAAGCGCGAGATGCTCCGCGGTCGGCGCTGAGCGGCCGTGTCGGCGCCGGCCCACGCCACGGTCGCGCGCCCGATCCGGCACCACCGGTCCCGACCTGGCGAACCGCTCGATCGACGCGCGGTGTCGCGCGCGCTCCGCTCCGCGCGAAGTTTTTCTTGCAGTTCCCGCCGACAGCGACTTAGATAGCGCCTTACATCGGTGTAATTACACCGGCAACCACCGTTCCTGTGGCGTCGGTCTCACGACCTGGCTCACGGGGCGGGCACGACACACCCATGACCACCGCTGGGGCGGGGGTCGGAGGGGGGAAACCGATGAACGACGAGGCTCACGACACGGAGACCGGCACCGAGAGTTGGCAGAACTTCGCCAACTGCCTCGGCGTCGACCCCGACCTCTTCTTCCCGGAGCGCGGGGCCTCCACCAAGGAGGCCAAGCAGGTGTGCCAGGGCTGCGTGGTGCGCGAGGAGTGCCTCGAGTACGCGCTCGCCAACGGCGAGAAGTTCGGCATCTGGGGTGGCCTCTCGGAACGGGAGCGCCGCCGGATCCGCCGCCAGCGGGCCCTCGCCCGGGCGGCGCAGCAGTCACGCACGGCCTGAGCCGGCCGCTCCGTTCCTCACGATCCCGGCGTCGGTGACCACGGCGTCCATCCGGACGTCCCAGTCGCCCGCCGGCACCTCCTCCACCACCTGTTCCGAGAACACGGTGGCGACGGTGAGCGCCTCCCGCCGGAGTCCCACCAGCGCACGGTCGTAGAAGCCGGCGCCGAATCCCAGGCGGTTCCCCGACCGGTCGACCGCCACGCAGGGCACGAGCACCACATCGAGCCGGGACTCCGCCACGCGCGCCGCGCCCACCGGCGTGGGGATCCCGTAGCGGTCCTCGGCCAGCGTGGTGCCGGGTTCCCACCGGGCGAACCACATCCGGGTGTCGTCGGCGACCACCGGCAGCGCCAGCTGCCAACCGCGGCCCCGCAGCGTCTCGCCGAGCGGGATCAGGTCCGGTTCGCCGTCGACGGCGGCGGTGAGCGCCAGCACCCCGACCGGGCGGCCGTCGAGGAAGGTGAGGAGGTGGTGCCGGAGCCGTTCCTCGGCCCGTCGTCGGGACGACCCGGTCAGCCCACGGCGGACGTCGCGACCGGCTCGTCGGAGGGTCGCCCGCACGTCGGCGGGGTCCACGCCGGTATCGGCGGGAACGGCTGGGCCCGGGGCGCCGTGGGGCGCCCGGTGGATCCGTCCTCCCGGGGCGCCCTGCGGCGCCCCGGCGGACGGGAAGGGATCAGGGATGTCGTTCAGCCGACGGTGAGGGGGCGTTCGGCCCTGGCCTTGAGCAGCCGCCGCCGTTCCCGCTCGGACGTGCCGCCCCAGACGCCGTGGTCGATCCGGTTGTCCAAGGCGTAGTCCAGGCATCGTGCCTTCACAGGGCAGTCCGCGCAGACACGCTTGGCCACCTCGACCCCCACGCCGTCGGAGGGGAAGAACAGGCTCGGCGGCCGCTCGGCGCAGTTGCCCTCGGCCATCCAGTCGGTGTCCAGTACCGAATTCATACGTAGAGTCTGACGCCTGCGGGGCCCGATTTGTTCCTCCGTTCCTGAGGCTCTGAGAGCGGATTCAGTCCCATCCCACCCCCGGATGCGCTACCACCACTGAGAGCGCTCTCCGACGACCCGGCCCGCTCGCGCTGTTCCCGGCCCCGTCGCGGCGCATACTCGAACCATGACCGACCAGGCCCCCCCGCCGGCACCGCCGCCCTGGAGCAGCCCCGAACCCACCGCGGCACCCGTTCCCACCAGCCCGACCGCGTCGGTCGCGTCGCCCCCGACGAACCCCTCGGTCGCGCCGCCCACGGCTCCACCCTCGACGAACCTGCTCCCGCCGAACCCGCCCACCTCGACCCTGCCACCCGTGGCGCCGCCGGTCCCGCCCGGCGCCTCGCCGTGGTCGGCTCCCGTGGTCCCCGGCCCGGGCGGCCTTCCTCCGTCGGGTCCTCCCACGGGTCCGCCCGGGATGTCGTCCGCCGGAACCGCCGCCCCGTCCTCCGGCGGTGGTGGATCCGGCCGTGGCGGGATCCGCTCCGCCCTCATCGGCGGACTCGTGGGCGCCATCGTGGCCGGTGGAGTGACGGCGGCTGCCCTCTGGGACCGTTCCGGCACCACCACGGTCGCCACGCCGCTCACCGCCCCCGGCCGACCCAGCGCCACGTTGTCGGGCCCGCAGCTCGACATCCAGGCGCTCCTCGACAAGGTGAGCCCGTCGGTGGTGTCGATCCACACCGGTGTGCGCGGGGGTGAGGCAGCCGGTTCCGGGGTGATCATCTCCGCCGACGGCGTGATCCTCACCAACGCCCACGTGGTGGAGGGCGCGGAGTCCATCGAGGTGGACCTCTCCGACGGCCGCACCGCCGAGGCCCGGCTCCTCGGCGCGGTGCCCGACAACGACGTGGCCGTCATCAAGGCCGAGGGGCTGCAGGGGCCGGTCACGCCGGCCGACCTGGGCTCCTCCGGGGAGCTGCAGGTGGGTGACGCCGTGGTGGCCATCGGCAACGCCCTCAACCTCGGCGAGGAGCCGAGCGTGACCACCGGCATCGTGTCGGCCCTGAACCGGTCGATCACCGCGCCGGCCGGCAACGCGCTCGACGACCTCATCCAGACCGACGCCGCCATCAACCCGGGCAACAGTGGCGGGCCGCTGATCAACTCCCGGGGCCAGGTGGTGGGCATCAACACCGCGATCCTGGCCAACGCCCAGAACATCGGGTTCGCGCTGTCCATCGACAGCATCCGCTCCATCGTGAAGGACCTCGAGGCGGGCAAGCAGGTGCAGGCCTCCAAGCCGCTGCTGGGCGTGGAGACCGTGAACGTCACCGGTCTCAGCAGCGACGTGGTGTCCCGCTTCGGCGTCACCGCCAGCGCCGGTGCCTTCGTGCAGCGCGTGTCGCCCGGGAGCGGCGCCGCCGGCGCGGGCCTCCAGCAGGGTGACGTGATCGTGGCCATCGACGGCAAGCGGATCCGCACCAACGAGGACGTGGGCCAGGTGGTGCGGTCCAAGCAGCCCGGCGACCGGATCGAGATCACCTACGAGCGGCGCGGCGAGCAGCAGACCGGCACCGCCACCCTCGGCCAGCGGTGACCGCGGCCCCGGAGGGCGTCTCGTCCGCCGGGGGCTACGCTGTGGCCATGTCCGACGACGTCCTCGACCCCGATGCACCGGCAGAGCCCCCGCGGGCGCACGCCACGATCGTGTACCTGGGCCCGGTGGCGCCCCACTGGGAGATCCGCCAGGACTTCGGCGACCAGCAGGTGGTGGACGAGTTCCGCACCCGTGTGAACGCCCGCCTCATGCTCCTGCCGCCGCACGACCCGCAGTTCAAGCGCAACCGCGAGCGGGTGAACCGCGATGCCGAGCGCGAGCTGATCCTCCTCGACTGGGACCTCGGCGACGACGAGTACGCCAACCGCTGACCCGGCGGGCAGCCGGTCCGGGCCGCCCGCCCGCGTCGGTCACCGCCGGTAGCCTGAGGGCATGCCCGCCCCCGAGCCCGACCAGGTCGGTTCGCCCTACCTCAACCGCGAGCTGTCCTGGCTGGACTTCGACGCACGGGTGCTGGCGCTGGCGGAGGACCCCCTGACACCGCTCCTCGAGCGGGTGAAGTTCCTGGCGATCTTCAGTCAGAACCTCGACGAGTTCTTCCAGGTCCGGGTGGCCGGGCTCAAGGACCAGGTGGCCGCCGGTGTGAAGGGCCGCAGCCCCGACGGGCGCACCGCTGCCGAGCAGCTCGCCGCGGTGCAGGCCAGGGTCCGGGAGCTCGCGGCCCGGGCCGACGACGTCTTCCTCGACTCGCTCTGCCCGCAGTTGGCGGCGGAGGGGATCGTGTTCTCCACCTGGGCGCAGCTCGACGACGACGACCGCGACTGGCTCGCCACCGAGTTCCACCGGCGGATCTTCCCGGTGCTCACGCCGCTGGCGGTGGACCCGGGCCACCCGTTCCCCTACATCTCGAGCCTGTCGCTGAACCTCGGCGTGATCGTCCGCGATCCCTCCACCGACGAGCGCCGCTTCGCCCGGGTGAAGGTGCCGCCGCTGCTGCCCCGGTTCGTGGTGATGCCCGACGGCGAGCGGTTCGTGCCGCTCGAACAGGTCATCGCCGCCCACCTCGACGACCTCTTCCCCGGCATGGAGGTGGTGGACCACGTGGCCTTCCGGGTCACCCGCAACGCGGATCTCACCGTGGAGGAGGAGGAGGCCGACGACCTCCTCGCCGCGATCGAGGTGGAGCTCCGGCGCCGCCGTTTCGGCAAGGCCGTGCGCCTCGAGGTGGAGGACGACATCTCCGCCGAGGCCCTCGAGCTGATCCGCGAGGAGCTCGAGCTCGCGGAGGACGACGTGATCGCCCACGCCGCCCCCGTCGACCTCGGAGGTCTGTGGGCCGTGTACGCCGTCGACCGCGGCGAGCTGAAGTACCCCGACTTCAAGGGCATCACACAGCGCCGGCTCGCACCCGACGAGGACGAAGCGGCGGTCGACGTCTTCGCCGCCATCCGCCAGGGCGACCTGCTCGTGCACCACCCCTACGACAGCTTCTCCACCTCCGTGGAGGAGTTCATCCGCCAGGCCGCCAACGACCCGGGCGTGCTCACCATCAAGCTCACGCTGTACCGCACGTCCGGCGACAGCCCCATCGTGGCGTCGCTGATCCGGGCGGCCGAGCAGGGCAAGCAGGTCGTGGCGCTCGTGGAGCTCAAGGCGCGCTTCGACGAGGAGCGCAACATCGAGTGGGCCCGCCGCCTGGAGCAGGCGGGCGTACACGTGGTGTACGGACTGGTGGGCCTCAAGACCCACACCAAGACCTGTCTCGTGGTGCGGGAGGAGGGCGACGGGGTCACCCGCTACGCCCACATCGGCACCGGCAACTACAACCCGACCACCAGCCGGCTCTACGAGGACCTCGGGCTCCTCACCTGCGACCCGGAGCTCGGGGCGGACCTCACGCAGCTGTTCAACTACCTCACCGGCTATGCCCGCAACGTCGAGTACCGGCGTCTGCTGGTGGCCCCGCACTCGCTCCGGCCGGGGCTGGTGGAACTGATCCGCAACGAGCGCCGTGCCACGCCGGGCACCGGGCACATCGTGATGAAGATGAACTCGTTGGTGGACCCGGACATGATCGACGAGCTCTACGCGGCGTCCTCCGACGGCGTGCGGGTGGAACTGATCATCCGGGGGATCTGCTGCCTCCGCCCCGGGGTGGCGGGCCTGTCGGACAACATCACGGTGCGGAGCCTGGTGGGCCGGTACCTCGAGCACTCCCGGATCTACCGGTTCGCCAACGGGCGAGGGCCCGGGCGTGCGGTGCACCTGATGGGCTCCGCCGACCTCATGCCCCGCAACCTCGACCGGCGGGTGGAGGCGGTCACGCCGATCCTCGCCCCCGAGTTGCAGGCACGGGTGGACGAGCTGCTGGCCATCGAGGCCCACGACGACACGCTGGCCTGGGAGCAGGTGGACGACCGGTGGTCGCGGGTGCAGCGGAATCTCACCGTGGAGGCGCACGTGGCCCTGCAGGAGGAGGCCCGCAAGCGGGCCGCCGTCGGCTACCGATGAGCGGGGCCGCGCCGGTGGTGCGTGCCGCGGGTGGCGTGGTGTGGCGCCGGCGGGGCGACGTGGTGGAGCTGGCCCTCGTCCACCGGCCCGCACCCCGCGACGACTGGACCTTCCCCAAGGGGAAGCTCGAGCCCGGTGAACGGCACCGGGCGGCCGCCGTGCGCGAGGTGGAGGAGGAGACCGGGCTGCGCTGCCGTCTCGGCTCCCGGCTCGCCGCCGTGCGGTACGTCACCCCTGCCGGCGAGGACAAGCGCGTGCGCTGGTGGGCCATGACCGTGGCGGAGGACACCGGTTTCCGCGCCGACCGGGAGGTCGATGCACTCCGTTGGGTGCCGGTCGACGAGGTGGCCGGCGTCCTGACCTACCCCGACGACCGGCGCCTCGTTCACCTGTTGCTCACCTCCGGTGACCTCGTCGCACCCTGAGTTTCCGGGGCCCCCGAGCTCGGCTCCCCGAAGGTTCGGCCCTCGTTCACCCCGTGTTCACCAGTGGGTCGCCGGGCGTCCACCGATGATCCGTAGGTTGCGCGGTGAACAGCCACCCCGTGCTGTCGTCGACCCCCTCCTGAGGAGGACCTGAATGAAGCGCCTGCGCCCCATGACCGTGCTCGTCGCCACGGTCGCCGCCCTCGCACTGTTCGCCGCCGCCTGCGGCGGCAGCGGGGACGACTCCAGCAAGGACACCACCACGACCGCCGCGGCGGCGGCCGACGCTCCCACCGACGCCGACATCAAGGCGCTCACGGCCACGGCGGCCGGCGGCGGGGCGAGCTTCCCCGACGCCTTCTACCAGGCGGTCAACAGCGACTTCAACGGCGTGGCGGGCAAGGAACTGGTGACCTACGCGAAGAGCGGGTCCTCCGACGGCCGCAAGCAGCTCGCCGACCAGACCCTGCAGTTCGCCGGGTCCGACTCGCTCCCCAAGCCGGAGGAGACGTTCAAGGGCGGCGAGATCCTGTTCTTCCCCACCGTCGCGGCCCCGATCACGGTGAGCTACAACCTCGACGGCGTGAAGGACCTCCAGCTGAGCCCCGACACGCTCGCCGGGATCATGTCGACCGAGATCAAGGTCTGGAACGACCCGAAGGTGGCGGCCGACAACCCCGACGCCACCCTTCCGTCCACCCCGATCGTGGTGGTCCACCGCTCGGACGGCTCCGGCACCACGAACAACTTCACCAAGTACCTGGTGGCGGCCGCCCCGAACACGTGGAAGCTCGGCTCCGGTGACACCGTCGCCTGGCCCACCGGCACCCAGGGTGCGGAGAAGAACTCCGGTGTGGCCCAGCTCATCAAGCAGACCAGCGGGGCCGTGGGCTACGTGGACCTCGCGGACTCCCAGAAGGCCGGCCTGAGCGTGGCCGCCATCAAGGACCAGGCCGGCGACTACGTGAAGCCCACGGCCGACGGCGTGAAGGCCGCCCTCGAGAACTCCGAGGTGGCAGAGAACCTCACCTACAACCCGCTGAACGCGAAGGGTGAGGGTGCCTACCCGATCACGGCCCCCACGTGGATCATCACCTACGCCAAGTACACCGACGCCGCCCTGGTGAGCACGCTGCAGACGTACCTGCGCTACGTGCTCACCACCGGCCAGGACCAGGCCCAGAAGGTGGGCTACGTGGCGATCCCCGAGTCGCTGCAGACCAAGGCGCTGGCGCAGGTCGACAAGATCACCGCCGGCTGATCGACTGGTGGGGGTCGGCCCCGGCCGACCCCCACCGCCCCGCCCCGCCCCGCCCCGTCCCGCCCCGTCGATCCCTCCTGCCGAACACCATCGAGGATCCCGCCCCGCCATGACCGTCACCGCCCCAGCCGACGGGTCGCCCGCCGCCTCGCTCCTCGAGGAGGGCGCGGGCGCGGGCCCCGACCGGGCCTTCAGGACCGTCACCCTCGTCGCCGGGACGATGGTCCTGGTGATCCTGCTGCTCATCGCGGTCACCATGACCGTGCGGGCGTGGCCCGCCTTCAGCGAGTTCGGGACCAGCTACTTCTTCGGCACCGAGTGGGTGCCGTCGGAGGGCAAGTACGGCATCCTGCCCCTCGTCTGGGGCACGGTCCTGGTGTCGCTCATCGCGCTCGTCTTCGCCGTGCCGATGAGCGTGGGCATCGCCCTGTTCGTCAACGAACTCGCGCCACGGCGGCTGCGGCGGCCGGTGGTGACCGTGGTCGACATCCTCGCCGCGGTGCCGTCGGTGGTGTTCGGCCTCTGGGCCTTCTACAACCTGCTCCCCGGTTTCCAGACGGTGTTCAACGGGATCGCCGACGCGGTGGCGGGGATCCCGGTGCTGAACACGTTGTTCGGGCCGAGCACCGGGTCGTCGTTCATGAGCGCGGGATTGATCCTGGCGCTCATGATCACGCCGATCATCACCTCGGTCACCCGCGAGGTGTTCGCCACCGTCCCCGAGAACGACAAGTCCGGGGCCCTCGCCCTGGGCGCCACGCGCTGGGAGATGGTGCGGGGCGTCGTGTTCCCGCACTCGATGGGCGGGGTGACGGGCGCCGTGATGCTCGGCCTCGGCCGGGCCATGGGGGAGACGGTCGCGGTGGCCCTCATCATCGGTGCCCGGCCGGAGATCAGCCTGAACCTGTTCGGCGTCGGCGAGACGATGCCGGCGCAGATCTTCCGCCAGCTGTCGGAGGCCGGGGCGCTGCTGCGCTCGGCGCTGATCGGCCTCGGGGTGATCCTGCTGGTGCTGACCGTCCTGGTGAACGTCGGGGCCCGCCGGGCCGTGGTGGCCGTCGACCGCCGGGTGAAGGGGACCGCATGACCACCGACACCGCCACCGGAACCGATCCCGTGCCCGCCACCCGTTCCTCCGAGGTGGCCGTGGCGCTCACCGGCGGCACGCTGGGCGCCGGCCGCCGCATGCGCAACACCGCGGCCTCGGTCCTGATGGTCCTGGCCTTCCTCCTGGCCGCCACCCCGCTGGTGGTGATGGGCGTGCAGGTGTTCAGCCAGGGGATCGACGCGGTCACGAGCGGCTCCTGGTGGACGGCGCCCATTCCCGAGACCGGTCGGGCCGACCTCGCCGACAACGAGGCGCTCCAGGACCTGGGATTCGGCGACACCTCCGGGGGCGACTCGTCCGCGTCGGAGGTGGTGCTCGGCATGGCCCCGGCCATCGTCGGCACGCTCCTCACCGTCCTCGGCGCCTCCGTCCTCGCCATCCCGCTCGGGATCCTCGGCGCGGTCTACCTGCACGAGTACGGCAAGAAGGGGCGGCTCGCCCGACTGATCCGGTTCATGACCGACGTCATGACCGGCGTGCCGTCGGTGGTGATGGGTGTGTTCGTCTACACGGTGTGGGTGCTGCCCCGGGGGGTCGACGGGAAGTCCGCCCTCGCGGCCTCGTTGGCCCTGGCCTGCCTGATGCTGCCGATCGTGGTCCGCTCCACCGAGGAGATGCTGAAGCTGGTGCCCGACAACCTGCGCGAGGCCTCGGCGGCGCTCGGGACGCGGACGTGGAAGACCACCGTCAAGGTGGTGCTGCCCGCCGCGCTCGCCGGCATCACCTCCGGCTCGCTCCTGGCGGTGGCCCGGGCCGCGGGCGAGACGGCGCCGGTGGTGTTCGTGATCGGGTTCGTGACCACCACGAACCTCGGCTTCCTGGGCCAGAACACCACGCTCTCCGCGCAGATCTACTCGCAGCAGCAGAATGGGGGCGCGCTCTCCACGGAACTGGCCTGGGGTGCCGCCCTCACGCTCGTGGGCATCGTGCTGGTGCTCACGCTGGTGGCCCGGGGGATCTCGCGCCGGTTCCAGATCGGCTGACCGCGGTGGAGGAAGGACGACCACGATGAGCGACACCACGGAGCGGAAGATGACCGAGGACCAGGGCCCGGCGACGGTGTCGCTCGCCCCGACCGGGCGCGGCGGCGCCGACGACGCCGCGACCGAACGCCCGGTGGTGTTCGACGTCCGCGACCTCGACGTGTACTACGGCGCCCACCACGCGGTGCGCGACGTGCACATGGGGATCCGCCGCAACGAGATCTCCGCCTTCATCGGGCCGTCGGGCTGCGGCAAGACCACGGTGCTGCGCTGTTTCAACCGGATGAACGACCTCATCGAGGGCGCCCGGGTGGAGGGCGACATCGAGTACCACGGCGTGAACCTCTACGACGAGCGGGTGAACCCCGTGGAGGTCCGCCGGCGCATCGGGATGGTGTTCCAGAAGCCCAACCCGTTCCCCAAGTCGATCTACGAGAACGTCGCCTACGGGCCGCGCATCGGCGGGGTGAAGAAGAAGTCGGAGCTCGACGACATCGTGGAGCGGTCGCTGCAGCGTGCCGCACTGTGGGACGAGGTGAAGGACCGGCTGAAGGCGTCCGCGCTCGGCATGTCCGGCGGCCAGCAGCAGCGGCTGTGCATCGCCCGGGCGGTGGCGGTGGACCCGGAGGTCATCCTCATGGACGAGCCGTGCTCCGCGCTCGACCCGATCGCCACCGGTCGGATCGAGGACCTCATGGTGGAGATCAAGTCGGAGTACACGATCGTGATCGTCACCCACAACATGCAGCAGGCCGCACGGGTGAGCGACGCCACGGCGTTCTTCTCCACCGAGGTGAACCCCGACAGCGACTTCCGCACCGGCCTGCTCGTGGAGTTCGACCGGACGAGCACGATCTTCTCGAACCCGACCGACCAGCGGACCGAGAACTACATCACCGGC
This sequence comes from uncultured Actinomycetes bacterium, assembly GCA_903868545.1. GTDB lineage: Bacteria > Actinomycetota > Acidimicrobiia > Acidimicrobiales > Microtrichaceae > CAIPVR01. The sequence goes on from CAIPVR010000164.1 coordinate 21,634, forward strand.
CGATTCGGCTGAGTGAGGGCGAAGGCGGGGGCTGGAGCGGGCGATGAACGAGCTACGGATCGAGTTCCACGAGGAGATGGAGTCGCTGCGCAGCGACCTCATCCGCCTCGGGGCCATGGTCTCGGAGACCATCGGGCGGGGTACCGCCGCGCTGTTGGACCGCGACCTCCACGCCGCGCAGGTGCTGATCGACGGCGACGACGTGATCGACGACTTCTGCCTCGGCCTCGAGGAGCGGTGCTGCCAGCTCCTGGCCCTGCAGGCCCCGATCGCCGGCGACCTGCGCTTCGTGCTCACCACCCTGCGGCTCATCTCCGAGCTGGAGCGCTCGGCCGACCTGATGGTCAACGTCTGCAAGTCGTCGCGGCGCATCTACGACGTGGAGTTCGGCCCGCAGCTGCGCGGCCTGATCGAGCAGATGGGCGTCGAGGCCTCGTTCCTGATCCGCACCGCCATCGACTCCTACGTGGATGCCGACACGTCGCTCGCGGCAGCGCTCGACGACATCGACGACCGCCTCGACGAGCTCCAGGTGAGCTACGTCCAGGCCATCTTCACCCAGCACGCGGGTGACAACCTCAACCTCCAGGGTGGCGTGCAGATGGCGATGATCGGCCGCTACTACGAGCGGATCGGTGACCACGCCGTGAACATCGGTGAGCGGGTCATGTACATGGTCACCGGGTGGCTGCCCGAGCACACCGGCTCGGCCCGCCACAAGCTGCGGGGCGTCGGTGCGGAGGACGCGCCCCCGGCCGACCCCGGGGCCGGTCCGTCCACCAACGGGGCGGACGGGTGACCCTCGCCGCCATCGTGCTGCTCGGGGTGGCGCTGGCCTTCGTCGGCGCCTCCGCGGCCGCAGCTCGGCGGCGGGCGGACGCAGCCACGCTGCGCGCCGACACCGCGGAACG
>CAIPVR010000165.1 GCA_903868545.1 uncultured Actinomycetes bacterium
CCCGACCGGCCCGTCGTGACGGCGGCGGACCGGGCCGCGCTCATCGCCGAGCTCCAGGTGGTGGACCTCGTCACCGTGTTCGAGGAGGACACCCCGCTGCAGGTCATCGAGGCGCTACGTCCCGACGTGATCGTCAAGGGCGGCGACTACCGGGAGGAGGACGTCGTGGGCTGGTCCGAGAGCCGCGCCTGGGGCGGTCGGGTCGTGATCGTGCCCCTGCTGGAGGGTCGTTCCACCACCGGCGTGGTCGAACGGATCGGCTCGGGAGGAGCCGGGTGACCGACGGGTCCGCCGCCCACGACGTGGCCGCGGTCCTCCGGGAGCAGGCAGCGCTGCTGGACGCGTTGGCCTCCGACCCGGACTGGGTCCGCTCCGTGGAGCGGGCCGGCGACCTGCTGCACCGCTGCCTGTCCGGCGGCGGGATGGTGCTGGCCTGCGGCAACGGTGGCTCCATGACCGACGCGATGCATCTGGCCTCCGAACTGTCGGGCCGCTACCGCGGCGACCGCCCGGCGCTCCGGTCGGTGGCCCTGGGCGATCCCTCGCATCTCACCGCGGTGGCCAACGACTACGGCTTCGAGCACGTCTTCGCCCGTGGCGTGGAGGCGCTCGGACGCCCCGGCGACGTGCTCGTCGCGCTGTCCACGAGCGGAACGAGCCGGAACGTACTGCTGGCGGCGGAGGCGGCCTCCCGGCAGGGGCTGGCGGTGCTGGCCCTCACGGGACGGAGCGGCTCACCGCTCGGGGCGCTCGCCACCGAGGAGGTCTGCGCCCGCACCGGCCCGTACGCGGACCGCGTACAGGAGGTGCACGCCGTGGCGCTGCACCTGGTCACCGCACGGGTCGAGTTCCTCGCCGCTCAGCCCCCGGGCTGAGCGAGCTCGACCGCCACGGCCTGCTCGGCCGCCTCCCAGTCGACGTCGCGGAGCCGCATGCACAGCAGTGCGTTCGTGCAGGTGGGCGTCTCGCCGAACAGCGTGCACGGCTGGCAGCCCACGTCGGTGCGCCGGACCACCTCGCTGCCCTCCGCGAGCGGCCGCCACTTGTCCCAGCGGCCCGCGGTGAACACCGCGGTGGTGGGCACGCCGTAGAACGACCCCACGTGCAGCAGCCCACCGTCGACGGTGAGCAGGTGCGGCGCACGGCTGATGACGTCCACGGACCGGAGGAACGACGTCGAGCGCTCCACGACCGTGCCCGGCATGAGTTCCGAGATGCGGTCCGCCAGCTCGGTCTCGGCGGGACCGTGGGCCAGGATCACGTCGTCGAGCTTCAGCCGCTCCATCCACTCCACCCACTGCCGGGCCTGGAAGTCCCGGGACGGGGCGTGGGAGCCGCCGAGTGCCACCACGGCCGGGCCGTCGGCCGGGTGCGTCCGGGGGACCTCGATCCGTTCCGGGACGTCGAGGGCGTACACCCGACCGAGGAGCCGCATGAACTCGTACACCTCGTGGGTGCCCTCGGTGCGGTAGGACACGACCGAGTCGTCGGCCTTGGCCGCGCGGTTCGTGGCGAAGCACCAGATGCGGCCGCCGGTGCGGGACGCGGCCCGGCAGATCGACTGCGAGAGGCCGAAGCGCTGCTCGGTGTTGACGACCGTGTCGTAACGGCCGGCCACCTCGCGCACCAGGGCGAGCGACCCCTCGCTGTTGCGGGTGGAGGGCAGGCCCTGCAGGTCGACCCACAGGCGGCCCCGGTCGCCCACCAGCCAGGTGAAGGCCTGCGGGTCGAGGCCCAGGGCGCGGACGGCGAGGTGGAGGATGACCGTGTCGCCGAGACCACCCGGACGCACCAGCAGGTCGCGGTGGACCGGTCGACGGAAGACCGACGCCCGGCGCCCGACGAAACGCCCGATGGCCGAGCTGGCGGGCTCGAGCCAGCGATCGGTCAGCTTGAGGGTGAACTCGTTGGGCATGGGGCACCCACCTCCGCCGCGAACGCTAGTCCCGCCCGGGGATCAGCGCGCGGCCCCCGCGCACCGTGGCGGGTCGTCCACCAGGACGTCGAGCACGGCGTCGGCCGGGCTGGCGGCGAGGAACACCCCGGAGGTCCCGTCGGCCGCCGCGGCGAGGGGCACCGTGACCGGCTCGGCGCCCGCCGTGTAGCGCACCGCCCGGTCGCGGCTCAGCGCCTCCCCCGCCCGCACACCGAACCGCTGGGGCGCACCGGTGGCGCTGCGCACCGACAGTTCGACCCGCCCGCAGGTCCGGGTGGTCACCACGCCGAGCGTCGCCGCCGAACCGGTCCAGCGCAGCGAGCCGGGCGGCCCGGGCACGGACGCCATCCCGGCCGGCGGGCTCACCACGGCCCCTTCGCCCTCGAGCTCGTAGAGCGCCCAGCGCGCGTTCGAACGGACCTCCGGCAGGTCGCCTGCGACCATCGCCCGCCGGTCGGTCAGCACGTAGGAGGGCGGCTGGGCGGAACCGAACGACCAGCGGTCGGTGTAATCGGGACGGAGCACCGACCAGCCCACGTCGGGGAGGTCCCGGAGCTGGTCCAGCAGGAGCAGCTGCGGCACGAAGTCGCCCACCGCCACCGCCACGCGGGCACCACCCGGACCCCCGAACTCCCGCACCCAGCCGGCGGCCTCCCGGTCGGCCGTGGTGAGCGACCGGCCCGGCAGGGCCCACGCGGTGAGGTCGCCCACCATCGTCCGGCTCGACGCCAGCCCGACGGCGACCACGAGCGTGGCCACGACGGCGCCCACCGCAGCCAGCGCGGGGCGCCGCGGTGCCGGCAGGTCGGTGCCGGGTGGGCGCTCCGCCGCACCGTCGGTGCCGCGGGCGGGGGACAGCACCGTCGCGGCCGCCCCCACCAACGCGATCACCCCCACGAGCGCGAGGCCCATCGCCACCACACGGTTGGCGATGTAGTTCGTGTCGCCCCTGGACTGCGAGTACCAGTACGCCGCCGCCGCGAGCGCCACCGGGGGCAGCACCCATCGTGTCGGCCGCCACCACATCGCCGCCACCACCGCCAGCACCCATCCCGCGAGCAGCACCACCGCGGCCGCGGTCCCCCATCCGGGCGGCGGCACCGGCAGGTCCTCCAGGGCCCGCTGGCCCACCAGCTTCGCGACCACCTCCATCGGGGCGTCACCCGTGAAGTACGAGGCCCAGATCGGGCGGGCACCGCCCACGACGAGGAGACCCCGCAGCGTGTTGAACAGCGGCACGAGCCCCACCAGCGCGGTGGTCAGCGCGACCGCACCGAGGCACCTCGCCAGCCGGGCGATGCTCCCCGGCCGGACCACCGCCACGGCGGGCAGGAGGAAGGGGACGGCGAGGATCCCGTACTCGAAGTAGGTGCCGAGCCAGCCCGCGAGGAACACCGCCGCCACCACCTGGGCGCGCCGGTCCCGCTCCGGTGCCCGCACCGCGAGGGTCAGGGCACCGGCGGCCGCCACGAGCAGGGGCAGGCCGAGCACGAAGGCGCCGTTCTGGTTCAGGACCAGGTACTGGAGCACACCGCCGGCGCCGAGGAGCAGACCCGCCAGCACCCCGCCGGCGAGAGCCGGTGTGCCGGCGGCTCCCAGGCCCCGGGCGAACAGGAAGACCGCGCCCGGCAGCAGGAACAGCCACCCGGCGGTCAGGAGTGCCCAGTGCTCACTGGTCCGGCCACCGGCCAAGGCGGTCGGCAGCCCCTGGACGGAGGCCTCACCCCAACGCTTGAAGGTCTGGTAGGCCCGTGTCGGGTCCTCGGCCGGACCCTCCGGTGACCGGTTCGTGGTGCCGATGCTCGGCACGGCGGTGTTCGGATGCTCCACCAGCCAGTCCGCGACGGCCGAGAAGTAGTACGCGTCGTGGTTGGACGAGGTGAAGCGCAGGCCCGCGGCCGGGGCGACCCGGGCGTTCGACGCCAGGATCGCCACGCCCGGGAGAGCCGCAGCGAACAGCACGACACCGACCAGCACCGTGCGACGGTCGACCGCGGGGCGCAGCGACGGTCGCGCCAGGACCACCACGTCGCCCACCACCACTGTGGCGAGCAGCAGCCAGGCCGCCCACCGGTACGGCGCGGCCAGGGTGAGCCAGTGGGCGACCACCACCACGGTGACGACGCCGGCAGCGGGGAGAGCCGGGAGCAGCGATCGGTGGAGGCGGCGGGGTGCGAGCGCCACGAGGGGCAGCCCCGCCGCGCAGCAGAGGGCGAGGGCCAGTGCCGCCCTCAGCACCGAGGTGACCGCGGCCGAGGTCACCTCGTGGCGACCACCGCGAGGTCGCCCGGGCCGAGCAGGAGCGAGTTGAGGTCACCGACGAGCTGCTCGGTGCCCGGGGGGCCGGTCAGCTCGGCCGGGACCGGGTGGAGGTACTCGGTGCGGACCGCACCGAACCCGGCCTCCGACGCGAGGAACTCGAGGAACAACGGGTGCACCGGACGTTCGTGGGTGGGATCGACCCAGAAGTTGGACGCGCCGATCGAGAGGCTCATCGTGTTGGGCGTCTCCAGCACCATCACCCCGCCGGGGACCAGGACCCGGGCGCTCTCGAACACCAGCCGGATCTGGAGGTCGGGCGGGAGGTGCTCCACCACGTGCAGCGACACGACCGCGCGGAGGCTGGCGTCGTCCTGGCGGTCCAACCAGGTGAACAGGTCCTCCTCCACGAACACGTCGCCGTGGCCGTCGAGCACCTGGCCGGTGTTGGAGTCGACCCCCACGGCAGCGTGCCCCCGGGACAGCAGCAGCTGCACGAGCTCACCGCGTCCGCAGCCGAGGTCGGCCACGGGCAGGTCGGGTCGGCCGAGGGAGCCGAGCAGCTCGAGGTAGTCCGCCCGCTGGCGATCGGTGATCTGCTCGACGCTGCCGCGGTGGCGGTCCTCGAAGGCCCGGTAGAGGAGGTCGGTACCGGGGGCGGCGTGGCGGTACTCCGGCCTGGCGGCGGGCAGGGCCACCGCGACCGGTGGCGCCACCGCAGCGTCCTCCACTCCGTCCGCGCCCTCCGTGCGGTCTGCCGCGCCGGCGGTCGGGGCAGCGGCCGGGGCGTCCGAGCCCGCGGGAGCCCCGGCACCGGCGATCGCCCGCTCCGCGAGCGCCTGGGTGAGGCGGTTCGAACGACGGAGCTCGGCGAGCTCACCGTCCACCCTGGCCAGTTCGGTGCGCACCAGGTCGGCCGCCGCCCGGACCGTGTGGTCGAGCTCGTTGCGCAGGGCCGCGCCCGCCTCCCGCTCCCGACCGGGCGGCACGAGCACGTCGACCACGCTGCGCACGCCGTCGAGCGTCGGTCCGTAGGGGGCGACCTCGGCGTGGAGCTCCTCGGCGAGGCGGTCCTGGTAGGCCGTCAGACGGTCCTGGGTGCGGCCCAGCTGCTCCATCCGTGCTGAGAGCTCGTCCTGGCGGTCGGCGACGACCTCGAGTCGCCGGGCCAGCTGCTCGAGCCGGTTCAGCAGCGGCCGGAGCACACCCCTGGCGAGTCGGCGGACCACGGGGGAACCGCGGAGGGCATCGGTCATGGCGCGACTCTCGCCCGCGTCGCCAGCCGTCGTCCACCCCGCTCCGCTGCGACGGCCATGGCGTCGAGGAAGGCGGGCGCCACCCGGTCCCAGTCGAACTCGCGGCGGGCGTAGGCGTGGCCGAGGCGTCCCAGACGGTCCGCGAGGGCGCGGTCGCCGAGCAGCACCGCGAGACCGGCCTCGAACTCCGGGTAGTCCAGGTACCCGATCCCGCCGCCGGACCGTTCGACGTGGCCCCGCAGGACCCGGCTGCGGCCCTGCACCAGGGCCGGCCGGCCCAGCAGCCAGCCCTCGACGAGGGCGAGCGAGAACGACTCCATGTAGCTGGGCTGGAGCACCACCGCGGCACCGGCCACGAGCGCCTCCTTGGTGGCCTCGTCGACGAAGCCGGTCGGTCGCACACCGTCAGGAGCGGCCCCCGAGGTGTCGCCCGGGCCGACCACCACCAGCTCGAGGCCCGGATCGACGGCCCGCCGGTAGTGACCGATGAAGCGCACGGCGTCGTCGCTGCCCTTCGCCGGGTCCACCCGCCCGACGACCACCACGTAGCGACCGGGCCTCGCCCCCACGGCTGCGACCGCGGCGCTCACCGCGCCCGGGTCGGGGACCTCCAGCGGTTCCACCGGGCAGGGCACGTAGGAGATGCGGTCACCGCAGCCGTGGACCGCCGCGATGAGGTCGCCCTCCTCGGGGGCGAGGCACACGACGTGGTCCGCGTGCTCGAACATCCGCCGCACCACCCCCACGTGGAAGGCACCCTCGGGGTGCGCGGTCGGGATGACCACGGTGGCACCGGCCGATGCGGCCACCTCGGTGAGGCGCTGCGTGGGGCCGTAGTGGTAGCCCACCAGCACGGTGGCGTCACAGCGCGCCGCCACGTCGGCCACGACCTCCTCGGCGCCGAGCAGGTCGGGACCCATCGTCTGTGACCACCGGTCCTGGGCCCACGGCCACAGGGGCTCCTGGCGCTGGTCGACGGCCCGCAGGTGGAGCGGGATGAAGCGGTCGTTGTCGCGGGGTGCCCGACCGGGGAGGCGGTGCACCGTCACGCCACGCTCCAGGACGGTGCCCGACGGGACCACGTCGGCCCAGTCGGCGTAGCTGGTGGCACAGCTCGTGACCACCTCCACCTCGTGGCCGGCCGCGGCCAGCCCGGTGGCCATCGACTCCACGTAGCGCTCGGCCCCGCCGACGACCCCCTCGCCGTAGCGCTGGATCACGAAGGCGAGCCTCACGCACGCCCCCCGGGGCCGGTGAGCGGCGCCGTGGCATCGGCGTGGGCGCCGGCGACGAACACGTCCACCAGCTCGGGCAGGCTCGTGGCCGCGGCCAGACGCCGGGCCCGACCCACCCCACGGCCCACGAGGACCCACCTCAGGGTGGGGTCGGTGAGGACCTCCGCCAGGACCCCGGCCACCAGCACCGGGTCGTCGGGGTCGTCCACGAGGACGGCGGCGTCGGCCACGGTGGAGGGAATGGCCGCCCGGGCGGAGGCCACCACCGGCACGCCGAGCGCCATCGCCTCCACGACCGGCACGCAGAAGCCCTCGTGCTCGCTGAGGGTGAGGAAGGCCTGGGCCCGCAGGTACAGGGCGCCCAGCTCGGCGTCGCTCACCCGACCGAGGAAGTGGGGCTCGCGGAGCCCCACGGTGCGGGCGAACGCCCGCAGCGACCGCGAGTAGGTGGCGAAGCGGTCGACGCCCACGAACGCCAGGCGCGCGTCGGGCAGGTACTCCTGCTGGAGCACCGCCACGGCGGCGAGCACCCGTTCGACCCTCTTGTGGGGCAGTTGCTGGGCCACGCACAGGACCAGCGGACCCGGCCCCCAGCCGTTGATGCGACGCAGCATGGGCACATCAGGGGTCACCCGGTCGAGCCGCTCGATGTCGGGTGTGGGTGCCACGACGGTGACGTCGCCGTAGCCGAGCTGGCGGAGTTCCTCGGCGTTGTACTCGGAGTCCGCCACCGCGAAGCGCACCCGCTCGCGGATCCGGGCGAGCTCCCACCGGCCCCGGATCAGGTCGTCGGCCACGTCGGGGGCGAAGGGGGCGAAGTACTCCGGCGGCGAGAAGTTGTGGTACACGAGCACGAGCTCCCGCTCGAGCTCGTCGATGGCCCGGAACACGGGCCAGGACCCGATGCTGGCGTGGAAGACGAGTGGGCGGGCCGAGTTGCGGCGGCGCTCGAGGCGGTCCAGGGGCAGCACCTGGTCCTCCATGCCCGGCTCGACGTGCTGCGCGTAGATGTCGGCCGGCCCCAGCTCCTCGAACGCGGCGCGCAGGAGCACCGCGTTCCGGGTGATGGCGTCACCCGGGGCGGCACCCACGAGCAGCTGGTCCCACATCAGTCGTGTTCCCTCATCGGTCCGGTCCCGCCGTCAGTCGCGCCCGTCGGGACCGTCGGCGCCGCGGCGGAGGCGGAGCACCTCCTCCTCGAGCTGGGCGATCCGGTACTCGAGGGTGCGGATCCGGTCGAGGTGGGCCCGGGCCAGGAAGTGGGTGAGGCGCTGCTGGCGGGCGACCAGCTCCTCGATCGCGGCGGTGGTCCGGTGGGTGAAGCCGCTGACCTGCCGCCGGACGAACACACCGGTCACCCGGGCCGCCAGGCCCGTGAGGACCACCACGAGGCGTCGCACCGGGTTGCCGAGTGGCACCGGTCGCCATGTCGGCAGCGCGGCCTCGGCCCGGAGCGGACCGAGGTCCGTGTCGGGTTCCTCCACGAGGCCGGCGTCGGCCGCCTCGACCACGGCGTCGAACTGCCGCTCCATCTCACCGGGGGGCAGCTCGGGGAGCTCGCCGCGTCGGCGGCGTGCCGCCAGGTCGGCCCGCACCCTCGCCACCACGTCGGCGACCGGGTCGCCGACGAGTCCCTCCGGTTCGTCCTCCACCGCGGCGCCCACGTCGGGGCCCCGTCCCGTGTCCACGTCCATGTGCTGCTCCTCCACCAGTCCCGTTCCGACTACCCCGGCGACCGCTGCCCGTTCACGCGCCGGCCGACCAGTGCCCGCGCAGGTCCATCAGCCCCTCGGGGGTGGCGCTGTCGCCCTCCCTGACCGTGAGCCGCCACTCGCGCTCCCGGCGGTCGAAGTTGTGCTGGATGAACTCGTCGGAGATGGCGACCGTGAGCTCGTAGTCGCCCGGGGTGAGCTGCAGGGCGTCCATCGACAGGTCGACGTAGCCCTTCCCCTCGATCGTCGGGGTGCCGAAGGCGTCGATCTTGGTGTTGGTGCCGGTGAGGTGGACGTTGCTCGACGAGTACAACGCGATGCCGAACACGGGGCTCGGCACGGGCCGCACGGCCTCGTACCAGATGCGGATGGTGAGCGGCTTGCGGTGGAACCCCACCCTGGACGAGAACCCGTCCTCGTCGAGGAACTCCACCTTGGCGATGGTCACGTCCTCCTTCGCGCCGAGGCCCTCGGCACGCGACTCGGTGTCGGCGGCCTCGCGTTCCTCCCGTTCCGCCGCGTTCACCTTGCCCAGGTAGGCCTGCACCACCTCCGGCCCGGTGCCGGTGAGCTGGAGCACCCCGTGGTCGAGCCAGGCGGCACCGTCGCACATGGACTCGACGGTGCTGAGCCCGTGGGTGACCACCACGATCGTGACGCCCTTCTTGCGCAGGGCGTAGAGGTGGTCGAAGCACTTGCGCTGGAACTCGGCGTCACCGACGGCGATCACCTCGTCGACGATGAGGATCTCGGGGTCCACGTGCACGGCCACGGAGAAGCCGAGGCGCACGTACATGCCGCTCGAGTAGATCTTCACCGGCGAGTCGATGAACTCCTCCACGCCGGCGAACCCCACGATCTCGTCGAACGAGGCGTCGATCTGCTTCTTCGACATCCCGAGGATGGTGGCGTTCATGTACACGTTCTCCCGGCCCGTGAGGTCGGGGTGGAACCCGGCGCCGAGCTCGAGCAGCGTGGAGATCCGGCCGTCGACCTTCACCTGCCCCTCGGTGGGCCGGTAGATGCCGGCCATGCAGCGCAGGAGCGTGGACTTCCCCGACCCGTTGTGCCCCACCAGGGCGTACATGGAGCCCTCGGGGATCTCGAAGGACACGTCACGCAGGGCCCAGAAGCTGTCGTGGTCGGTGCTGCGGTCGCGCCGCGTGACCAGCTCCTTGACCGAATGGGCCTTGTCGGTCTGGAGGCGGAACTTCTTCGAGACGCCGTCGATGGAGATGGCCGACATCAGAGCTCCTCGATCACCAGCGGCGCGTACTTCCCGAAGATCCACCAGCCGACCACCAGGCTCACCGCGGCCGACACCCCCATCATGAGCCAGTTCGTGGCCGTCGGCAGCGCCAGCTCGTAGACCGCCTGGCGCATGCTGTAGGTGTACGCGGTGAGCGGGTTCAGTTCGAGCACGCGACGCCAGGCGGCCGGCACGATGTCCAGGGAGTACACGATCGGCGTGGCGTAGAAGAGCACCTGCAGGGCGATGCCGACCAGGTAGTTCACGTCGCGGTAACGCACGTTGCCCAGGCCGAACACCAGCCCGATGCCGAAGGCGAAGCAGGCCAGCATGAACAGGATCGGCAGCACGAGGACGAAGGTCCACGACACGTTGCCGAAGCCGATCATGAAGGCGAACAGGATCCCCACCTCGAGGACCGCCTGGATCGCCACCGTGGTGAGGCCGGCCAGCATGGGCGCCTCCGGAGGGAAGTAGGTCCGGGTGAGCAGCGGTCCGGCCGAGGTGAAGGTCTGGATCGAGATGTTGACGGTGCCGGAGAAGAAGTTCCATGCCACCAGGGCGCAGAACAGGTAGAGCGCGAAGCTCTGGGTACGGCCGTTGCCGGCCACGGGCGCCACGGCTCCCAGGAACACGCCGAAGACCACGGTGTAGATGCCCAACGTGGTGGCCGGGTTGATGAGCGACCAGGCCCATCCGAGGAAGGACTTCTTGTAGCGGGCCTTGAGGTCCCGCTGGGCCAGGTTGACGATCAGGGTCCGGTAGGACCACACCTGTGCAGGGGTGGACAATCTCTGCCTTCCTGAGGGGCACGGGGCCTCCCGAACCTAGCAGCGCAGGGGGTCCCGGCCGTGCTGCCCCGGAGCGGGCGGCGGGCGCCCCGGGCCGCCACGAGGTGGCCGCCGGCCCGGGTCCGCGGCTCAGGCCCCCGGCACGGGGAGCACCCGGAGGCCGTCCTCGCCGAGGCAGCCGTCGGGCAGCGGACGGTCGGTGACCTCCAGCGCCACGCGCACGTTCGTGGCCGGGTGGACCGCGTAGACCCAGCCCCCGCCGCCCCGTTCGGTGGCGCGGGTGACGGCCGCGGCGGCGTCGACCGGGTCGAGCACCCCGGGGGCCAGCAGGCCCGCCACCCGGAGCGGCGCGTTCCACCCGTCCGGGTGCACGGCCTCGAGCCGGTCGGGGCCCCACACCACCTCCCCCGCCATGCGCGCACCGTCGGCCCACAGCACCGGGTACACCGACCAGTAGTCGCCCACCACCGCGTCCACCCCGCACCGGCGGAGGTCGGCCACGAGGTCACGGGTGCGCTCGCTGGGGTCGGGCTGCTCCGC
>CAIPVR010000166.1 GCA_903868545.1 uncultured Actinomycetes bacterium
ACCCGGAAGCGGGCCGTCTCGGCCCACGAGAACGCGTTGTCGTTCTGGCGGGCCCGACGGAACGTCTCCCGCTCTCCGGGGGGCAGCAGGCCGTCGGTCATGGCCTGCACCTGTTCGGTGGTGAGCGGGGCGGCCTCGGGCCCGGCGAGGAGCCGGCCGTCGATGCGCACCCGGGGCGGCGTGCCGGCCGCGAGGTGCAGGTCGGTGGCGCCGGTGTCCCACAGGTAGCGGAGCCATGGGTCGAGCAGGGTCAGGTCAGGTGCGTTCACGTGGGGGTCCCCCGGTTCGGCGCGTCGGGTACGGCGGCGTGGTGCAGAAGGTCTGGAGCGAGAAGGGTCTGCGGGAAAACGGTACCGGGGGCGGGGCCGAAGCCCCGCCCCCGGAACACGAGCTAGCTGATGATCAGGTGATCAGATGCCGGCGCACTGGCCGACGCCGGTGAGCGTCGGGGCGGCGGCAGGAGCCGCAGCGAAGCTGGTCGTCCACTTCGCCGTGTCAGGAGCCGACTCCAGGAAGCCCGGAACCAGCTGGTTGTAACCGGTCGGGTACTGGCCGTTGGAGGCCGAGTTCGCCCGGTAGGCCTGGAACGCCGTCTGGAGGGTCCGCTTCTCGATCTTGCAGGCGGACTCCTTCGAGTTGTCGTTGATGCCGCCGATGGCGAACACCACGACGCCGGCGAGGACGCCGAGGATCGCGATCACCACGAGCAGCTCGATGAGGGTGAAGCCCCCCTGGCCCCGCATGCGGCGCCGCTTCTCAATCATGTTCATGTTCTTGACCCTCCCGGATCGCTCGGACCGCCCACCCCACACGGCGCACGGCCTGCCTGGTTGTGAGGATCCGGCGACCGGCCCACACTGGCCCGCCCCCTTCTCCCCTCGCATCGCCCTCCACAGCGGAGTGCACCGACATGTTGACCGACCTTCAGGGTTCTGTCCACCCCCGGCGCCGGGCAAATCTTCCCGGCACCGTGGCGGCCGCCGGCCGGGCCGCTACGGGGTGGTGCAGTCGGTGGCCGAGGTGCCGCCCCGGCACAGCCGCCAGTCCTGCACCTCCACGTCCCAGCCGGGCACCCAGGTGCCACGCAGGGCGTACACGCTGGCCGAGTACTGGGTCGGTGAGATGTTGGCGGGGATCTGGTCGACGATCCGCACGATCGCGGTGGCCCGCAGGGCCTTGTCGCGGCAGACCGTCTTCCAGTCGGCCAGCCACTGCGCCTTCCATCTCCGTACCGCCGCGACCCCTTGGTTCGCCACCACGGCGGGCGGTTCGGGGACCGCGAACGTGGACACACCGGCCCCGTTGGTGGAGGTGGGGTTGGTGCCCGGGCCGCAGTCGCGCACGCCCGGGTCCTGGATGTTCGCCGGCGCCGGGTTGGCGGGGTTGTCCGGGTCCTGGGTGGGCAACGTGAGGCGGGCGTCCTGGGGCACCACCACCGAGCGGAGCTCCACCACGCGCTCGGCGGGCCGGGCCCGTTCGCAGCACACGATCCCGGCCCTCGGGTCGTCGGCCGCCGACAGCGGGTTGCTGCCCGAGTTGGCGAGCACGATGCTCTGCAACGACCCGACCATCAGCGCCAGCGGCCGGTTGTTGCCCACCGTGGGCGGGCCGGTCACGATCGGGTCGCCGATGCGGTTGGCCGGCCCGATCCACTCCACCCGCACGTCGCTGCGGGGCAGCACCATCGCGCCGTAGACGTTGAAACGGGCCTCCCGGTTCGAGGGGGAGATGTCGTTCGACGTGATCCGGAACACCGGCCCGGGACCGTCGAAGGACTGGTTGGCCACGGTGCTCACCGTGGTGCTGAGCCCCACGTAGTCCACCGAGTACCGCCAGAAGTTGCAGCCGTTGCCGGGGAAGTCGGCCCCGTTGCGGCAGCCGTAGTTGAAGCTCCGGTCACGCACCATGTCGAACGCGACGTCGATGTCGGTCCCGATCAGGTCGCTGTTCTTCCTGAGCCGCTTGGTGCCGCCCAGGGTGCAGGAGTTCAGCAGGTCGTAGGAGCGGGTCTGGTTCCACTCCGGCAGCCGGTCCCAGCTCGCCGTGCACACCGTCGTGCCGTTACGGGTGACGGTGGCCCGCAACCGCGACGGGGAGTTGTTCGCCGGCGCGTAGTCGATGCAGTCGATCCTCGACACGGTGATGATGTTGAGGAAGTGGAAGTTGTCGCAGGACGAGATGCCACGGACCCGCAGGCTGGCACTGGTGAGCGAGCCGTCGATGGCGGGGTTGGAGTCCGACAACGACGGTGCGTACCGGTCGGTGAGCGCCGGCAGGCGGATGGTGCCGGTGCCCGAGTCGGGCACCCGGTAGATGATGCAGATGCCGAAGATCGAGTTCCGGCAACGGCTCTTGAAGGTGAACTGCGCCGAGTTGCCGTCGGCGGCCAGCACGGCGGTGGGGTTCACCTGCTCACCCTCGTTGGGGGAGCCCACGAACGACGGGAGTGACTCCACCGGCGGGGCGATCACCTGCGGGGTCTGCAGTTCCACCTTGTCGATCCGCACCCCGTAGGTGCAGCCGACGAAGATCCCGAGCAGGTTGCACTCGGAGTTGAGGCCCATGGCGACGTCGACCCGCCCCTTGAGCAGATCGGACCGGTCGATCTGGCCGCCGCAGGGCGAGTTCGGCCCGATGATGTCGATGTCCACCGTCTGCGGGCCCGTGGCGGTACGGCCCTCGCTGTCGTTGATCCGCGGGCTGGTGATCCGGCAGGTCGGCTGGACCGGCAGGTTGCCCGTGGCCGGGTCGGGCAGGTAGACGAGCACCTCGGTGGCGGGCAGGGCGCCGTTCCACACATCGTTGGCGCTCGTCTCGTCGCCGGTGATCTTGAGGGTGGCGGCGTTGATGGTGGCCGGCCCCGGGTCCTGCCCGGCCGGCGGCGCCCAGGTGGTGGAGAACGCCGCGGTGCCGTTGCAGGGCGCCGAGACGCAGGACGTGGTCATCGACAGGCCGCCGCCCGGCAGCGAGGTCCAGCGGGTGGTGAACGGGCTGCCGGGACCGAAGATGAAGTTCACCAGGCTGCCGATGATGAAGATGTTGCGGAGCCCGTCGTACCAGCCGGTGCTCGCCGTGCCGCCCTGGAAGGTGGTGGGCGCCGAGGACTGGAACCCGAGGTTCGCGGTGGCGTCCTGCCACAGGGCCTGGCGCCCCGGGGCCGCGGCGTCCCCGCAGAGGGCCAGGTAGCCGGCCTCGTGGTTGAACACGGTGCGGGGCGAGAGCACCACGTGCACCCCGGGCGCCGCCGGGTTGCAGCCCGGCGTGGTGGACTTCGACACGGAGTTGATGTCGCCCGCGTTGGGGGTGCCGAACACGTAGAGGTTCGAGCTCGACCGCAGGTTCAGGGCGTTGCCGTCGGCGTTGGGGGCGTCGAACCAGTAGCTCCCCGGCGGGAACCAGAACTTCACCGCGGCGCAGCCTGCGAACCAGGCGTTCAGGCGGGAGGTGATGTTCGCCGGGTACGCACCGGGCCGGAACTGGATGCTGGCACCGCTGTTCACCGGGCAGTCGCGGGAGGGGGTGAACCGCTGGGTCCAGCTGCCGATGCCGATCGGCAGCCGGGAGACGGTCACGTCGTTCTGGCGGATCCGGTCCTGGGTCCAGACCTGGGTGGCGGCCGGCACCACGCCCTTGGTGGCGGCACGGTCCCCCCGCAGCAAGGCCTGGTCGCACTGGATGTTGGCACCGGAGCTGACCTGGGCGCCGGGCATCGACGGCACGAACTGCGGGTCGCTGTTCAGCACCCCGCACGGGTTGGCGGGGTTCGAGTAGAGCGTGCTGAAGAGGCCCGGGTCGCCCTGGCGGTACCCGCCGCTCACCGCCATCGCCGGCGGGTTCACGACGTAGTCGGTGCCGGTGCCGCGGTCGGGGTTGCGGAGCACGGCGGCGCCGCCCGAGACGTCGACGTTGCCCACGAACTGCAGCGGGTCGGGACCGGAATGCACGAGACCCACCCCGTTGCGGCCGGCGCCGGCGGTGAACGCCGAGTCCACCTGGGCGGTGGTGAAGGCCGGCACGTTGGTCTGGCGGAGCGCTTCCCGCCACGGCAGGCACTCGGCGAGCGGCTGGCACGGGTCGACGTTGGTGCGGGTGAGGTTGCCGGCGGGCACCTGGCCGAGCACCTTCACCGTGCTGCCGGTGGGGGTGACGGGGGCGAAGGTGTCGGCGCCCAGCGCTGTGCAGAACACCGAGACCCGCTTGCCGTCCACCACGTTCTCCACCAGGGGCTTCCGGTTGGCCTCCGTCTGGCCGTTGGCGGTGTCGGGCACCCAGGCGCACGGGTTCGGCTCCAGGAACGGGTTCACCGCGTTCGGGTCGGAGGGCACCGGGGTGCCCTGCTGGCCCAGCAGGTACTGCTCCTGGCCCACCGGCTGGGCCCGCGCCAGCATGCCGATCGCCGGCTCCATGGCGCTCTCGGCCGCATGGGTCTCGCGATCACGGTTGACCTGGTCGCCGGAGAACGTGGCCGTGGCGAAGCTGAGCCCGAGCATGGCGGTGACCAGCAGCGACGCCACGCCGAGGATGGCGATGGCCGTGGCCAGCGCGAAGCCCGACTGGTCGGTGCCCCGGCGCCGGGCCCGCAGGACGCGTGCGATCGCCAGCATCAGGTGACCCTCAGCGTGGCGGTGAAGGTGTCGTCACCGCCGTCGTCGTCGAACACCTGCAGCGTCACGGTGTACGTGCCGGGCGTGTAGGAGCGGGTGAGCGTCGAGTTCGAGCCGGTGTCCACCAGCGTGGCGCCGTTGGTGATCGTCCAGGAGTACCCCACGACGGTGCCGTCGGGGTCGCTCGAGTAGGTGGGCGCCGTGCCGTCGAGGGTGAAGTTCACCCCGGCCGGCGAGGTGAGCTGGATCGGCGCCGTGGGGGTGCCGGCGTCGCGGATCCGGGCCACCGGCGGCCGGTTGATCTTGATCGTCCGCACGTCGGTGGTGGTGGCGCCGTCGTTGTCGGTGGCGCTCAGGGTGACCCGGTAGGTCCCGAAGTTCGGGAAGGTCACCGCGTGGCCGTTGGTGAGGTCCGGGGCCACGCTGGTGCAGCCCGCACCGGTGACCGGCTGGCCCGTGGTCGGGTCGGGCGGGCACACCTGGAACGAGCTGGCGGTCAGCGAGCCGTCGGGGTCGCGGAGGGCCCGGATCGTGTACTGCACCGCGTAGCCGGGCACGCCGACGGTGTCGGTCGGGTTCTGCTCGAGCTGCGCGAGCGGCGCCCGGTTCACCACCTGGAACGGCTTGGTCACCGTCGTCACCGCGCCGTCGACGTCGGTGACCGTCAACTCCACGGAGCCGCTGGGCACGAGCACGGCGAAGCTCTGGAGCGTGGTGTTGTCGAGGCTCGGCGCCACCGAGGAGGCCGTGGCCAGCACGGTGCTGCCCGACAGGAACCGCCAGTCGTAGCGCTGGATGCCGCGACCCTCGGGGTCGGCCGCCGTGGCGGAGAAGAGGAACTCCACCACGTCCTCCGGCGCGGTGCCGCTGCGGCCCACCACGATCGTCGGCAGGATGCCGTCGATCGCCGCGGTGGGCGCCTGGTTCACCAGCACGTCGCCGATGACCTGGGCCTGGGCCTGGCCGGCGTCGGTCACGGTGAGCTCGAGCTTGTACGCACCGTCGGCCGGACGGGTGATCGTCGTGGACACACCCGACGCCGTGGCGACCACGGCGTTGGCGTTGGCCGGGTCGAGCAGGCGCCAGGCGTAGGTGGAGATCGCGTCACCGTCGGGATCGGTGGTGCCGGCGCCGCTCAGCCGCAGGTCCTGGCCGGGGTTGACCACACAGGTGGTGGCCGGGGCCAGCGTGCAGGCCGCCACCGGGGGCGTGGGCTGCGGCTCGGGGGCCACGGTGCCCACGGCGGTGGGCGCCTGGTTCCGGCGGACCGTGGTGGTGGCCGTGCCCGTGCCACCGTTGCCGTCGCTCACGGTGAGGGTCACCGTGTAGGTGCCGAAGCCGCCGAGGGCGACCGCCGGCGGCGTGGCGCCGGAGGTGGTGGTGGAGAAGCCGCCCGGACCGGTGATCGTCCACGAGTACGAGGCGATCGTGTCACCGTCGGGGTCGCCGGAGCCCGAGCCGTCGAGGGTGATCTGCTGCGGGACCGACGGGTTGACCACCGCCGGGGTGACCACCGCGCTGGCCGTCGGGGCGCCGTTGATGGTGACGGTCGTGTCGACGCCGGGCGACTGGCCGCCCTGGCCGTCGTTCACCACGAGGGTCACCACGTAGACCCCGCGGCCCAGCGGGTTGGTGGTGTTGCCGGGGCCCACGGTCACGCTGGGGCCGGAGGCGGTGAAGCGGGTGGCGCCACCGGGCCCGGCGTCCTTCACCGTCCACTGGTAGGTGAGGGTGCCGCCGTCGGGGTCGGAGGAGGTGGAACCGTCGAGGGAGACCACCTGCGGGGAGCCCGGCGCGCTCGGGGTGATGCGCGGCGGCGTGGGGTCGGTGGTCACCCGGGCCGTCGGCAACTGGTTGGTCACGGTCAGCGGGGCCTCGGCCGTGTCGGACACCCCGTTGTTGGCGTCGGTCACCGTGACCCGCACGAAGCCGTTGCCGGTGCCGGGGGCGGGGAGGTTCACCACCTGCGACAGGGAACCCACCGCCGTGGACACCGCCGCGCCCAGCGGGTTCTTGTTGGCGTCGAGCAGCTGCCACGACCAGTTCGTGATGGCGTCGTTCTCCGGATCGGAGGCGGTGGCGGTGAAGGCGCACGCCACGAGGCGCTGGCACGAGAACGAGGCGGGCAGGGTGGCCGACGGTGCTGCGTTCACCCGCACCTGCCGCGAGATCGTGGCGGTGCCGGCGGTGGGCGTGTTGTTGTCGCCCACCTGCACCGTCACGTTGTAGAGGCCGGGGCCGTTGAACGTGACGTTGCCGGAGGCCACCCCGCCCAGGGTGGGGGGAGCGGGCGGCGGGACCGACGGGCTCGACACCCGGGTGATCGTCCACTGGTAGGAGCTCACCGAGCCGTCGGGGTCGGTGGAGCCCGACGCGTCGAGGTTGACGGTGGGTGCGGGCCGGCCCGGCGGCGGCTGGTTCACCACGCACGGGTCCGCGGTGCCGCAGGAGCCGGCAGGGTCGTTCACCCGGGTGATCGCCAGACGGGCCGTGGGCGACTGGTTCACCGTCACGGTCCGCGGCAGCGACGTGGCGGTGGCCCCGGCGATGTCGGTGACCGTGACGTTGGCGGCGAACTGGCCGAAGGCCGGGTAGGTGTACGGCGTGCTGAACGTGGTGGCGCCCGACAGGAACGTCTGCGTCACACCGTTGCCGAAGTCGAACGTGTACGAGTAGATCCCGCCGTCGGGGTTGGGGTCGCTGGCCGAGGCGGTGAACGTCACCGGCGTGCTCAGGCCCGTCACGCTGGGGGTGTTGGTGGTGAGCGTCGGCGTGGTCGGCGCCCGGTTCACCTTCACGGTCCACGTGGTGGAGCCGGTGCGGCGGCCGGGGGTGCCGGCGGGCGCGTCCCACACGTCGAGCGTGACCCGGTAGGTGCCGTAGGACTGCGGCAGGGTGCAGGCGAAGGTCCCGTTGCTGCCGGTGTTGGGGAACTCACCGGTGGAACAGGAGGTGGGCGACCCCGCGGAGGTGTTGGTGACGGTCCACGAGTACGACGACACCGGCCCACTGGTGCCGCCCGGCCCGCCGTCGGGGTCGAAGGAGGTGGCGCCGTTGAGCTGGAACGCGAACGCCGGCGGCGTAGCGGCCGACGAGGTGAACACGTAGGTGCGGTCCGCGTTCGGCGGGTTCGGGGCGGCCGTGGCGGGGCTGGCCGGGGTGATCACCGCCACCGGGCTCGCGTCCACCACGTCGTAGCGCACCGTGTTGGTCTGGCTGACCGACAGGCCCTCGGAGTCGGTGGCGGTGAGCACCGCCTGGAGACCGGTGGCGTTCTGGGTGAGCGTGACCGTCGGGGAGAACACCGAGCCGGTGGCACCGCTCACCGCGCCGCTCACCAGGGGGGCCGTGCCCGTGACCGAGGTTCTCGCCACCCCGTTGGCGTCGAGGAAGGTGACCGGGTTGCCCGACCCGTCACGGAAGCCGAGGGTGAACGTGGTGGGCCCGGCGAAGCTCCAGAGGTCGTCCTGGGCGGAGATCTGGAAGGTCGTCGGCACGTTCCGCTGGACGGGTGCGTTGCCCGACACCGCGGTGGGTGAGTCCACCTGGAGACGGCGCGGGGCCCGGTTGGCGGTCACGCGGAACCCGGCGGAGTTGGTGGACCAGGCGTTGTCGGCGTCCTTCACGGCCAGGAAGATCTGCGGGCCGAGCGCGTCGGTGAAGCCGATCTGGAAGTTCCCGAGCGAGGACGGGAACACCCCGCTCGTGGTGCTCCGGGCCTGGGCGCTGTTGAGGAACGTGAGGATGCCGGTGTCGGGGTTGGCCGACGAGTAGTTCGGCGTGTACCAGCGCCACTCCGTGATGCCCGGGGCCGGCTGGGCGTCGGGGTCGTTCGAGAACGTGGGGGCCGACCCGTCCACGGCCGGCAGCGTGCACACACCCTGGTCGGGGTTGGAGGGCGCCGGCGTGCAGTTGTTCAGGCGGAACGTGGGCAGTCCGCTCACCACGCCCACCGAACCGTCCGGGGAGACGCCGGCCACCGGCCGACGGTTGAAGCGCACCAGTTGGGTGACCGAGGCGGTGCCGCTCGAGGCGTCGATCACGGTGAGCCGCACCCGCCACTGACCGTTCAGGCCGGTGCTCACGCCGGGGGTGCTGGAGTCGTAGGGCTTGGTGAACGGGTTGGTGTTGGAGAGCGTGGTCGAGGTGCCGTCGTCCCACTCCCAGCGGTAGTTCTGCACCGCACCGCCGGAGTCGGTGGACGCCGGCCGCGGGTTCACCGGGTTGAAGGCGAAGCGCCCCTGGGTGCCGTCGACGTTCTGGACGGGGGTGCTCACGGTGCAGTTGGGGGTGACGCCGGGCGGCGCAGGGCAGGCGAAGATGCCGTCCACGAGCGGCGGCCGGTTGACCTTGACCAGCACCTCCTGCTGGGTGGAGAAGCCGCCGTCGTTGTCGTAGGCCTGCAGCACCACCGCGTAGGTGCCGTACTCGGTGAACGAGTAGCTGAAGACGAAGCAGTTCGCCGCGGGCAGCACCGGCCGGCCGGCGAAGGCCGTGTTCACCTGGCAGGTGGTGCCGTTGGTGTTCTGGTCGCCGAACTCGGCGAGCTGCACCCGGGGCCCCGAGGCGGGCACACGCCAGACCCGCCAGAGCTGGGCCTGGCGGAAGCCGTCCTGGTCGGTGGCGGCGCCGGCGTCGAACTGGAAGCACGCCGGACCCGACTCCAGGGTCAGGGCGGGCTGCGGCGAGGCGGTGGAACACGGACCCGTCGCCGGGCCGGCCGGGTTGGTGGTGGCCCAGTTGTTGAGGAACGCGTTGCCCACGGTCTGCTGGGTCTGGAAGTTGAAGACCGTGATGCCGGCGGTGGGCACCTTGTTGCGCACCCAGAACCGGTAGGTGTTGATGAAGAACCCGCCGTTGTTGTCGGTGATCCGCACCGTGGCGTCCACCTGGTAGTCCTTGTCGGGCTCCAGGAACCGCACCACCGGCGAGGCCACGTTGAGCGACGAGGACCCGGCCGCCGGTTCCGTGAGGGCGTTGACGGGGCTCCCCGCCTTCGTGAAGGTCCACTGGACGGTGCTCACGGAGCCGTCGGGGTCGGTCGGTGAACCGGAGCCGCTCGGGCCCACCGCGGCGAACTGGGTCCAGTCACGGCGGAACACCGCACGGTTCGGCGAGCCCGTCTGGTCGATGACGATCGTGCCGGCCCCCACGCACGGGGCGGTGAAGGGGATCGTCACCGAGTTGGAGCACCGCTGCGGGAGGTTGACCGTCGCCTGCGGGACCCGGTTGATCTTGACGTCGGTCCACCACCGCTGGGTGGTGGTGGAGGGGTTGTCGATGCACGTGGAGTTGTAGGGCGAACCCGTGGCGCAGTTGTTGGCGGCGTTGTTGTCGTCCTTCACCACCAGCTTCACCCGGTACGGACCGGGCGGGATCACGTTGGCCTGGTCCGGACCGAAGGTGATGGTGGGCGACGTGCCGCCGTTGATGATGCACGGCGGGGCGACGGTGCCCGAACAGGCCTGCGTGGGCCGGGTGGTGGTGCTGCTGGTCCAGAACTCCCACGTGTAGTTGGTGATGGAGGAGTTCGGGTCGGGGTCGAACGACCCCGGATCGGTGCCCGCCGGTCCGCCGTTCAGGGTGATGGAGGGCTGCCCGTTCTCCGGCGTGATGATGCCGCCGGTGGGCGTGACCTGGCTGATCACGGCACGGGGGCGGTTGTTGATCGAGATGATCCGGGTGGTCTGGGTGAACACCGTCGGGTCGCTCAGGTCGTAGACGGTGAGGGTGATCGTGTAGACGCCGATGTCTTCGATGCCGGGATCGGCGAGCGTGACAGTGGCCCCGGAGGCGGTGAAGTTCTTGTAGATCTGGCCCTGGGCGTTGGTGAGGGCCCACTCGTAGCGGACGATCGGGGCGGGCCCGGTGTTGGTGGCGTTGCCGTCGGGGTCGAACGACTGGGTGCCGTCCCAGGTGATGGCCCCGGAGGGCAGGCCGTCGATCTGGTTGGTGGTGGAGGAGATCACCGCCACCGGGGGCTTGTTGCCCACGCTCACCGGGATGGTGACGGTCTGGGTGGAGCCGTCGGCGTCGCTGACGGTCAGTCGCGCCTGCCGCGGCGTGGAACCCGTGGTCTGCGAGTACGTGTGGCTCACCACGCCCTGGGTGGCCGCGGCGATGGCCGCCGCACAGTCGGCCACGGGCACGCCCGAGCCGGACGCGGTGTTGACGGCGCCGGGCGCCGGGTCGTCGAACTGCCAGCTGTAGGTGAGTCCGGCCCCGGTGGGGTCGTCGGCGTCCCTGGTTGCGCTGGCGTCGAAGCAGACCGGGTCGGCCCGGAACGTGTCGACGCCCGCCGGGGCCACGCTCACCACGGGCACGGCGTTCAGCACCACGATCTGCTGGTCGCGGCTGGACTGGCGACCGGCCGGGTCGGTGATGGTGAGGGTGGCCTTGAAGGTGCAGCCCTGGATGCCGGCGTTCCAGCGCGGGTTGGGGGCCCCGCCCTGGAGCAGGCGCGTGCACGTGAAGGTGATCGGGTCGGTGCGCAGGCCGTTCTGCTGCGGGACGGACGGATCGTCGAAGCTCCAGGCCGGGGTGGGCGTGCCCCCCGGGCTGGTGGAGAAGTTGCCGTCGAGGGTGACCGTGAAGGAGTTCGCGGCGTCGCGGGTGCCGATGCAGTCGGGCACGCAGCGGATGTCGGCCACGGGCTGGAAGTTGGCGTCCCGCGGAGCGCCCAGGCGACGCACCGAGCGGACGGTCACGTCGGCACCCGACGCGGCCTGCAGCTTCACGGTCGGGATGCCGCAGGTCTCCACCAGGCCCGGCCGGGCGGTGCAGCTCACGGCCGCCTCCACCGTGCCCGGCCCGCTCGGTGCCGGCACCTCCACCAGACCCGACACGAGGAGTTCCGCCGGCGCACTCACACCGTTGGAGCAGGTGAGGCGGAACAGCCGGATGACGTCGGGCTTCCCGGGGGACGTGAGGCGGTCCGTGAGGTACACCACCGACTTGCCGGAGGTGTCGAGCGTGGTGAGCCACGTCTTCACCGTCCCCGTGTTGAGCGCCTCGCCGGGGTCGGCGGAGGAGACCAGGTCACACGGGTTCCCCGGCCGGGCTCCCGACACCGGCACGGCCACCGACCGGGCCACGGCCACGTCGGCGTCGAGGTACCGGCTCACCTGGGTGAGCCCCCGGGTGGCGGAGGTGACCGTGTCGTCGGAGGACCGCTGGAAGGCCATCACGGTCCAGGCCAGCAGCGGGATCATGACCACGGCCAGCACGCCCACCACGAGGATGATCTCGAGCAGCGTGTAGCCGGCCTCGGGCCGCCGGCGGGCCGACAGGGCGGTGCGGACCGCGCTCACGGGCCACCCACCCTGCTGCCGCGCAGCGCGGCGGTGGAGGTGACCACGGCGGAGTCGTCGTCGCAGCCGTCGGCGTCGTCGGAGCGCCAGCAGCCCTGCACGGTGAGCCGTGCCACCGGGTACGAGCCCAGGTTCGGCAGCGTCCCGCTGTTGGAATCGCACAGCTGCTTGGCCGACCCGGCCTGGAACCCGTCGCCGGCCGACACCGCGGGGTTCCAGAACGTCACGTCGGTGATCTTGAACGTCACCCGGCTGGTCCAGGAGGCCACGCCGGGATCGGCCACGAGCCGTTCCATGATCCGGGCGGCGTGGCTGTTGTTGGCGCTGAGTGCGGTCGCCGTGTCGGCCGAGGTGGGCGGCGGCGACGAGACCGCGAAGCAGGAAGCGGGCACCACCCAGTCGGTGCGCCGCACGGCGTCGACCAGGTTGGTGACCGCCAGGTTGATCCGCTGCTGCCGGTTCGCCCGGCCGTCGGTGTTCACCGCGGCGAGCAGGCCCAGGGCCACGGCCAGGATCCCGATCCCCGTGATCGCGAGCACGAGCGCCACCTCCAGCAGGGTGAAGCCCGCCTGGGCCCGGGCGCGCCGAAGGGGACGAACGTGGAGGTCCATCCCCTTCGATTCGGATCCCGGTCGGCCCATTCGCCCCGTGTCGTTCCTTCCGCCCGCCGCTGCGGGCATCGTCCGGTCCGCCGCGGATGCGGTGGACCGTCCCGCCGTCAGCCCATGTCCACCTGGTTGTAGATGCCGTACATGGCGCTCACCATGGCGAGGGCCACGAAGCCCACCACCACACCGATGAACAGGATCACCATCGGCTCGAACCAGGTGGTCATCTTCTCCACCGCGTAGTCGAGCTCCGACTCGAAGAAGGTGGCGACGTTGTCGAGCTGCTCGGTGAGGTCGCCCGTGCGCTCCCCCACCCGCACCATCTGCACCACCGTGATGGGGAACAGCCCCGTCTGGGCCAGCGGCTCGGCGAAGCCGTTGCCGGCCAGCACCGACTCGGTGGCCTCCGTGAGCCGCTCCTTGAACACCAGGTTGTTGGAGCAGTCGATGGCGTTGGGCAGCGCCTCCGGCAGGGCCACACCGGCCTCGAGCAGCACCGCCAGCACCCGGCAGAACCGCTCGGTGGCCGCGTAGGTCATCACCGTGCCCACCGCCGGGGCCTTCAGCAGCAGGCCGTGGAACGTGCGCCGTCCCGGACCGCCGAAGTAGACGACCAGGCCGGCCACGCCCGCCACCAGCACCACGCCGGTGACCAGACCGGCGGGCGACTGCACGAAGTCGGCGATCGCCATCAGCATGCGGGTGGGCAGCGGCAGCTCCGCGTCGAAGCTCTTGAAGAAGTCGGCGAACTTCGGGATCACGAAGATCGTGATGAGGGCCGTCACGCCCAGGGCCACCGACAGGAGGATCGCCGGGTAGATCATCGCCTTGCGGACCGCCCGGCGGAGCTCGATGTCGCGGCGGATGTAGGCGTAGAGCTGCTGGAACGCCTCGTCGATCTTGCCGGTGAGCTCGGCGGAGCCGAGCATGGCGACGAAGTAGGCGGGGAACACCTCGGCGTGACGGTTCACGCCCTCCGCCATCGAGTAGCCGGCCGCCACCCGCTCGTTGATGTCGGCGAGCACCTCGTTGAACCGCTTGTTCTTGGTGTCGCGGCGGATGGTCTCGATCGCCTCGGTGACCGGCACACCGGAGCGCACGAAGGTGCTCATCTGGCGACAGAAGTGCATGATCTCGACGAGCGGGACCTTGCTCTTCGTGATGTCGGTGTTGAGGCCCTTCTTCTCCGAGATCTTGTTGACCCGGATGCCCCGGACGGCGAGCTCGTTGCGGGCCGCGTTGACGGACGACGCCTCGATCTCACCCTTGACGCTCTGGCCGTCGAGGGTGGTGGCCACGTAACGGAAGCGCGACGGCTTGGTGCCGGTGCCCTTCGGTGCCGGAGCCTGCGGCGGCGTGGGTGGCCGTTCCTGGGTGGCAGTCACTGGCGCACCTCCGAGGGGGCTGCGGGAAGGGGACCGGCCGCCGGGGTGGGCAGGCCGTGGCCGTTGCGGGTGCCGTCACCGTTGGTGACGGGCACGGGAGTGGGCGCCGGGGCGACCGGGGCCGGGCCGGCGGCG
>CAIPVR010000167.1 GCA_903868545.1 uncultured Actinomycetes bacterium
CGCCCCGGCGGCGCGCCGTGCGACACTGTCGGCCGGCGGTGCGGTGCCGCCCCGATCCCCCCGATTCGCTGTACCGATGTCCACCGGAACCGAACCGACCGCCGGCGTGGAACCGGCGGTGGTGCCCAGCAGCTTCGACCTGCTGTTCCTCCGCGCCTATCCCGCTGCGGTGGGCCTGGTGCTGCGGGTGGTCGACCGTCACCGTCAGGCGCCCGAGCGGTCCCGCGAGATGGCCGAGGAGCTGGTGACCGGGCCGCTCACCAGGGCACGGGTGCGCAACCTCGACGACTCCGACCGCTCCCTGGCCCGGGTGGTCGCGTGGACCGCCGACGAGGTGGCCGAGGTCCTGGTCGGTCATCCCGGCCGGGTGGGCCTGCCCCCTGGGCTGCACGCGGCCGACCTGCTGCCGGCGGACCTGGTGGAGGAGGGCGCCGGGGTCGATCTGGTGATGGAGGGCCTCGCGCTCGACGAGCTACAGGACGTGGTGTCGTCGTGCCGGACGAGGGTGCGTCGCATCGGCATCGTGTGCCTGGGTGCGGGCCTGTCGCCGGAGGACACCGCCGCCCTGCTCGGCGAGGAGCCCGCCAGGGTGGCCGACGCCCTCTCACGCATCGGCCGCCGTCTCGGTGACCGCCGCCGGGCGGTGAGCCAGGACCGGTGGGTGGACGACGAGCCGTCGTTCGGGGACCCGACGCGTGCCGTTCCGCAGCCCATCGTGTGGGACGAGAGGGAACAGCCGTGACCGCGCCGCCGCACGAACCCGAGGCGCCGGCCCCACCGGCGAGCGCGGCCGCCGTGGTGGCGGCGGGACTCGCGGAACCGGGCCTCGACCTCCGGGCGGCCCGGCGGCTCGTGGAGGTGCGGGCCCAGCACGCCCTGCGGCTCCGTCGCTACGGGATGATCGGCGGGGTGGGCGCCGCCATCCTCCTCCTGGTGGTCGGAGCGGCGGTGCTCCTGGGTGATGACCGTCCGCGGGAGGTGGTCGCCGACGGGGACGCCACGACCACCTCCACCACCGCGGCACCCGCGACCACGGCGCCACCGGCGGTCGCCCCGTCGACGGTGGTCAGCACCACCTCGATCGTGTCCACCACCGTGCCGGTGGTCTCCACGAGCACCTCGACCACCACGACACTCCCGCCCAACCGGCCGCTCGAGGCCTCCCTGCGGGTCGTCACCCCGGTGGAGGCCGGACGGACGGCGACCGCTGAGGTGTCGTGGTCGGATCCCGATCTCGCCGATCCGCTCGGCCCCCAGGTGGTCACGGTCTGGGGCGACCCGCTCGTGTCGTCCCCGCTGCTCGCCGCCGGCGGTCGTCCGGCCTGTGCCGCACCGGGCCCCGGTGGTTCGGGCACCGTGCCGCTCACCTTCCGCTACTCGACGCCCGGCAGCTACACGCTCCGGGTGGAGCTCACCACGTGTGGCGGGCAGGGTCCCTACGGCGAGACGCGCACGCTGACCCTGCCCGTGGAGGTCGGTGGGGCCAGGGTGACGGTGCTCGGGCTGCCGGCGGGAGCCGACCCGGGTGCCGACGCGACCGTCACCACCTTTCCCGGGGGCGGTGCACCCACCGAGGCCGCCCGGCCCGTCGAGCGGATCGGACAGGTGCTCACCGCCGAGCCCGGACGTCCGGCCTTCGTGCTCGGCGCTCGCAGCGCCACCGGCGACGTGCTGGAGCTGCGCTGGGGATCGCGGTGCGCCTGGGGTCGCGTCGGTTCCGACCAGGTCGTGTCGCTGGGGGCGACCGCGGAGACGGGGACCTGCTACTCGCCGCCGGCACCCACGCCCACCACGACGGGGGCACCGGGCTCCCCGTAGAGGGTGCTCCGCTGGCGGAGCCGGCGACCGAGCGGCTCGACCAGGGCTGCGAAGTCCTCCGGGTCGGCCATCGTGCCGTGGTCGGCCCCCGCGGCCCGGGAGATGTTCTCGTCCATGAGCGTCCCGCCGAGGTCGTCGACCCCGGCCCGCAGCAGCTGGCGCACCCCGTCCATGCCCAGCTTCACCCACGACGCCTGCACGTGGTCGATCAGACCGTGGTAGGCGATGCGTGCCACTGCGTGCACCAGCACCACCTCCCGGAAGGTGGGGCCCCGCCGGGCCCGCCGCTGGAGGTAGATGGGGGCCGCCATGTGCACGAACGGCAGGCCCACGAACTCGGTGAACCCGCCGGTCCGCGCCTGCAGTTCGCGGGTGACGAGAAGGTGGCGCACCCAGCTCCGGGGGTGCTCGACGGAACCGAACATGAGCGTCACGTTGCTCCGGAGGCCCACCGAGTGCGCCGTCTCGTGGGCGTGGAGCCACTCCTCGGTGGAGATCTTGTCGGGGCAGATCACGGCCCGGACGTCGTCGTCGAGGACCTCCGCCGCGGTGCCGGGGAGGCTCCGCAGGCCCGCGTCGACGAGGCGCCGCAGGTAGTCGGCCAAGGGCTCGCCGAGCCGCCGTGCCCCTTCCGTCACCTCGAGGGCGGTGAACCCGTGCACGTGGATCCCCGGGGCCGCGTCCTTCACCGCCCGGCAGACGTCGAGGTAGTAGTCCCCGTCGAAGTCGGGATGGATCCCGCCCTGCAGGCACACCTCGGTGGCACCCGCCTCCCAGGCCTCACGGACCCGCTGCGCGATGTCGTCGAGCGTGAGGAGGTACGGGGTGCCGCGCAGGTTCAGGCTCAGCGGGCCCTTGGAGAAGCCGCAGAACCGGCACTTGAAGGTGCAGACGTTCGTGTAGTTGATGTTGCGGTTGGCGACCCAGGTCACGTCGTCGCCGACCGCGCGTCGCCGGAGCTCGTCCGCGACCTCGGCCACGGCCGCCACCTCCGGGCCGCGCGCCCCGAACAGGGTCAGGAGCTGCTCCTCGCCGGGGACCCCGCCGTCCAGCACGCCGTCGAGGACCTCGCGGACCGCGCCGCTCGCGGCGGGGGAGCCCGGGACGAGCTCCGTGGGCCGGGTCGCGGCGCCCGAGTACCACTGGGTGGAACGGTGGCCCACCAGGGTGACCTCGGCACCGTCGCCGGCGGCGGTGATGCCGGCGACCTTCTCGGGGAACTGGGCGCCGGGATCGTCGCGACCGAGGCCCTCGGCGTCGGAGCGGTCGAGCACCGGGAACCGCAGGGCCGGATCCAGCCATCGCCCGGGATCGAGCGCGAACTCGGGGTAGACGGTGAGGCGGGGGGCGAGCACGTGGCCGCGGGCCTCGGTCACCTCGCGCAGCCGATCGAGGGCGGGCCATGGACGTTCGGGATTGACGTGGTCCGCGGTCACCGGCGAGACCCCGCCCCAGTCGTCGATGCCCGCGTCGAGCAGCTCCCCGAAGTCGTCGGAGAGGTTCGGGGGCGCCTGGAGGTGCACCTCCGGGGGGAGGACGAGGCGCGCCAGTGCGATCGCCTCGAGGAAGTCGTCGGCCGGACAGGCCGGCGCGGCGTGCATGGCCGTTCCCGACTTCGGGAGGAAGTTCTGGACGATGACCTCCTGCACGTGCCCGTGCCGGCGGTGCGCGGCGGCGATCGCCTCGAGCGCCGCGAGCCGATCGGCGCGGTTCTCGCCGATGCCGACGAGGATCCCGGTGGTGAACGGGATGGAGAGCTCGCCGGCGGCGTCGAGCGTGGCCAGACGGCGTGCCGGGACCTTGTCGGGTGCGCCGCGGTGGCAGTCGAGGTCGTCGCGGAGGCTCTCCACCATCATCCCCTGCGACGGCGCCACCGCCCGGAGGGCCGCCAGTTCGTCCGTGTGCAGGGCGCCCGCGTTGGCGTGGGGGAGCAGGCCGGTCTCCTCGGCCACCAGGCGACACATCGCCGCGAGGTACTCCACGGTGGAGGCGTGGCCGTGCTCCGACAGCCACTCGGCCGCCGCCGGGTAGCGCAGCTCGGGTCGCTCGCCGAGCGTGAACAGGGCTTCGTGGCACCCGGCACGGGCGCCGCGTCGTGCGATGGCGAGCACCTCCTCCGGCTCGAGGAACGGTGACACGAGGCGGGCCGGCGGCTGGGCGAACGTGCAGTACCCGCAGCGGTCCCGGCAGAGCATCGTGAGCGGGATGAACACCTTGGGGGAGTAGGTCACCCGCGTGCCGTGGTGCCGGTCACGCACGGCCCGGGCACGGCGCATCAGCTCGTCGAGGGGCAGGTCGAGCAGGTCGGTCACGTGGACTCCGTGGGTGGTCGGAGGGCCGCCGCCCCGGGTCCGGGGCGACTGGTGATGGCGGTGGGCGGGAAGTCCTCGCCGCAGGTGGTGCAGTGGAGGGCCATCCTCACCTCGGTGCCGCACGGCTCGTGCACCAGCACCGTGGGCGGTCCGTTCTCGCTCAGCCACCGGTCGCCCCACTGCATGAGCGCGACGAGGATCGGAGAGAGCTCGCGACCCATCGCCGTGAGCCGGTACTCGTGACGCGGGGGATGGTCCTGGTACCGGTGGCGGGCGAGCACGCCGGCCTCCACGAGCTTCCGGAGGCGGTCCGCGAGCACGGCCTTCGGGATGTCGAGGTCACGCCGGATCTGGTCGAATCGGCGCAGGCCTCGGAAGGCGTCGCGCAGGATCAGGATGGACCAGCGGTCACCGACGATGTCGAGGGAGCGGGCGATGGAGCACGCGGCGGCAGGTGCGTCGTCGTCCTGCAGCGGTCGGGCCCCCACGGGGCGGCAACCTAGCTCGGTTCGGAATTCGAACCAAGCATGTTCGTGATCCGAACCGACCCGCGGCGGAGGCCGGGACGCGGACTCAGCGGAACCCGGCGGCCCGCTGGTCGAGCACGCCGAGCAACTCCTCGAAGCTCTTCTCGAACGCGGTCACGCCCTCGGCCTCCAGCGTGGCGGCCACGTCGTCGAGGTCCACGAGCCCGGCGAGGCGGTCCCACGTCTCGCGGTCGGCGGCCGGATCGGCGTCCACGGTGCGCGCCACGGTGCCGTGCTGCTCGAAGGCGTCGAGCGTGGCGTCGGGGATCGTGTTCACCGTGTGGGGCCCCACCAGCGCGTCGATGTAGAGCGTGTCCGGGTAGGCCGGGTTCTTGGTGGAGGTGGAGGCCCACAAGGGTCGCTGCAACCGGGCGCCGCGTGCCTCGAGGGCCGCCCATCGCTCGCCCGCGAAGGCGTCCATGGCGAGCCGGTAGGCGAGGCGTCCCTGGGTGACCGCCGCCGTGCCCCGGAGTGCCAGCGCCTCGTCGGTCCCGATCGACTCGAGACGCCGGTCCACCTCCGTGTCCACCCGGCTGATGAAGAAGCTGGCCACGGACGAGATCCGCGAGAGGTCACGGCCCGTGGCTGCGGCCGCCTCCAGCCCGGACAGGTAGGCCTCGATCACCTCGGCGTAGCGCGGGAGGCTGAAGAGGAGGGTCACGTTCACGTTGCGACCCTCGGCGATCATCTGCTCGATCGCTCCCACCCCCTCGGCGGTGCCGGGGATCTTCACGTACAGGTTGGGCCGGTCGATGCGGTCCCACAGCGCACGGCCCGCGCTGAGCGTGCCGTCGCCGTCGTGGGCCAGGGTCGGGTCGACCTCCACCGAGACGTAGCCGTCGCCAGCGTCGGAGGAGTCGTACAGCGGACGCAGCAGGCCGAGCGCCGCGGTGATGTCGTCGGTGACCATGTCCCAGTAGGTGTCGGCCACCGAGGCGCCCGAGACGGTGAGGTCCGCGAGCTGCTCGGTGTACTCCTCACCACCTGCGATGGCCTTCTGGAAGATCGACGGGTTGGAGGTGATCCCCCTCACCCCGCGGTCGATCCACTCCTGGATGCCGCCGGAGGTGATCCACCCGCGCTTCAGATTGTCGAGCCACGGGCTCTGGCCCTGCTCGGCGTACAGGTCCTGGAGGCGTCCCATGGCGCCCCACGCTACCGGTGGGGTCAGCCCAGCAGTGACCGAGCCGCCGCCGCGACCGCGTCGGGCGTGATCCCCAACCGACGCATCACCTCCCCACCCGGGGCAGAGGCGCCGAAGCGGTCGATCCCGACCGACGCGTCGGCGAAACGCTCCCAGCCGAGCGTGGCGCCGGCCTCCACCGACACGGTCGGCACCGAACGCGGCAGCACCGCCGCCCGGTACGCGGCGTCCTGTGCCGCGAAGTGCTCCCAACAGGGCAGGGACACCACCCGCACCGACCGGCCCTCGGCCACCAGCGCGTCGGCGGCCTCGAGGGCCACGGCGACCTCGGTACCGGTGCCCACGAGGACGACCTCGGGATCCTCCGCGTCGCGGACCACGTAGCCGCCGCGGGCGACGCCCTCGGCGGCGACCTCGGCGCCGACCGGCAGCGTCGGGGTGTTCTGCCGCGACAGGACGAGGGCCACCGGGCCGTCGCCCTCCACGGCGCACCTCCACGCACCGGCGGTCTCGTTCCCGTCGGCGGGCCGGATCACCGGCAGGTCGGGGATGAGACGCAGGCTCATCACGTGCTCGACCGGCTGGTGGGTGGGCCCGTCCTCGCCCACGCCCACCGAATCGTGGCTCCAGACGAACACGCACTTGGCCTGCGACAGTGCGGCGAGGCGCACGGCGCCCCGCATGTAGTCGCTGAACACGAGGAACGTGCCGCCGAACGGCAGCACGCCACCGTGGTGGGCGGCACCCACGAGCACCGAGCCCATGGCGTGCTCGCGGATGCCGAAGTGGATCTGCTCCCCTGCGGGGGTGCCGGCTTCGAGGACCGGACGGCCGGGCAGTTCGGTCCCGGTGTTCCCGGTGAGGTCCGCCCCGCCGCCGAGCAGGCCGGGCACGTTGCCGATCATCGAGGTCACGCACTTCTGCGACGCCACGCGGGTGGCCGGGGAGTCGTCCGCGCCGAACACCGGCAGCGCGTCGGTCCACCCGGGAAGACCACGGGCGCCGAGGGTGGCCTCCCACTCGGCCTCCCGTCCGGAGAGCGCGCCCCGGGAACGCTGCTCCCAGTCCTCCCGTTGCACCCGTCCCCGGGCGCCCGCCTCGCGGTAGAGGGCGAGGACCTCGTCGGGCACGTAGAACTCGCGGTCGGCCGGGAGCCCCATGATCTCCTTGGTGCGGGCGATGTCGTCGGCGGAGAACGCGAGGCCGTGGGCGGCCGGGTCGTCGGTGTGGTCGGGGGAGGGCGATGCGATGTGGCTCCGCACCACCACGAGCGACGGCCGGTCCTCCTCGGCCCTCGCCGCGAGCAGTCCCTGTTCGAGGGCGTCGAGGTCGTCGGCGGCCTCACCGAGGTCGAGCACGTGCCAGCCGTAGGACTCGAACCGCTTCACCGCGTCGTCGGTGAGCGCGAGTTCGGTCGGTCCGTCGATCGAGATGTGGTTGTCGTCGTAGACGTAGACCAGCCGGTCGAGGCCGAGGTGGCCGGCGAGTGACGCGGCCTCGTGGCTGACGCCCTCCGAGAGATCGCCGTCGGACACGAACGCGTAGATGTGGTGGTCGCAGACGTCCGGACCGAAACGGGCGCGGAGCGACTGTTCGGCGATGGCCATTCCCACACCGTTCGCGAACCCCTGGCCGAGCGGCCCGGTGGTGACCTCCACGCCGGCGGTGTGGCCCGCCTCCGGGTGGCCGGGGGTGGCCGAACCCCACTGCCGGAAACGTTCGAGGTCCTCGAGGGTGAGCCCGTGGCCGGTGAGGTGGAGCATGGCGTACTGGAGGATGGACGCATGGCCGCAGGAGAGGATGAAGCGGTCGCGGTCCGGCCAGTCGGGGGCGCCGGCGTCGTACCGCAGTACCCGGGTCCACAGCACGTGCGCGAGCGGGGCGAGGCTCATGGCCGTCCCTTGGTGGCCCGAACGGGCCCGGGCCGGCCCGTCCATCGCGAGTCCCCGGACCACGCTGATC
Source organism: uncultured Actinomycetes bacterium (assembly GCA_903868545.1). Taxonomy (GTDB): domain Bacteria; phylum Actinomycetota; class Acidimicrobiia; order Acidimicrobiales; family Microtrichaceae; genus CAIPVR01. Next base: position 7,764 of record CAIPVR010000167.1, read on the forward strand.
GCGAGTTGTTCGAGGGACGGGTCCACGGTGGTGTCGGCCATGGCGCCGGATGCTACCGATGCCCGCGGGGGTGGCCCGAACCCGTCCTCCGCGTCAGGCGCCGCCGAACAGTGCGAGCACGGCCGAACCCGTGTGCGCCCGGTTCGACCGGCCGACCGGGGACAGTTCGCCTGCGCACCCCATGCCGGCGATCGGTGCTCCGAGGAGGGCCTCGCTGACCACCGCCGGGTCGTGGTCCGGTGTGCCGAAGAGGGCGCTGCCCCGGCCGTCGCCCGTGAGGAGCAGGGACCCCGCCGCCCGGTGGCCCTCGAGGACCCGTCGCAGGTCCGCGTCCACCGAGGCCGCGTCGCGGAGGTGGAACTGCACGGTGGCGCCCACCGCCGCCTCGTCGCCGGGGTCGGGGGTGGCGGAGCCGTCCCCACCCGCCGGGCCGACCGCGACGGCACCGGTGTCGCGGTCGGCGCCGAGCAGTGGGCGCACCAGCACCTGTCGGGCGGCATCGTCGGACGCCCCCTCGTCGAGCACCCTCCCCAGGTACAGGGCGCGCGCCGCCGTCGACCGGTCCTCCGGGGAGAGCCGGGCGACGGTCTCGCGGAGGCGCTCCAGCGCCGGTGCACCGGCGAGCGACCGCACCACGTTCCGCTCCGCCGCGGTGACGGTCAGGGGCTCGCCGATGGGTCGGGTCCCCTGCGACACCAGACCGCGCAACTGTGCCGAGGGCGGGAAGAGCGCGCCCACGGCGCCGTCACGATGGTGGGCGTCGTCGAGGACCATCAGGTTGCCGCCCGGCCCGCGGGCCCCGGAGGCGAAGCCGCCGAGCACCGCGACCCCGTCGGTTCGGCGGTCGGCCGCGGCCAGGAGCGTCGTCGGCCCGGTGCTGAACGGGTCCGCCAGGAGCAGCAACGTTCCTCCCCCGTCGCGGACGTGGCCCTGCACCTCCGGCGCCGCGTCGTCGGACGACCGGCCGGGAGCGATGCGAACCGGCCGGACCCCGCCGGTCACGCCCCACGCAGCGAACATGGCGACGGCGCCGACGTGCTCCACCGCCCTGGCGCCGCCGTGCACCGAGGCCGAGGTGCAGGCGAGGAGCACCCCCGGTGCCAGCAGCCCGCGGGCGGCGGCGACCACGTCCTCCAGCACCCCTGCAAGGGGAGGTGTCACGAACACCACCAGCAGGTCCGGCCCGTGCCCCCCTGCGTCGAGGAGCTGACCCACGCACTCACCCACCGCATGGGTGGCGAGGGGGTGCTCAGAGAGGGCGGCCCCGGCTCGGAGCCCACCCATCAGTCGACCGCTGGCAGCAGCGTGTAGGGAACCACCACCGCGTCGCCGAGGTCGATGCGGCAGTGCGCCTCCACCGTCCCCGACTCGGGGAACTCGAGCTCGCCGCGCACGAGGCGGTACGCGAACTTCCCGGGGTCGACCTGCAGCGGCTGCACGTTCCTCGCGATCTGCTCCCCGTCGCGGGTGAAGACCACCTCGAGCGCCCCGGTCCCGGACTCATCCGTCCCGCAGCGGACGATCACCACGAGGTGCGGCTCGACGGTCACGGGGAACGGCCCGGGCGCCGCGGCGGAGAACCGGATGCCGGTGAGGTCGATACGGGTCGACGGCCCCGGAGCCTGCCGGAGCTCGATGTCGTCGGCGAAGAGCGCGGAGACGATCTGCATGACGCGGAGCCTACGGCCCCTCAGAGCCGGGCGAACGCGGCCGCCACCAGGCGATCGGTCACGCTGGCGGGTGCGAGCAACGCCGACGGGTGCCCCCGCCAGTGGCCGTCGGGCAGCTGGCCGATCCCCGGACGGACCCCGCCCCGACCGCCGAGCACCGAGATGGTGAGGGAACGGGCCGGGGGCCACGTGAGCATGAGCACCGGGGCCAACCGTTGGGCCGTCTCGTGGTCGGCGCGCAGCACCTCCAGCGCGGTGCGCGCGACCGCCGCCTCGGTCCGCAGCTGCTCCACCCACGGCTGCACCTCGGGACCCCACCCGCCGTCGCCGCACCGGGCGGCCCGTTCGAGCCAGGCGTCGAGGTCGGCGGCGGCGCCGTCGTCGCCCGCCAGGGCGCGCTCCGCGAGTGAAGCGGGCCGGACGCCGTCGCACCCCTCGGCCAGGACGAGTGCATCGCCGACCGCGTCGGCCCAGGCCGCCTCGGGGTCGGCGCCGCGCCACCAGGCCGCGGCCGACAGGAGCGGGGGGACCGAGGCACGCGCCTGGACCATCGGATTGGCCAGGTACCCGGCCAGTCGGGTGGGCAGTTCCGGGTCGCGCCCGCGCAGCGGGCCGGTGGCGAGACGGTCCGACATCACGGCGTCGTTCACGGGCGTGTTGTCCCACAGGAGCGGGCGCCGGCCGTCCATCGCCGCCGACCACGCCTCGGCGTCCGCTGCGGTGATCCGGTCGTTCACCACCAGTGGCCCCGTCCAGCCGATCGCCACGTCCGGCGGGAGGCGACGGGCGAGTTCGTCGAGATAGGGCGTGCGGCCCGTGCCCGTGTAGTGGGTGGGCACCACGAACAGCTCCACCTCCGCCGGAAGGGCGTCGCGGAGCCACAGCGTGAGGTCGGTGTGGGCGGTGCCCGCGCCGTCGGCCGGTGGGAGGTCGTCGAACAGCACCCCGACCAGGGTGACGCCCCGGTCGGTCAGCGACGTGAACTTGGCGAGCAGGGCGGCGCGGTCGTCGTGATCGGCCGGGTCGATGGTGAGTCCCGGCGACACGGAGAAGCCGACGTCCAGCGTGCCGTCCTCCACGAGGGTGACCATGTGGTCGAGGAAGGAGCGGGGGTAGGGCTCCCGCCAGCGGTCGCGGTGCAGCGGATCGTCCTTGGGCGCGTACACGTAGGTGTCCATCCCGGCCCCGGCGAGCGTGCGGCACACCTCGCGTCGCAGGTCCCAGCTCCACGGCGTTCCGTAGAAACCTTCGATGAGGCCGCACCGCATAGGGTGCCGAGCATGTCACACACCCTCTCGGAGGCGGACTCCGCCGCGCTCCTCGCCGGCCACGGGGTGCCCATCGCACCTGAACGCCTCGTCGCCGGTCCCCAGGAGGCCGTCGCCGCCGCCGAGGAACTCGGATTCCCGGTCGTGGCGAAGCTGTGCGGCGACCACATCGCCCACAAGACGGAGCGGGGGCTCGTGCGCCTCGGCTTGCAGGACGGCGACGCCGTCGCCGCCGCCACGACGGAGCTCCTCGCCGCCGGCCGCCCGGACGACGCGGTCACCGGCGTGCTGGTCGCGCCGATGCTCGCCGGGTCGCGCGAGTTCATCGCCGGGCTCGCCACGGACCCACAGTTCGGACGCACCGTGCTCCTCGGCGTGGGCGGCGTGCTCGCCGAGGCGGTGGCCGACGTCTCGGTCCGGCTCGTGCCGATCACCCGGGTCGACGCGGAGGAGATGATCGAGGAACTGGACTGCCAGTCGCTGCTCGGCGAGTTCCGGGGTGAGCCCGCCGTCGACCGCGACGCCCTGGTCGCGGTGCTGTTGGGACTGTCGGCCGCGGCGGAGGCCGAACCGGCCATCGTGTCGGCGGACCTGAACCCGCTGATCGTCCACGGCGGGCGACCCGTGGCGGTGGACGCGCTGGTGGAGCTCGAGGGTGGACCGGAGGCGGCCGCATGAGCGCCCCGACGCCGGAACAGTTCCGGGCCCTGTTCGAGCCCCGCGGCGTGGTGGTGGCCGGCGCGAGCACGCACCCCGGGAAGTTCGGCTTCGTGAGCCTCCACAACATCCTCACCTGTGGGTACGGCGGCGAGGTGTTCGCCACCAACCGCGACGGCGCCACGGTGCTCGGCGTGCCGTGCCTGCGGTCGATGGACGAACTCCCCGAGGGTCGGGCCGACCTCGTCTTCGTGTGCACCCCTGCCGCCGCGAACGTCGAGCTGCTGCGCACCGCGGCGGCCAAGGGCATCCGTGCGGCGTTCCTCACGTCGGCCGGCTACGGCGAGGCGGGGGAGGATGGCCGGCGGGCCGAGGCGGAACTGGTGGCGCTCTGCGACGAGCTCGGCATCCTGCTGGTGGGCCCGAACGGCCAGGGGGTGGTGTCGACCCCGTCCTCCCTGTGCGCGCAGATCGTGGCGCCGTACCCGCCGGCCGGGTCGATCGGGGTCGCGAGCCAGTCCGGCAACTTCGTGTCGAGCTTCATGAACTGGTCCTGCGCCACCGGTGTGGGCATCTCCCGGGCGGTCTCCGCCGGCAACGCCGCGGCGACCGGTGTGGTGGACCTGCTCCGTTGGTACGCGGACGATCCGGCCACGCAGGTCGGGCTCGCCTACATGGAGGGGATCTCCGACGGGCGTGCCGTGGCCGACGCCTTCGCGGAGGTGGCACGGACGATGCCGGTGGTGGTGATGAAGGGCGGGGCGACCTCCGGGGGTGCCCGCGCCGCGGCGTCCCACACCGGGTCCCTCGCCACCGACGACCGGACCTTCGACGGCATGTGCCGCCAGACCGGCGTGAACCGCGCCGCGAGCGTGGAGGAGGCGTTCGAGGCGGCCGCCACGTTCGCCACCCAGCCGCTGCCTCCGGGGAACCGCGTGATGGTGATCACCACCGCCGGCGGCTGGGGCGTGGTCACGGCCGACGCCGTGACCCGCCACCCCGACCTCGTGCTGGCCGAGCTCCCCGACGACCTCCGGGCGGCCGTCGACGAGAAGCTGCCGCCCCGCTGGAGCAGGAACAACCCGATCGACCTCGCGGGCGGCGAGACCCGCGACACGATCCCCGAGGCGCTGGAGCTCGTGGCGTCGCATCCTGGTGTGGACGCGGTGGTGTACCTGGGCCTGGGTATCCAGTCGAACCAGGCCCGGATGCTCCGTGAGGGTGGCCGGTACCCGGGCGACGGCCTCGAGCGCATCGTCGACTACCACGAACGCCAGGACACCCGGTTCGCCCGCGCCGCGCACGACGTGTCGGTCGCGACGGGCAAACCGGTCCTCACCGCCACGGAACTCGCGGTCGCCTTCCCCGACAACCCCGGGCCGGCAACGGTGCGTGACGGTGGTCGTCTCTGTTACCCGTCCGCCGACCGTGCGGTCACCGCCCTCGGGCACCTGGCTCGTCGCGCCCGGTGGCTGCGCCGCCGGGGCCTGCACCCCGCGTGAGCGAGCCACCGCCCGCCGCCCCGCCGGCCGGCACCGACCCGGTGGACGGGTCATCGGCGCCGCGATCGGAGGTGGTCGTCCGGCGTTCCCGGCGGCCACGGTCGGCGCACCGTGGCCGGCGTTGGATCTGGTTCGCCGTCGTGCTGGCCCTCGCCGCGGTGACGCTCGCCGCCGTGGCGCTCCTGACCGCACCGGTGCCACAGGTGGCGGAGCCGCCGGAGCGTGCCGGCTCCGGCGGGGGCACCGCGGTGCTCTCCGCCCGGCGGGGTCCTGCCTGGACGGCCCGGCCGGTGGCCGCCCGCAACGTGGCCGCCTCGGCGGCCCCCGCGCTCGGCGCGTTCCCGGCGGACGCCTGTGTGGTGGTGCGCGACGGACCCGCCGTCCTGGTGGACCTGAACGGCGCCACGCCCCTCGTGCCGGCGTCCAACATGAAAGTGGTGACGGCGGCCGCGGCGCTCGCGATCCTGGGTCCCGACACGCGCCTCACCACCACGTTCCGGGCCGGCGCACCCCCGGTCGGTGGCACGGTGACGGGCGACCTGTGGATGGTCGGCGGGGGCGACCCGTTGGTGGCCACCGGGACCTACGCCCCCACCCAGTCGAGTCCGACCACCCCCGTCACCTCCCTGGAGGTCGCCGCGGACGCGCTCGTGGCGGGCGGGTTACGGCGGGTCACCGGGTCGGTGGTCGGCGACGAGAGCCGCTACGACACGGAGCGGGCCCGGCCGAGCTGGCCGGACCGGTTCGTGCGCGACCGTCAGGTGGCCAACCTGTCGGCGCTCATGGTGAACGACGCCTGGTCGGTGGGCGCCCTCCAGCCCGGGCCCGATCCGTCGCCGGTGGGCGAGCCGGCCCTGTACGCCGCGGCGATCCTGACCGAACTGCTGCGGGCCCGCGGCGTGGCGGTGGACGGGCCGCCGGTGGTGGGCGTGGCACCACCCACCACCGTGGTGGTCGGCGAGGTCCCGTCGGCCACGGTCGCCGAGATCGTCGGCGAGATGCTGACCTTCTCCGACAACACCACCGCAGAGCTCCTGGTGAAGGAGATCGGGCGGGTGGCCGGCGGTACCGGCACCTCGGACGCCGGACTCGCCGTGATGCGCCGCTGGTTGGACGAACAAGGCCTGCCCACCGGTGGGGTGGTGCTCGCCGACGGATCGGGCCTGTCGGCCGACAACCGGCTCACCTGCGGGCTCCTCGCCGCCCTGCTGGTGCGGTCCGGGCCCGACGGGACACTCGCGAACGGACTGGCCCGGCCCGGCCGGCCCGGAACGCTGTCACGGCGCCTCCGTGAGGACGACGTGCGTGAACGCGTCCGGGCGAAGACGGGGTCGCTGAACTCCGTGCGGTCGCTGTCGGGTTGGCTCACCACGGTGCCCGGGCGCCCGGTGGCGTTCGCGATGCTCGCGAACACCGGTGCCCGCGCGGCCGGCGAGGACGACGAGGCGGTGGAGGAGTCCTTGCTGCGCACGCTGCTCGCCTACCCGCAGACCCCGACCCCGGACCAGCTCGGACCGTCCCCGGCCCGGGGCTGAGCCTGCCGTCGTCCCCGGGCGCGAGACTGCGCCGGTGGACGAGGTGCTGGCCATGTTCCCGCTCGGATCCGTGCTCCTCCCCGGCATGGTGCTTCCCCTGCACGTGTTCGAGGAGCGCTACCGCCGGCTGGTCGACGACGTCCTCGCCGGCCCGGAGCCCGAGTTCGGGGTGGTGCTGATCGAACGGGGCAGCGAGGTGGGCGGCGGCGACATCCGGGCGATGACCGCGTGCGTGGCCCGGGTGATCGAGGCCGCACGCACCGAGGACGGCCGATGGGCGCTCGTCGCCGTGGGCACCGAGCCGGTGGAGGTCGGAGAGTGGCTCCCCGACGACCCGTACCCACGGGCGCGGGTCCGGCGACGCCCGCCCGAGGAGGTCGCCGCCGGCACGGTCGGCGCCACCGGGGACGAGCTCGACGCCCTCGAGGCCCGTGTCCGTCGTCTCGCCGCCCTCGCCACCGAGCTCGGGGCACCCGCGCCCGGGGAGCTGGAGTTCGCGTCCGACCCCGTCCTGCGGAGCTTCCAGTTGGCGGTCATCACCCCCCTCGGGGCGCTCGACCGCTACAGGGTGCTCCGCGCGACCGGGCTGGCCGAGCGGGTGGAGCTCCTCACCGTCATGGTGGGGGAACAGGAGGAGCTCCTCGAGGCCCGCCTCGCCCTCGGCGATCCCGGCGGGGCCGACGACGAGGACCCCCCTCCCTTCTGACGCGGGCCCTCCCGGGAGGTCCACCGGGGGGAGCCGCGGGCCGGGATGCTAAGAAAGGGGCCGCCCGAGAAGGAGGACGCGCGTGGCCGATGCCCCGAGCACGCCCCCCAACCGACCCTGGTCACCCCGGCCGGAACGGAAGGGGGCGACCACCCAGATCACCGAACTCAAGGACCTGGTGGTCGGGTACGCCAAGCAGGAGACGGTCGACCCCCTGCGCACACTCGGGCGGTACCTGGGGTTCGGCATCGCCGGGGCCTTCTGCATCGGTTCCGGGATCGTGTTCGGCCTGCTGGCGCTCCTCCGGGGCCTGCAGCAGATCCCGGTGTTCAACCGGGCGGGCGAGTTCGAGGGCGGCCGGTTCTCGTGGGCGCCCTACGTGATCGTGCTGGTGGCCGGCCTGGTGATCGCCGGACTGTTCCTCCGCACCCTGTACCGCATGACCCAGAACCCGCCCGGCGGGCGGGCCGACGCCGGGAGGAACCCGTGAGCCAGAGCCAGGCGCGCACCATCAGCCGCGACGACATCAAGGGCAAGCTCGGCGAGATCCAGGGCGAGGCCCAGGAGCAGGTGGAGGGTGCGCGGAACCAGATCCTCGCGGCCGGACTCCTCGTGGGACTGCTCCTGCTCATCGTCGCGTTCCTGCTCGGCCGTCGTGGCGGCAAGCGAACCTCGGCCGTGATCGAGGTGCGGCGCGGCTGAGCCGCGCCCGCCGCCCGCTCCCGCACCCCCGACCCCATGGCCGCACGCATCTGGACCGACCTCTGGGCCCGTTCCCTGTCGCGGGTGTTCGGCGACGGCATCGGCGCCGAACTGGCCGGACGGGGGTCGGCCTACCTGCTCGACGAGGTTCGACGGTCCCTCGCCAAGGAGGACGAACGCCTCACGACGGTGCGCCTGCGGCCCGGCGAGTCCTACACGGTCATCGCCCGGCCCCCGGCCACCCGGGAGGAACGTCGCCTCGCATCCCGCCAGCGGGCCCTGCGCGGGAGGGAGGAACACCTGACCCGCCCCACCCGGCGCCAGTTGGGCACGGCCCGGCGCCTCGAGCGGACCCAGCGCCGCCTCGACCGCCG
>CAIPVR010000168.1 GCA_903868545.1 uncultured Actinomycetes bacterium
CGGCGGCTTCAAGCGGTCGGGCGTCGGCCGCGAACTCGGGCTCGCGGCGCTCGACCACTACACCGAGTCCAAGACCCTGTTCCTCTCGGCGGACTGAGCCCCCCCCGGCTCTGTGTCGCGGTGGAGTACTCATGAGTCGCCGAGCGCGACACAGAGCGGGTGGGAGGGGTCAGGGCCGAGGGTCGGCGGGACAGTCGAGGGTGGGCAGCGGGTCGCCCGGCGGTGCGGCCAGACCCACGAAGTAGCTGCCCGCCCATGCCACCAGCCCGGCGGTGAGGTCGAACGCCACCCGGGTGGCGTCGGGGTCGCGCTCGGCCCACCCGGTGAGCGCGGCGCGCAGCGCCAGACCGGCGATCGCGAGGAAGCCCGCGGAGGTGTCGACCAGCGGCCGGTAGCCCGCGTCGGCGAACCCGGCGCCCGCCAGCAGGCGCTCCCACACCTGTCGGCCGCCCTCGAGCGAGGCGGGAACGAGCCCGTCGAGGAGCCTCCGGGCCTCGCTCCAGCGACGGTCACCCGTCGCCAGTTCGGCGTCGACGTCGGGCCAGCGGTCGGCCGCCCCGAGGGGGAACCGCGTGGACGTGCACCGCAGCGAGGTGGGCCCGGCGCACTCCACGGCGTCGGTGGGGGCGACGCTCCCCGCAGGGGGGCGCTCCAGCGCGAGCTCGAGGTAGCCGCGGTTGTACCCGTAGACGGCGGCGAGGACGGCCACGAGCCCGGCGGCCTCCTCCGGGTCGGCCCGCCCGGCGGCCGAGGCACCGTCGGCGGAGAGCGCGGCGAACGAGGAGAGGAAGCCGTCGCCGAGCGCGAGTGCGAGGTCGCGGGCGACCGGGTCGAGCGGCGAGCGGGCGCCGATGGTGTCGAGACCGTCGGCCAGCCAACGACCCCCGTGGTACCCGGAGACGACGAGGTCGCCGGTGAGCACCGCCCGCTCGGCGGCAGCGGGTCGTGCGACGGCGGCGAGCCGGCGGACCGCGTCGACCGCCACGTCGCCGTAGAGGAACTCCTCCACGCCCAGGCGCCCTGCGAGCGAGGCGCAGCGGGTGCACGCATCGAGGTCGAGGTGTGTGGGGTCGAACACCACGCCGGCCAGCGGGCGGACGGGCACGGCGGGCAACGTGAGCGCCCGACCTCGGTACTCCGGGCTGCGGGGTGGGACCGAGCAGCTCCCGAGGAGCGACAGCACGACGGCGGTCACCGTCATCGTCGTGATCCCCCGCCGGAACCGCACGGCGGCGACGGTAGCCGGGAACCCGGGCGGTGGAGCAGCGGGGACGGCCGGGGTCGGGTTCGGTACCGTGCGGCCCGTGCCCACCCGACCGCCGCCCTACCTGCCGTGCCGGCACTACGCCCGGGTGCTGACCCCGGCGCAGTGTCGGCGGGCCGTCGAACTCGGCGAGGGCGTGCTCGAGGGCCGGGGTGACCTGCACGGAGGTGCCGCGCCCTCGTCGGTGCGGGATTCGGCCGTGGGGTGGATCGGCCGCACCGACGCCACGGAGTGGCTCTTCGAGCGGCTGGCCGCAGTGGTCGAGCGGGCGAACCGCCACTACCGCCTCGACCTCGACGGGTTCGAGGAGGACCTGCAGTACACGTCCTACGACCGGGCCGGGGCCCATTACGACTGGCACCAGGACGGACTCGACGGCGAGGTGGGCCGGCGGAAGCTCTCGGTGGTGGTCCAGCTGTCGGAGCCGACCGACTACCGCGGCGGCGACCTCGAGCTGTTCGGTGAGGCCGGCGAGGTGGGGCCGGCGGCGGCCCTC
>CAIPVR010000169.1 GCA_903868545.1 uncultured Actinomycetes bacterium
ACGGCATCGTGGCCGCCGCGTTCGAGGAGCTGGGCGCCGAGTGGGTGACCTCGGCGGCCTGGCAGGGCAACCCGGCGTCGCAGCGGGTGTCGGAGGCGCTGGGCTACCGGCCCGACGGCCTCCAGGTCGACGTGGTGCGCGGCGAGCAGATGGTGCTGACCAGGTTCCGCCTGCACCGCGACGACTGGGCCGCGTCGGCCGCACGGCCGGCGGTCACCTGCCACGGTTTCGACGGATTCCGGGGCCGGGTCGGCCTCTGAGCCGCCACCGGCCCGACGGGGCCGGTGGCGACGCTCACCAGTGCAGCTCGAACCACCCGGCGAATCCGGCCGCCAGCACGAACGACCCCGCCGCCGAGACCGCGAGGACGACCGCCCGGATCCGCGGCCGGGCCGCCAACCACGGCGCGGACAGCGCGGCGAGGAACGGCACCACCGGCAGGAGGTACCGACCGGCCGGTGCCATCCACCGGGCGAACACCCAGACCATCACCGCCAGCGCCCAGCCGAGGGTGGCGACCCCCCAGCCGAACCGTCGTCCGAGGGATGGGCCGTACAACACGACCGCGACGAACACCGCTGTGGCGGCGAGCTCGTTGAGCACGTCGCCGACCCAGAACACCTCGAGCAGCGGCGCCACGACCATGCTGGCCTTGGTCCAGCTCTGCCAGTCCGACAGCCCGCCGTGGCCGTAGCCGCCGGACACCTGCGTGGACCAGAAGTAGAAGGGGTCACCTGCGTGGCGCTGCAGGAACACCATGTACGCCACCACGCCCCACAGCGACAGCAGCACCGCGGCATGGACCGGCCGGAGCGCGGACGCCCGGAGGCGCACTCCCCGCAGGGTCGACCACCCGGCCCGCACCCGCTCACCGAGCCCGACCACCGCTGTGCGCACCGGCACCACCAGGGCACCGCTGCGGTCGAGTGCCGTCACCGCCAACGCCGGCACGACGGCGAGCCCGGTGGGACGCACCGCGGTGGCGGCACCGCCGACCAGGCCGGCCAGCACCCAGTGGTCACCGTTGGCCAGCACGAGCGCGCCGAGCACCAGCGCCACGAGGAGCGGGTCGCTGTAGGCCACCCCGGACAGGACGAACGCGTACGGATAGAGCAGCAGCAGGGCCAGTGCCGTGCGACGGGCCCGGAGTTCGAGGCCCGCCTGCAGCATCCACGCCCACGCCAGCAGCGCCACCGCAAGGCCGGAGGCCATCGACACCAGCACGGCGGCCTCGCCCCAGCCGGCACCGAGGGCGTGCACGGCCCGGATCGCGAGGGCGTAACCGGGGAACCCGGCCTCCAGGCCCTCGGACAGCCGGTAGCCGTTCTCGGCCACCCGCAGGTAGAGCCCCGCGTCCCACGCGATCCGGCCGGCAGCCGGCTCGAACCCCCCGGGCAGCAGCGACGCGGCGCCCGACCAGCCCGTCTCCGACCACCGCCATGCCACCTGCTGCACCCAGTTCAGGGTGGCGGCGACCACGAACCAGCCCAGGACCGGTTCCGCCCAGTGGGCCGGGGGGCCTTCCTGCGCAGGACCCACGGCCACCCGCTGCCGGGCGGCGACCCCGCTCAGAGCACCCCGCCGAGCAGGAGGGCGACGGCCAGACCGGCCACTGCGAAGCGGTACCACGCGAAGATCGAGAGGTCGTGGCGCTCGAGGTAGGTGATCAGCCACTTGATGGCCAGCACCGCCGACACGAGGGCGAAGAACGCGCCGACCAGCGGGTTCAGCACACCGAACTGCTCGACGAGGGTGCCGCCGTCCTTCGCCAGCTTGAAGATCGTGGCGGCGCTCAAGGTGGCGAAGCCGAGAAGGAAGCTGAACTCCACCGCCGCGGGCACGGCCACGCCCACCAGCAGTGCACCGAGGATGGTGGCGAGCGAGCGGCTCGTGCCCGGCCACAGGGCGATGCACTGCGCGAGTCCGATGATCAGGGCCTGGCGGTAGGTGATCGACAGGAGCGGATCGCGACCGACCTCGGCCACCACGCCACGGTCGGGGATGCGGCCGGTGCGCTCGAGCACGAGGATCAGCACACCCCCCGCCACCCAGGCGAACACGATCGGCCACGGACCGAAGAGCAGGTCCTCGATCTTGTTGTCGAAGGCTGCGCCGAGCACGGCGGCCGGGAGGAACGCGATCACCAGGACGATGAGCAGGTGCCGGCCCGCCTCGGAGCGACCGACGAGGCCGAGCAGCATGTCGCGGAACCGGCGCCAGAACAGCCCCGCCACCGCCAGGATCGCCCCGAACTGGATGGCGATGGCGTAGGTGTTCACCGCCTCGAGCCCGGCACTGCCCTTCTCGTCCGGGAGCCCGAGCAGTCGGGAGGCGATCAGCAGGTGCCCGGTGGAGGAGATCGGGAGGTACTCGGTGATGCCCTCGACCACACCGAGGATCGCCGCCTTCCACCAGGTGAGCGCCACGTCGGCCTGCTCCGCCGCTCCGGCCATGACCGACGCCGCGGCCGCCGGCCGGGCGACCGCCGCCACCAGCAGCAGCGTCGCCACCCCCACTGCCGCCCGCTGGGAGCGGGGTGTGGGCGTGGGGAACCGAAGTGGAACGCGAAGGGGCATCAGGACAGCTTGCACGGCGCGTGCCCCGGCTCCCAACAACCCCACCGATCCCGTCCCCGTCCCGTGCCGGTCCGGACGGGCCCGGTGGGCCGGTGCGGCGACGGGGAACCGCCCTCCTACACGTACCAGGCCTCGCTCATCGGGGCGAAGGCCTCCCGGTAGACCGCGTAGACGATCCGGTCGTGGAAGCGACCCCCGAGGAAGTAGTGCTCCCGGAGGCGACCCTCCTCCACCATCAGCAGCCCCTCGAAGCCCCGCAGCAGCCCGACGTTGTACTCCGGGATGTCCAGGTACAGCTTGCGGAAGGGCGACACGTGGAAGAGGTGGTCCATGAATCCGATGATCGCCCCGAACATCCTTCCGGACGCCGGGTGGTGGACACCGGTGTTGTGGAACGCCACGTAGCAGTGCCCGCAGGCCGTGTCGGCGTCGTACGCGCTCACCAGTCCGAGCAGCGAGGGTGGGCCGACCGTGGACTCCACGGCGTACTGGGCGAACACCCCCTCGTGGAGCATCGCCGCGAAGGTCTCGTAGGGGACGGTCCGACCCCGGAACCGCCACTTCCACGACCGTTCGCCCGTGAACGCCGACTCGTAGAGGATCGGCACATGGTCGGCCCGGAGCGGTCGCAGGGCGATCCCGTCGCCGGCCAACTCCCGCCGCGGATAGCGACGGCCCGGGTGGAACCGGCCGTGGGCGGCAGCCTGCTCCACCCACGTGGCCAGGTCGCCCATCGTGTCGCAGCTGGCCAGGAGTTCGTCGGGCAGGTCGTCCACCACCGCCCGCGCCCACGCACCGACCGCGTAGCGTTCGGCCGGGGTCAGTTCGTCCCACACCGTGTCGTCCTCGAGCCGATCCGCCAGCAGCGGGAGCCGGTCCTCCAGGTCCTTGAACACATCGCGCATCGTCAGCTCCTGACGCTCGTCGGTCCGGTGTCGCCCCGGTATTCGCACTCGAGGGCCCCCCCGACGCACAGGCCGTACAGGACCTGACGCTCGTCGGGGCCGAGGCGGGCGACGTCCATCGGGTCCGCGGCCACGGCTCCCACCGGCAGGCGGGCGACGCGAGCGGCGAGACCGACCATGGCGGGGGTGGCGAGTTCGAGCACCCGCCCGGCCACGAGCACGCGTCCGTCACCCACCACCACGGGCACCGGGGCGCGACGGAGGAGCGCACCGTCGAGGTCGCCGGGTGTGACGAGGAGGTCGATCGTGTCGGCCCGTTCGTCGAGGGCGGCCACGAGGGCGTACAGCTCCGGGCCCGCGTCGGCGCTGCCCGGAACTTCCGCTCGATCCGGAGCTCCCAACGCGTGTCGCAGGTGATCGAGCCGGGCGTCGAGCGCTGCCGGATCCCGGTAGATCCCCGGGAGGTCCATCCACCCCAGTCGTTCGACCGCTCGGGCCACGGCGGCGAGCCCGGGAACGAGGAAGGTGACCGTCAGGTGGACCGACGCCTCCGTGTCGTCCACCGCAGCGGCGTGGTGCTCGGTGCCGGCCGGCATGAGGAGGACCTGTCCGGGCCGGAGTTGGACGCGGAGGTCACCTGCGGTCCAGCGCTTGGTCCCGCTGAGCTGCACCACCGCCGCAGGCCCAGGATCGGTGTGGGGTGGCCGGGCCGGGTCGGCTCCCGGGAGGGCTGCGTACAGGGTGGCGTGGAGGAACGGGTGACCGGTGAGCGCCACGAGGGCGAGCCGGAGATCGCGCACCGCCGGGAGGCGCCGATCCGCGTCCTCCAGGAAGAGGGTCCATCCGCCATCCATGAGCTCGCGCGCGTGGCCCGGGCCCCGCACCGCCATCTCGGCGTCGCGACGACGGACGACCACCCGATCCATGGCGACCGGGAGTTCCCGTCGGACCGAGCCGAACAGCTCGTCCGTCGGTTTGGTCCCGACGTCGACCACCTGCGGGGTGGCCACCGAGGTGGCCGCCCACAGGAGTGCGGCGAACTCCGCCGGGTCCGTCACCCCGCGATCTGGTTGAACCACCACACCTCGTTCGTCGAGAAGTTGTTCTGGTCGAAGCGCGCAGGGTTCATGAGGCACGAGGGGTCGTTGTTTCCGGACCGCTCCCCGATCCCACCGGCGTGGCCCCACTCGTGGCAGCCGACGGACTTCCACTGGGCGTCCGTGAGGGCCGCGGTGTTGCTGAAACGGATGACCGCGTTCGTCGAGGCGATCCGCGTGCTCAGGTCCGGCCGCGGCGGGTTCGGCGGGGTCGTGAACCTCAACTCGTACACACCCAGGACGCCGGGCGGGAGCGGACCGACCGCACCGATGACGCTCGCTGCCGAGTTGTCGGCCACCGCAGCGACGTTGTAGTTCGTCCGGTCGTTCAGCAACGTGGCGCCGTAGGAGTACGCGTTCCGGATCGGAGTCGGGGCGGCACCCCAGAAGGACGCGGTGAGGTTCGGTCCGATCCGGTCGTGGACGATGGGGTAGAGGGGGTCGGGGGTGAGTGACCCGGCGGTTCCGGCGCCCCCGAGCATCGTCGCGCCGGCCGCGACGACCGCGCCGGCCCGGGTGGTGACACGGGCCCGCGAGCGGGCCCGCGAAGGTGATGGTGAGTCGCTCATGTCAGGGCCTCCCGTTCACAACTGTCGTCGTGGTGGTGTCGTTGACCGGGACGACCGGGCTGATGTCGGCCGAGAACGCCCCGGCGCGGGCCTGCACGGCGATCCGGTCGACCGCCTTGCGGCGCTCCGCCGGAACGAGCGCCGCCGTCGGGACCAGCAGGGGATTCGTCGTCACCCCCGCCTGGTCCGACAGGAAGGCCCCGCCCTCCACCTGGTACAGGTAGGGGGCGCCGGGCGGTCCGCTCTCCAGGAACACCACCCCGCTCATGCCCGGCTTCAGTTCCACGTCACCCTCGTAGCGTTGCCGACCGCCGCCGGCCCAGGTTCCGTTGGCCACGTAGAGGAGGGACCCGACGCGGTCGCCGCCCTTGATGGACCGCTCCACCCTGAGCTCCACGACCCTCACCTCGGGCATCGGGGGAGTCGCGGGGGGAGCAGCAGCCGTGAGCTCCCTCACGACCGTCACCGCCGCCACCGTCGAGGCGGCCTGCACCATTCCGCCCGCGGAGCGGAAGCGTTCGATCCGAGTGGCCGAGACCTCCAGGGTCTCGGCCTGCAGCCACGCCGGATCGGGGACCGAGATCCCGGCCGGGAGGGCGACGGGCGCTGACGTCGACGAGGAATCGGTCGGTGACGGCCCCGAGGCGGCGTCACCTGAGCTACAGGCGCCGGCCCCCAGGAGGCAGAGCGCCGCGGTTGCGGCCACCGCAGTGGTCGTCGCCCGTGTTCGGCGCCGCCGCGGGCCAGGACGTTCCAGGTTCATGACAGGTCCCCCTTCTGTTCGGACGCACCCTCGCAAGCGCTGCCGCCCAGGGCAATGGGGACGCGTACCCGAGCGGACCCGGCGGGGAACCTCGCTCACCATGCCGCCGCCGACAGGGCCGGTCCGGCGGAGCGGTTCAGGGGCCGGTGAGCACCTCGACCGGAAGGGCCGACCGCACGGTGGAGTTGTTGCCGAGCTGGCCGAAGGTGTTGTCACCCCAGCACTTCGCGGTCCCGTCGACGAGCAGCGCGCAGGAGTACTTGAGCCCGGCGGAGATCCCGACCGCGGCCGAGATCCCCGACACCGTCACCGGTGTGGCCACACCCGGGGTGAACGGCCCGCTGATGGTCCCGTCACCGAGTTCGCCCTGCGAGTTGTCCCCCCAACAACGGATCGTCCCGCCCAGGAGACGGGCACAGGTGTGCGACTGGCCCGCATCGATCGAGGCCACCCCACCCAGCCCGCCCACGAGCAACGGGACGGCGGACAGTGCGGCCGAGGAGTTGGGACCCAACTGGGCGGTCGAGTTGTCACCCCAGCAGGCGACCGTGCCGTTGGCAAGGAGGCTGGGCAACAGGGCGCAGGTGTGGCCGAATCCGGCGGTGACCGCGACCACGCCGGACAGCCCGGACACCCCCACCGGCGACGGGGAGGCGAAGGGAGGAGCAGCGAGCACCGCCCCGTCACCCAGCTGACCGCTGGCGTTGAAGCCCCAACAACGGACCGACGTGTCGGCCAGGAGGGCGCAACTGTGGCGACCGCCGGCGGCGACCGCCGTGGCGTCCACCATCCCACCGACCGCGACCGGGGTCGGCACCGGCGCCGTGGTGAGGGTGCCGTCACCGAGCTCCCCGTACTCGTCATCACCCCAGCAGGCCACCTCACCGGTCGCCCTGACCGCGCAGGTGTGGCTGAAGGGGCCCCCGGCGGCGAGTGCGACGGCATCGTCGATGGATGCGACCTCCACCGGGTCGGTCGAGAACGGGGCCGTCGACCCGGCACCGAGCTGGCCGCGGCCGTTCCCGCCCCAGCAGAGCACCCGACCGGAGACCAGTCGCGCGCATGTGTGGTCGCCGCTGGCGGCGAGTTCCGCCACGCCGGCCAGGCCGCGCACCTTCACCGCCACCTTCGAGTTCGTCAGCGTGCCGTCACCGAGCTGGCCCGAGTCGTTGCCACCCCAGCACCGGACCGTCGTGTCGGCCATGAGCGCACAGGCGTGCTCGAGGCCCGCCACGAGGGAGGTGACCGATGTCAGCCGTGACGGCGGTGACGGCGGTGACGGCGGCGCCGGCGGCGTGCAGCCCAGTGTGAGACCCACCAACCCGATCACCATCGCCGCGGCGCAGACACGCCCGAGTCGACCGCCCATGACATGACCCCCCAGTTCAACGCCCGGGCTCACCATAGGCGCTACGGAGCCGGCGCACGGCCGGGGCCTCCGGACGCCACGGGTACCCTCGCCCCATGTCCATGGCCGCGATGCGGATGATGCACCAGGACCCCGACGAGGTGAAGGGTGCCAAGCTCGAGCGTTCGCTCGTACGCCGCGTCGGCACCTTCGCCCGCCCGTACCGGGTGCAGCTCATCGGGTTCGTGCTGATGATCGCGGCAGGCGCCGGCCTGGCGCTGGTGCCGCCCCTGTTGTTCCGCACCATCATCGACACGGCGCTGCCGCAGAAGGACACGGCGCTGCTGGTGCGGCTCGCCGTGGTGGTCGTGGCCGCTGCGGTGGCCGGCGCGGTGGTGCAGCTGCTCGAGCGGCGGTGGTCGGCCAGGATCGGTGAGGGCCTCATCTACGACCTCCGCAAGGCCCTGTTCGACCACGTGCAGCGCATGCCGATGCAGTTCTTCACGCGGTCGCAGACGGGCGCGCTGGTGAGCCGGCTCAACAACGACGTGATCGGCGCCCAGCGGGCCCTCACCGGCACGCTGGGCACGGTCGTGTCGAACGTGATCACCCTCGGGGCGACGCTCGTGGCGATGATCGCGCTCGACTGGCGCATCACGATCGTGGCGGTGCTGCTGCTGCCCCTGTTCCTGATCCCGTCGAAACGGGTGGGCCGCAAGCTCCAGGGCATGACGCGGGACGCCATGCAGCTCAACGCCGGCATGAACGCGCAGATGACCGAACGGTTCGGGGTGGCGGGCGCGCAGCTCGTGAAGCTCTTCGGCGACCACGACCGCGAGACCTCCGAGTTCGGCGACAAGGCGGGGCAGGTGCGCGACATCGGGATCCGCACCGCCATGTACTCGCGGTTCTTCCTGGTGATGATGGGCCTCGTGGGCGCGATCGGCACCGCCGCCGTGTACCTGCTCGGGGGCCTGCAGGTGATCGACGGTGCCATCACGATCGGCACGCTGGTGGCGCTGACGGCGCTGGTGGTGCGGATCTACGACCCGCTCACGTCGCTCACCAACGCCAGGGTCGACGTGATGAGCGCGTTCGTGAGCTTCGAGCGGGTCTTCGAGGTGCTCGACTCCCCGAACCCCGTGGCCGACCTCACCGACGCCCGGGCCCTCCCCCCGCCCTCGGGTCGGATCACCTTCGAGCACGTGTCGTTCCGCTACCCGGCCGCCGGGGAGGGCACCATCGCGTCGCTCGAGTCGGGCGCCCCGGAGGTGGACCTGCCCGGCGGGCCACCGGTGGTGCTCCACGACGTGTCGCTCGACATCGCGCCCGGCTCCACGGTGGCGCTCGTGGGGCCGTCGGGGGCGGGGAAGTCCACCCTGGTCTCGCTCATCCCCCGGCTGTACGACGTGACCTCCGGGTCCGTGCAGGTGGACGGCGCGGACGTGCGCGACGTGTCGCAGGCCAGCCTCCGCCGCGCCATCGGCGTGGTGAGCCAGGACCCGCACCTCTTCCACGCCACCGTCGGGGAGAACCTCCGGTACGCCCGGCCCGACGCCACCGACGCCGAACTGCGCCGGGCGTGCGCGCACGCCCGTGTGCTCGACGTGATCGAGCGCCTGCCCAACGGGTTCGACACGATGGTGGGCGAGCGCGGCTACCGGCTGTCCGGCGGGGAGAAGCAACGGCTGGCCATCGCCCGGATGCTGCTGAAGGACCCGGCCATCGTGATCCTCGACGAGGCCACCTCATCGCTCGACACGGAGAACGAGGCGGCGGTCCAGGCGGCACTGGCCGAGGCGCTCGACGGCCGCACGGCAGTGGTGATCGCGCACCGCCTCTCCACGATCACCGGGGCCGACCAGATCGTGGTGCTCGACCACGGCCGGGTGGTGCAGACCGGCCGCCACCACGAACTGCTGGAACAGGGCGGCCTGTACGCCGACCTCTACCGCGTGCTCGTGGGCGCCGAATCGGTCTGAGCGCCCACCGGAGGACCGCCCCGGTCGGGCGCTCTAGGGTGGTCCGGTCCGCCGCCACGGGAGGTCCCACGTGCACGCCCTCATCGCCACCGACGGTTCCGAGGTGTCGCTCGACGCCGGCCGCAAGGCCGTGGAGCTCCTCCGGCCCACCCGCATCACCCTGCTGACCGTGGCCGACACCTCCATCGCGGACGACTCGGGCGCCGGCGGCTTCGAGGGCAACCTCCTCACGCCGGAGGAGTCGGACCGGGCCCGGAGCGCCATCCTCGACGAGGGCCGGGACGAACTCGACGCCACCGTCACCGCGATCGGTGCGGACCCGGCCATCGTGGAGCGCAAGCTCGTGGAGGGCGCCTCCGGCCAGATGATCGTGCACGTGGCCGAGGAGGTCGGTGCCGAGGTGGTGGTGGTGGGCTCCCACGGCCGTGGCTGGTTCAAGCGGATGGTGATCGGCTCGGTCAGCGAGTACGTGCTGCACCACAGCCGCTGCCCCGTGCTCGTGGTCCGCCACGACGAGTCCGCCGAGCCGGCCGACACCGGGAGCTGACCGATCGACACCCCCACGTGGTCGGTCGGGGAGCTGCACGAGGCGGTCAACGGCATCCTCGAACACGTCTTCGAGGGCGGCACCTGGGTGGAGGGTGAGGTCCGGAACCTGGCCCGGCCGAGGAGCGGCCACGTCTACTTCGACCTCGTCGATGGCGACCACGACGGCCATGAGGCCACCCGTCCCACGCTCGCCGTCACCCTGTTCCGCTCCGACAAGGAGCGGGTGAACGAGACCCTCCGGGCCGCGGGGGGATCGGTCCGGATGACGGACGGGGTGCGGTTGCGGGTCGGCGGCCGCGTCCGCACCTATCCGGCCCGCAGCACGCTGCAGCTGGTGATGGACCGCATCGACCCGGCCTTCACCCTCGGCGTGCTCGGCCAGGAGCGGGCCCGCCTGCTGAAGGCCCTCGAGGAGGGAGGGTTGCTCCGGGCGAACGCCGGGACGCCGCTCACCGCGCTCCCCCTCCACGTGGCACTGGTGACCGCCCGCGGCAGCGCGGCGGAGGCCGACGCGCTCGACGAGCTCCGACGGTCGGGTTTCGCGTTCCGTGTGCGCTTCCTCGACGCCCGCACCCAGGGTCCGGAGGCGGAGGGGGAGCTCGTGTCCGCCCTGCACACCGCGGTGGCGCTCGGCGTGGACGTGGTGCTGATGGTCCGCGGCGGCGGTGCGGCCACCGACCTGGCGGCCTTCGACGGTGAGCGGCTGGCCCGGGCGATCGCGGCGTGCCCCGTGCCGGTGGTGACCGGCATCGGCCACGAGACCGACCGCAGTGTCGCCGACGAGGTGGCCCACACCGCGCACAAGACCCCCACCGCCGCGGCCGGCGCCCTGGTGCGGGCCGTGGAGCGGGCCCGGGGCGACCTGCACGACCGGGCCGTGTCGGGGGCCGCGGCCACCAACGGCCGGCTGGCCCGTGCCCGGCGCGACCTCGAGCGCCACGCGCACCGCTGCGGCAGCGCGGCCGGCCGTGCCCTGGA
>CAIPVR010000170.1 GCA_903868545.1 uncultured Actinomycetes bacterium
GGGCATCCGCCCGGGCCACGACCGCGTCCGGGGCCGCCCGGGAAGAAAAATACTCAGACTGAGTGCATTCGGGTCCCATCCGTGCGATGATGACCATGCACTCAAAGTGAGTGTTCTGCAGCGGGAGGTCGAGCGGTGAGCGACGGAACCAACCCGGGACCCACCACCACGAAGGGCGCCAGCACCGCGCTGCTGACGGACCTCTACGAGCTCCCGGCGCTGGCCGCCACCCTCGAGGACGGCGTCGGCGACCTCGCCGCCACCTTCGAGGTCTTCACCCGGCGGCTGCCCCGGGGCCGGCGGTACGGCGTGGTGGCGGGGATGGACCGGGTCGTCGACGCCGTGGTGCGGTTCCGCTTCGGCGACGAGGAACTCGACGCCCTGCGCCGCCACGAGGTGGTCGGTGCGGCGACGCTCGACTGGCTCGCCGACTACCGGTTCCGGGGCGACATCCACGCCTACCGCGACGGGGAACTGTTCTTCCCGTACTCGCCCATCCTGGTGGTCGACGCCCCGTTCGCCGAGGCGGTGGTCCTCGAGACGGTGATCCTCTCGATCCTGAACCACGACTGCGCCGTGGCGGCGGCGGCCTCACGGATGGTGAACGCCGCCGACGGCCGTCCGCTCATCGAGATGGGCAGCCGCCGTACCCACGAGCTGGCGGCGGTGGCCGCGGCCCGGGCGGCGTACCTCGCCGGCTTCGGCGCCACCTCGAACCTGGAGGCGGGCCGCACCCACGGCATCCCCACCACCGGCACGTCGATGCACGCCTTCACGCTCGCCCACCTCGACGAGGCCGACGCGTTCCGCTCGCAGGTCCGCTGCCAGGGGGTGGGCACCACGCTGCTCGTCGACACCTACGACATCGCGGAGGGGATCCGCACCGCCGTCGAGGTGGCCCGCGAGTTCGGCGCCACCGGCCCGGGGGCGGTGCGCATCGACTCGGGCGACCCCGAGGAGGTGGTGCCCGCGGCCCGGGCCCAGCTCGACGCCCTGGGCGCCACCGGCACCCGGATCGTCCTCACCGGCGATCTCGACGAGTACCGGATCAGCCGGCTCGGGCATCTGCCCGTCGACGGCTACGGTGCCGGCACCTCGGTCGTCACCGGCTCGGGGCACCCGGCGGCCGGCCTCGTCTACAAGCTCGTCGCCATCGCCACACCCGACGGCGCTGTCCGCAGCGTGGCCAAGGCCTCGGCCGGCAAGGTCTCGGTCGGTGGCCGTAAGGCGGCGTTCCGGGAACTCGGCGACGACGGGTACGCGACCGACGAACGGGTGGTCCTCCAGGTGGGCGGCACGCTCGGCACCCTGACCGCCCCCGGCCGCGAACTCCTGGTGCCGGTCGTCCGGCAGGGCGAACCGGTGGCCGGGCCCGACCTCGAAGCCGCCCGGGCGCACCACCGGGCCGCGGTCGCCGAGCTCCGACCGCTGCACCGCAGCGTCGCCGACGGACCACCCGCCTTCACCGCCGAGCCCCGATGAGCCGGCGCACCGCCGGGACCCGCACCGTCATGAGCCGAACCGACCCACGAACCGCACAGGAGGCAGGAACCATGAGCACCACCGAGGACACCGAACGACGGGCCCTGATCGTCGTCGACGTCCA
>CAIPVR010000171.1 GCA_903868545.1 uncultured Actinomycetes bacterium
ATGGCGATCGCGCCCCCTTCGCGGTGGGAGGTGCAGACGGCCACATCGGACACCTGGAGCAACGCCGGCACATCGGTGCGGTGCCCCAGCAGGCGGATGCGCTCGGGATGACGGATCCCGGCGATCCTCCGCTGCAGCGCCCCGGTGGCCGTGCCCTCGCGGCCGGCCACGAGGACGAGGATTCCGGGATCCTCCTCGACCATGGGGTCGACCATGTCGACGAGCCGCTCGAGGCCCTTCGCCGGCACCTGACGTGACAGCGCGAGCACCACCCGGTCGGACGGCTCCAGCCAGAGCTCGGCCCGTGTCCGTTCGAGCTCCGACGCAGGGAGCGGCTGGTAGCGGCCGGGGTCACGGCCCCGCTCCGCCACCCGTACCCGTTCCGCCGGCACCCGGACGGTGGACCGGCGGCTGGCCGCAACGCCGGGATTGATGGCGTGGTAGCGGGTCCGGGCGAGACGACCGAGGGCCATCTGCTCCGCCTCCACCACCTTCAGCTTCCACGGTGCCACCCCGCCCTCGCTCACCGACGTCTGGGTGGTGGTGGCCCACGTGACGAGCAGCGGGGTCCGGGTGGTGAGCACCGCGAGCGACGCCGCCGACTCCGCCTCGAACAAGGTGGCGTGCACGAGGTCGGGCCGGAACCGCCGCACGAGTTCCGTGAGCGCCCGGGCCCGGCCGGGCAGGCCCCGGGCACCCGAGAGGTCGTGGACGCGCACGCCTGCGGCCTCCACGTCGGGGACGGCGAGCCGGCGGTCGGTCAGCAGCGCCAGTTCGAGCTCCACGCCCAGGTCCCGCAGGAGCGGCGCGGTCACCACGAAGGACTGTTCGGCACCGCCCTGGCCGTTCAGGCCCGGCAGGACCACGAGCACCCTGAGCGCCCCGGCCCCCGTCATCGCCGACCTACCGGCCGACGGCCACGAGCTGCGACACGGCGTCGTTGGCCACGTCGCTGAGCGGGCCGGGCACGATGCCGATCACCAGGACGCCGACCACGCACAGGCCCATGGCGAGGCCGGCGGCGGCGGGGATCCGGGGGCGACGAGGCTCGCCCTCCGGCTCGGCGAAGTACATGGTCACCACGATGCGCAGGTACATGAACGCCGACACCACGGCGGTGAGCATGGCGAGCACCGCGAGCCACGTGTAACCCGACTCCACGGCGGCGGCGAGCACGTAGAACTTGGCGAGGAACCCAGCGGTCAGCGGTACGCCGGCCTGGCTGAGCAGGAGGATCGTGAACACCAGCGCCAGGCCGGGCCGGGAGCGGCTCAGCCCCTGGTAGTCGGACAGGTCGTGGTGGCCGTCGCCCCGCCGGCCCACCACCGCCACCACGGCGAAGCTGCCGGCCGCCATGAACGTGTAGGCCACCAGGTAGAAGAGCGTGGCCGCGTCGCCGGCCGCCGAGGCGGCCAGCACGCCGAGCAGCACGAACCCCGCGTGGTTGATCGACGAGTAGGCGAGCATCCGCTTCACGTTGGTCTGCGAGATCGCCAGGAACGCACCCACCACCAGCGTGAGCACCGTGAGCGCGGCCACCAGCGGTTGCCACTCGGTGCGGTAGGTCGGCCCGAAGGTGGTGACGTACACGCGGAGGAGGGCCGCGAACGCCGCCGCGGTGACCGCCGTGGCCATGAAGGCGGTGACCGGGGTGGGCGACCCCTGGTACACGTCGGGCTTCCAGTTGTGGAACGGCACGACGGCGACCTTGAACCCGAAGCCCACCAGCATGAAGGCCAGGCCGCCGAGCAGGAGGGCGTTCTGGGTGATCACCGTGTCGGCGAGGAACGCCTGGATCCGCGACAGGTTGGTGGACCCGGTGGCGCCGTAGGTGAGGGCGATGCCGTAGAGGAGGAAGGCGGAGGAGAACGCTCCGAGCACGAAGTACTTGAGGCCCGCCTCCTGGCTCGACACCCGGCGGCGGTGCATCGCGGCGAGCACGTACACGGCCACCGACAGGATCTCGAGGCCGATGAAGACCACGACGAGGTCGTTCGCGGTGGCCATCGTCACGCCGCCGGAGGCCGACAGCAGCATCAGCACGTACCACTCCGGTCCGCCGAGCCGCTCCCGGCGGAGATAGGCCTCCAGCAGCAACGCGGCGAGGATCACCGAGACGCAGATCGTGGCGGTGACCACCAGCGAGAAGCCGTCGAGCACCAGCGCGCCGGCGAGGACCGACTCGGGTCCGGAGTCCTGGACCCGCTGCCACAGCGGCACCACCGCGACGATCGCCGCGGTGGCCACCGAGATCGTCCACACGGCGTGGAACCATCCGGGCAGGCGGCCGCGGACCACCGACACCACCGTGAGCAGCAGGATCCCGCCCAGCATGAGGATCAGGTTCGGGGCGATCGCCGACCAGTCGACGTCGGGCGTGGGGATGTCCTCGGTGGCCGCGAGCACGGCGACGAAGCCGGTCATCCGCCCTCACCCTCCCGCTCCGCGGCCTCGGCCGGACCCACGTAGCGGCGCTCCACTGCGGTGAACCCGTCGGAGTTGCGGTCCACGTGCGCCACGAGGGCCTTCACCGACGGCTCCATGCGCTCGAGCATCGGCGCCGGGTAGAGGCCGAGGAACACGATGAGCACCAGGAGTGGGGCGAGGACCATCAGCTCGCCCGGCCGGAGGTCCTTCATCCTGGCGTTCTCGCCGGTGGCCGGCCCGTGGAACGTCCGCTGGTAGGCCCACAGGAGGTAGAGGGCGGCGAGGATCACGCCGGTCACGGCGACCACGCCCCACCAGCGCGCGCCCTCGAAGGCCCCGAGGAGCGAGAGGAACTCGCCGGGGAAACCGTTGAGGCCGGGCAGGCCCACCGAGGCCAGCATCACGAGCGTGAAGCAGGCGGCCATGATCGGCGCGGACTTCTGGAGGCCGGACAGGTCGGAGATGAGCCGGGTGTGGCGCCGCTCGTAGATGTAGCCGACGAGCAGGAAGAGGGCGCCGGTGGTGATGCCGTGGTTGACCATCACGAGCACGCTGCCCTCGATGCCCTGCACGGTGAGGCTGAAGATGCCGAGCACGCAGAACCCCATGTGGGCCACGGAGGAGTAGGCCACGAGCCGCTTGAGGTCCTTCTGCATCGTGGCGACCACGGCGCCGTAGGTGATGCCGAGCACGGCGAGGGTGAGCAGCACGGGCCGCAGCGTGACCGCGGCGTCGGGGAAGAGGTAGAGGCCGAAGCGGATCAGGCCGTAGGTGCCGAGCTTCAGCATGATCGCGGCCAGGATCACCGAGCCGGCGGTGGGCGCCTCGGTGTGGGCGTCGGGCAGCCAGGTGTGGAGCGGGACCAGGGGCACCTTGATCGCCAGGGCCACCGCGAAGGCGCCGAAGATCCACAGCGTGGCGGGCCGGGAGATCACCTGGTCGCGGGCGATCGCCACCATGTCGAAGGTGAGCGGCCCGCCCGTCCCCCGCTGGTGGAGGATGCCGGTGGCCACGATGCCCACCAGCATCAGCGCCGAGCCGGCCATCGTGTAGAGGAAGAACTTGGTGGCCGCGTAGACCCGCCGGCCGTGGCCCCACAGGCCGATGAGGAAGTACATCGGCACGAGCACCAGTTCGAAGAAGACGAAGAAGACGACAAGGTCCATGGCGGCGAACACGCCGACCGAGGCGCCCATGAGCACGAGCAGCCACGCGTAGTACGGCTTGGGGTCGTGCGACGGTGTGGAGCCGAGGATCGCGACCGGGAACATCAGCCCGGTGAGCACGATGAGGAACAGCGAGATCCCGTTCACCCCGAGGTGCAGGCTGATCCCCAGGTCGGAGATCCACGGCTGGTTCACCTGGAACTGGAAGCGGGCCACGTCCTCGAAGCCCACCAGCATCCACACGGAGAGCACCCCGGTGGCCACGGCGGTGAGCAGCGCGACCGGCCGGAAGAGGTCGCCCCGGGAGCGGGGCAGCAGGCCGATCAACGCCGCGCCGGCGAAGGGCAGCAGGATCATCGCGGGGATGACCGGGAACTGGGACGACGTGGCAGCGAGCATCAGAGGCTCATCCTCGTGACGACGAACGCCAGCACCAGGACCGAACCGACCGCCACGCCGAGGGCGTAGCTCCGCACGAATCCCGGCTGCAGCGGCCGGAGGGCCCGGCCGATCCAGCGGGTCCCGCTCCCCACACCGTTGACCGCACCGTCCACGACCTTCTGGTCGAACTCGGCCACGGCGTCGAAGGAGGCCTCACCCGGCCCGCCCACGACCTTGGCGTAGGTCTCGTCGATGTACCAGGCGTGGGCCAGCACGGGCTTCTCCACCTTCTCCGGCGCCACCTTGTGCTGCTGGTACACGCGGTAGGAGAACCAGACGCCGAGCACGGCACCGGCGGTGGCCAGGATGGCCAGGACCCACAGCACCGCGGCGCCCGGCAGCTCGTGCTCACCGGCGAGGACCGGCTCGATCCAGATGGCAAGGTTCTCGAGCCGGTGGCTGAACGGCAGGTTCATCAGGCCGCCGACCACCGCCAGTCCGGCCAGCACCACCAGCGGCAGGAGCATGGTGACCGGCGCCTCCCGCGGGGTGTGGTCCGGCGTCAGGTGGTGGTGGTCGTGGCCCGCGTCGTCGGAATGGGCGCCGTGGCCGGTGTCGTGCCCGGCGACGGACAGCTCGGCGTCCTCGTCGGCCCCGCCCTCGGGCAACGACTCGGCGGCGTCGGTGCGCCAGTGCTCCGCGCCGCCGAAGAACGTCATGATCATGAGGCGGGTCATGTAGAAGGCGGTCAGCACCGCCGCCGTGATGCCGAGGAACCAGAGCACCGGTCCGGCCGGGCCGGCGTTGAACGCACCGGCGAGCACCTCGTCCTTCGACCAGAAGCCCGAGAACGGCGGGATGCCGCTGATGGCCAACCACCCGATGCCCATCGTCACGAACGTCACCGGCAGGTACTTCCGCAGGTTGCCGTAGCGGCGCATGTCCTGTTCGTGGGCCATGGAGTAGATGACCGCACCGGCACCGAGGAACAGCAGTGCCTTGAAGAAGGCGTGGGTGATCATGTGGAAGATGGCACCCACGTAGTTCTGGGTGCCGACCGCCAGGAACATGAAGCCGAGCTGCGACACGGTGGAGTAGGCGAGCACCTTCTTGATGTCGTTCTGGGCCACACCGGCGCCGGCGGCCACCAACGCGGTGAGCACACCCACCCAGGCGATCAGGCCGTTGGCCCAGCCCGCCTCGGCCATCACGCCGCTCAGCCGGGTGAGCAGGAACACACCGGAGGTCACCATCGTGGCCGCGTGGATGAGGGCGGACACCGGTGTGGGGCCGGCCATGGCATCGGGCAGCCACACGAACAGGGGCAACTGGGCCGACTTGCCGGTGGCGGCCAGGAAGAACAGCAGCGCCACCGCCGTGGCGGTCACACCGGCCAGCTTCGGCGCCGCCGCGTTGATCTCCGTGTAGTTGACCGTGCCGAGGGAGACGAACAGCAGGAAGGTGGCCAGCATGAAGCCCAGGTCACCGATGCGGTTCGTGACGAAGGCCTTCTTGCCCGCCGAGGCGTTGGCCGGATCGGTGAACCAGAAGGAGATGAGCAGGTAGGAACAGGCGCCCACACCCTCCCAGCCGAGGAAGGTCATCAGGAGGTTGTCGCCCAGGACGAGCAGCAGCATCGAGGCGACGAACAGGTTCAGGTAGACGAAGAACCTGGAGTAGTGCGGGTCGCCCTTCATGTAGCCCACGGCGTAGAGGTGGATCAGCGCGCCGATCCCGGTGATGAACAGGCACATCACGCCGCTGAGCTGGTCGAAGAACAGCCCGAAGGACACCTGGAACGACCCGGCCGGCAGCCACTGCCAGAGGGTGACGGTGACGTTGCGCTCCTCCGCCGGGAGGCCGAGCAGGTGGAGGAACACGGCGGCGCTGACCACGAACGAGCCGGCGACGGCGAGCGTCGCCACCCAGCCGGCAGCCGGGTCACCGAGCTTGCGGCCGGCCACGACGAGCAGCAGGAACCCCGCCACCGGCAGGGCCGGGATGAGCCAGATCGCGTCCACCTCAGCCCCTCATCAGACTCACGTCGTCGGCGTTCGCCCCCTGGCGACGCCGCATGATGGCCACGATGATCGCCAGCCCGACGACCACCTCGGCGGCGGCCACCACCAGCACGAAGAACACCACGGCCTGGCCACCCACGTCGTCGAGCAGGCGGGAGAACGTCACGAAGGTGAGGTTCACGGCGTTGAGCATGAGTTCCACGCACATGAACATCACCAGCGGATTGCGGCGCACCATCAGGCCCACGGCGCCGATCGCGAAGATCATCGCCGCGAGCACGAGGTACCAGGAGCCGGTCAGCTGGAGGGTCACGAGCGGCTCCCCTCGGGCTCGGGCACCGCGTCGGCGTCCTCGCCGGCGGGGTCGTCGTCCCCGCCGTCCGCGGTGCCGTCCCCGGCCGCGGCCACGTCGTCGTCCACCTCGTCGTCGAGGACGTCGGCGGAGGCGTCGGGTGCGACCGGGAGCTGGTCAAGGGCGGTGCCGTCGGGGAACTCGTCGAGGTCGATCGGGGCGCCGCCCACCTTCCGGCTGAGCACGACCGCGCCGATCACCGCGACGGTGAGGAGCAGGGCGGTGATCTCGAAGGCGAAGACGTAGTCGGTGAAGAGCACCCGTCCGAGCCGGTTCACGTCGGCCACCCCCGGATCGAGGGGCGCCACGCCCGAGCCGGCGCCGGTGGCCCGCTCACCGGCGGCGAGGAGCACCGTGAGCGAGAGGCCGAGGATGGCCACACCGATCACGATGGCGGTGACGCGCTGGCCCACCAACGGGTCGCGCTCGAGGGACTCGGCCCGGTCGACGCCCAGCAGCATGATGACGAACAGGAAGAGCACCACGATGGCGCCCGCGTAGACGATCACCTGGATCGCCGCGAGGAAGTAGGCGCCCTGGTTGAGGAACAGCACCGCGATACCGAAGAGCGTGGCCACCAGGCTCAGCGCGTTGTGCACCGGGTTGCGCAGGAGCACCACCCCGAGGGCGCCGAACAGGCAGATCGCCCCCGCCATCAGGAACGTGAACATCTCGACGCGCATCAGTGGTGCCCGCCGTGCGCGTCGTGGTCGTCGTGGCCGTGGCCGTCGTCGTGATCGGACGGGTCGGGGGCGTGCTGACCGAGTTCGGGGCTCCGGACGCCGTAGCCGAGCTCGCCGGCCCACGCCACGATGCCCTCGAACTCCGCCGAGCCGGCGGGAGCGGTGGCCCGCATCCAGCCGGAGGTGTCGGCGGCCGGGTCGAAGCCGCCGTCCCAGTTCTCCCAGGGCAACTGCTGCGGACGGCCGTCGTCGCCCACGAGGAGCTCGTCCTTCGTGTAGATGGCGTCGGCCCGGTTCGTGAAGGCGAACTCGAAGAGCTTCGTCTCGGTGATCGCCTCGGTGGGGCACGCCTCCACGCACAGGTCGCAGTGGATGCAGCGGAGGTAGTTGATCTCGTAGACGAACCCGTAGCGCTCCCCCGGCGAGGTGGGATCGGCGGGGTCGTTGTCGCGGCCGCGCACGTAGATGCACCGGGCCGGGCACACACCGGCGCACAGTTCGCAGCCGATGCACTTCTCCATCCCGTCCTCGTAGCGGTTGAGGACGTGCCGGCCGTGGAAGCGCTCCGGCTTCGGCCGGACCTCCTCCGGGTACTGGGTGGTGACCCGCCGGCCGGTGTCGGTGCGAGTGCCGGCCCACTTCTTGAACGTGACGAGGAAGCCGTCGAGGTAGCCCATCAGGCACCTGCCCCGTCGAGGTCGGCCGGGTCGACCGCGTCGAAGTCCTTGTCCTCCGCGGCCCGGATCGACGACCGCAGGAGCAGGCCGCCCACGACCACCGCCAGCGCCGCCACCGCCCCGGCCACGACCGGGTTCCAGCCCTGGTCGCGGGCGACCTTGATGGCGGTGAGGATCAGGAACCAGCCGAGCGCGAGCGGGATCAGGAACTTCCAGCCGAGGTCCATGAGCTGGTCGTAGCGGAAGCGGGGCAGCGTGGCCCGGAACCACACGAACACGAACAGGAACACGAGGAGCTTGGCGAAGAAGTAGATGAGCGGGAGGAGGAAGTCCTGCACCCACCCGGGGGCCCCGGAGGGGATCGGACCCGACGGCCCGCCGAGGAAGAGCGTGACGATCACCGCCGACATCGTGACCGTGTTCATGAACTCGGCGAGGAAGAACAGTGCGAATCGGATCGAGGAGTACTCGGTGTGGAACCCGCCCACCAGCTCCTGCTCGGCCTCCACGAGGTCGAACGGCGGCCGGTTGAGCTCGGCGGTCGCGGCGATGACGAACACCACGAAGGGCACGAGCAGCGTCATCCAGATGTTCCACCGCCAGCCCGCCTGCGAGGCCACGATCCCGTTGGTGCTGAGCGTCCCGGCGAAGAGGAGCACCGTGGCCACCGAGAGACCGAGCGCGGCCTCGTAGGAGACCATCTGGGCGGAGGCCCGCACCGAGCCCAGCAGCGGGTACTTGGAACCCGAGGACCAGCCGGCGAGCATCACGCCGTAGACCGCGACCGAGCTCATGGCGAGCACGAACAGGATGCCCATCTGCGGGTCGGCCACCTGCATGAGCGTCTCGTGGCCGAACAGGGTGACCACGCCGTCCTGGCCGTCGGAGAAGTTCCCGGCGATCGGGATCACGGTGAAGACCAGGAACGCCGGCACCAGCGCGAGGTAGGGCGCCAGCTTGAACACGAACGGGTCCGACCGTTCGGGCTGCAGGTCCTCCTTGAAGAACAGCTTGATGCCGTCGGCGAGGGTCTGGAGGATCCCGAAGGGACCCGCCCGGTTCGGGCCGATGCGGTTCTGCATGTCGGCCACGAGCTTCCGCTCGAACCAGACCATGGCCATCACACCGACCATCAGCCCGGCGAAGGCCACCACCACCTTCAGCAGGACGATGAGGATCTCGCTGAGGCCGATGCCTCCGGAGAGCAACGGATCCATCAGCCCACCTCCACCCGGGCATCGGTGACCACCGAGTCGGCATCGAGCAGTTCCGTGGCGGCCGGCGTGCCGGCCAGGTGGCGCAGCACGACCGTGCCCCGCGCCGTGCGCCCGTCGACGCGGGCGGGCGCCTGCACGCTGCCGCGGGCGGTGGTGACCGTGACGGTCGCTCCGTCCGTGACCCCCATGCGCTCGGCGTCGCCGACCGAGAGGCCGACCGTCGCCGGGGCGGCGAGCACCGCGAGCGACGGGCTGTGGGACGTGCCCACCGCGGCGTCGTAGAGCGATCGCTGGACCACGAGGCGCATCGAGTAGGCGTCGACCGCCGGCACCTCGGGGGTGGCCACCGGAGCGGTGTCGGCACCGGCGAGGTCCACGAGCACGCCGTCGGCCCCGTCGGCGCCGGCGAGCGCGCCGGGGGCCGCCGGCGCCAGCACCGGCGCGTGCGCGGTGGCCTCGGCCCAGAGCTCGGACGCCGCCGAGGTGACACCCAGGTCGGCCCCCAGCCGGGCGGCCAGTTCGGCCGCGATCACCCAGTCGGCCCGGGCGGTGCCGGGCGGGGTGACCTTGGCGTTCAGCACGCTGACCCGGCCCTCGAGGTTGGTGGTCGTGCCGTCGACCTCGGCGAAACCGGCGGCCGCGAGCACCACGTCGGCCCGGGACGAGGAGTCGGTCAGGAACTGGTCGAACGCGATCACGGTCCGGGCGCCGTCGAGCGCCCGGCGGGCGAGGTCCGCGTCCGGGAAGTCCGCGACCGGGTCGGCGCCCAGG
>CAIPVR010000172.1 GCA_903868545.1 uncultured Actinomycetes bacterium
CCAGGCCGGCGCCGTGCCGTGGCGCGAGCGGTCCGCGGCGGCGAGCAGGGGCGCCAGTGAACGCCACCTCCGTTGTCGCTCCCGGTAGAAGGCCCGGGCCACCGCCACCACCACCGGTGTCAACGGCCCGGCGTCGATCCGCACGACGTCGCGGTACCGGCGGCGGCCACCACCGACCGGCTCCACGGTGATGTCGTGACGCCACGAACGGATCAGGCCGCCGGACTCGTCACGAGGTCCGCAGGGGCGTCCAGCACGGATGATCGACCCCCCGCCCTGGAGGAGCGGCTGGAGCGGTTCACCGAACTCCTGGTGGGGGAGGTGGCCCTGCACCTCGAACGGACGGGCTGCGGCGGGGCGGATCCGGTGCTGCGGTCCCGTCTGGTCGTGGCGGCCGTGGACTCGGCGGTGCACGAGGTGGTGCTCGTCCTCCCGCCCGGTCCGGACCGCCGGCGTGCGGTCGACGAGGTCGTCCTGCTCGTGACCGGGGGCATCGGCGCCTCCGTCCGGCGCCGGGCCCGGGGTCAGGACCGGAGCGCGGCCGCCGCGGCGCGACGGCCGAAGAAGGTCCCCTCGCCGAGTGAGATGCCCGAGCAGTAGCGCTCCCGGGCGAGCGAGGCCGCCACCCGGCCCACCGCGAACAGTCCCGGTACGGCGGCGTCCCCGTCGTCGCCGTCGTCACGGAGGACCCGTCCGTCGGCATCGGTGGCCACGCCGCCCAGTGGGAACCCGGCGTAGATGGTGGAGCCGACCCGCAGGTCGACGGCCCCGAACGGTGGCTCGTCGAGGGGGACGAGCCAGTCCGCCCGCTTGCCGAACGCCGGGTCCTCACCGTGTGCCGCGGCCTCGTTGTAGGCCGTCATCGTGGACCGCAGTGAGCCGGGTGGCAGCCCGACCTCCTCGGCCAGCTCGTCCCAGTCGCCGCAGACCCAGGTGGCGCGCATCCCGACCCGGTTCACGAGGTACCGCGGCTCGTCGAACAGCAGGTACACCTCGCCGTCCTGCTCCATGAGGGCGGCCTGTCCGACGTGGCCGAAGTACGTGTCCTCGTTGATGAAGCGCTCGCCGCGCCCGTTGACCAGCACACCCCTCACCACGTCGCGTGGTGGCGTGATGGGCAGCGCCACCTCGGCGGTGTGCATCGACTCGGTGCGGGCACCGAGCGCCAGGCAGGACCGCAGCCCCCAGCCGTCGTCCGCGTCGGTGCCGAGCTTCCACGCCACCCGGTTCACCTCCGGCACGTGGGCGTCCACGAGCGCGTCGTTGTAGGCCCAGCCGCCCGAGGCGAGCACCACGCCGGCGGTGGCGCGCACGGCCAGGGGGGTGCCGTCGACCGTGGCGGTCACGCCCACCACCCGGCCGGTGGCGTCGGTGGCGAGCGTGCGGACGCGAGCGTCGGCGCGGACCTGCGCGGAGGTGGCGGCCAGCGCGCCGAGCAGGCACTCCATGAGGAACCCACCGGCCGCGTTCGGGGTGGCGGGCACATGGCCGCGGGGCACCGGCCGGACGGTGTCCGCGTAGGGGGCGGTGTCCTCCCCGCCGGTGAAGACGAGGCCCTCGGTCCCGGGCGGCTCCATGCCCGGCTCGGGCCAGAACTCCCCGCGGAACGGCACGCCGTGCGCCACCAGCCAGTCGTGGTGCTCCACGGAGCCGTCGCAGTAGGCCGCGAGCCGGGGGTCGTCCTCCGGTCGTCCGAGTGCGGCGGCGAGGAACCGCCGCATCAGCGCCGGGTCGTCGTCGTAACCCGCCGCCAGCTGGGTGGAGGTGCCGCCCCCGAGGTAGAGGATCCCGCCCGACATGGCGGACGTGCCCCCACCCTGTCCCTGGCGTTCGAGCACGAGGACGCGGGCACCGGCCTCGGCAGCGGTGAGGGCCGCGGCGGCGCCGGCCGCGCCGAGGCCCACCACGACCACGTCGAACGTGTCGTCCCAGGTGAGGTCCTCCGCGGTCGAGGGTGGGATCGGCGACGCGCGGTCGTCGTCGCGGCCGCCGTCCGTGCGCTGGTCATCCATGGGGGACAGTGTCGCTCAGGGGGCAGGGTCGTTCAGGGGGCAGGGTCGTTCAGGGGGCAGGGTCGTTCAGGGGGGAGAGGGTGCCCGCCGTAGATTGGGCGGGTGAGCAGCCTCCCCGACGTCTCGGAGATCTTCGACCCCACGGCCTGGGCCGTCGTCCCCGGGTTCGAGGGCCTGGCCGACATCACCTACCACCGTGCGGTGGACACCGGGGTGGTGCGGGTGGCCTTCGACCGGCCCGAGGTGCGCAACGCCTTCCGGCCCCCCACGGTGGACGAGCTGTACCGCGTGCTCGACCACGCACGGCAGAGCTCCGACGTGGGGTGCGTCCTCCTCACGGGCAACGGCCCGTCCCCTCGCGACGGCGGCTGGGCCTTCTGCTCGGGCGGCGACCAGCGCATCCGGGGCCGCGACGGCTACCGCTACACCGAGGCCGACGAGACGGGGAACCCGGGGCTCACCGCGGCGTCGATCGACCCGGCGCGCTCCGGCCGGCTGCACATCCTGGAGGTGCAGCGCCTCATCAGGTTCATGCCGAAGGTGGTGATCTGCGTGGTGCCGGGCTGGGCGGCGGGCGGCGGCCACAGTCTCCACGTGGTGAGCGACCTCACCCTCGCCAGTCGCGAGCACGCGCGGTTCAAGCAGACCGACGCCGACGTGGCCAGCTTCGACGGCGGGTTCGGCTCCGCCTACCTGGCCCGTCAGGTGGGCCAGAAGTTCGCACGCGAGATCTTCTTCCTCGGCGACGAGTACTCCGCGGAGGACGCGCACCGGATGGGGATGGTGAACGCGGTGGTGGACCATGCGGACCTCGAGCGGGTGGCCCTCGAGTGGGGCCGCAAGGTGATGGGCAAGTCGCCCACGGCGCAGCGGATGCTGAAGTACTCCTTCAACCTGATCGACGACGGCCTGGTGGGTCAGCAGGTGTTCGCCGGCGAGGCCACCCGTCTCGCGTACATGACCGACGAGGCGGCGGAGGGTCGCGACTCGTTCCTGGAGAAGCGGAGCCCCGACTGGTCGGGGTTCCCCTGGCACTACTGAGGGCCGGTCACTTCACCCGGGGGGCGGTGGACCACACGAGCCCGCCGTCGGCGGCCACGAGGCGCAGGATGCCGTCGTTGCCGATCACCAGCTGGCGGCCGCCCCGGTTGGCCACGCCGAACTCGCGCATCGGCCAGGGACGGTGGTCGAAGACCACGACGTTGCCGTCGGTCTGCAGCGCCAGGAAGCCGCGGGCCGTCAGGTCGAAGGTGCCGGACTGCCAGAGCAGCTGTCCGTTCCGGTAGACGGTGAGGTTGCCGTCGGTCTGCATGACCGCCCGGGAGGTGCCGTCGGCCGACACGAGCTCCTGGCCCGACATGAGCACCTCGCCCCAGAGGATGCGGTCGGTGGGCAGCACGCCCCGCAGGCCCGTCCAGAGGGTCCGTTCGGTGTTGAGGCGCCGCGAGGTGGCCCACAGCACCGAGGAGCTGGCCACCCGGAGCACGCCGTCACCACCCAGCACCAGTCGCTCCATGCCCGATCCCCGGGCCGGCTGGAACCACTGGAGCGAGCTGTCGGGTGCCACGAGGTTGAGGACGCCGTCGCCCTCGACCCGCAGCACCGACCCGGGCCGCGAGGTGCCGGTGAACCAGACCGGGCGCCCGCCCCCGTCCTGCACCACGAGGTTCCCGTCACCCTGCATCGTGGCGCGGTACCCGCCGTTCACCAGCGCCCGACCGGAGCCGAGGGTCTGGCCCTCGAGGAGCTGGTCGTACGGTCCGGCGATCGTGCCCTGGACGCCGGTGAGCTGCGCGTTGTTGCCGAACGACCGCCAGCCCCGGTTGCCGAGCGTGGCGCCGTTCGCCACGTAGGAGCTGACCTGGGCGCCGAGTCCGTTGTAGCCGGCGAACGTGACCCGCACGCCGCCCGTGGTGGCGGTGACGATCGGGGTGTTCTGGATCACCAGGTTCGTGTTGATCGTGCCCATCAGCGCCAGGTTGCGCCCGTCGAGCAGCACGAAGGCCCCCTGCTTGGCGGGGACCACCAGGTCCTGCGCACCGTCGGAGTTCAGGTCGGCCGTCACGATCGAGAGGGTCTCGGGGTAGGCGAGCGCTGCGCCGTAGGCCCGGAGCCGGGTGCCGGTGTCGGCGATCAGCGACCCGTTCTGTGCATTGATCGTGTACACGCGCGGGTACGTGTTGGCTCCATCGCTCTGGGCGACCACCTGGACGATGTCGGACACCCCGCGGTTGAGGACGTCGGCCATCGTGGGTGACGAGAGCGCCTGGCCGTCGAGCGGCGGTGAGCTCCACCGCAGGTTGCAGCCCGCGTCGTAGGCCACCACCTGGTTGCCGCCGGCGCCGTACTGGACCGGGCCGGTGGAGCCGAACGCGATCAACGGCCGCCCGTCCACGAGCCCGACGACGGGCGAGGAGTTGTTGTAGCCGCTCGCCGCGTAGGTGTTGCCCTCCACGAACTGCGAGGCGGTGCAGATCTGCCGGCCGTCCGAGGTGAAGATGCGCAGCACGCCCCCGTTGCGGTCGGTGGGGAACTCGGCGGTGGTGTCGTTGCTCGTGATCACCTGCGGGGAGCCGAGGCCGTAGAGGTCGGCGAGCGCCGGGGTGGCCATGGTGGAGTCCGCGTTCCGGAACTCCCACGCCTTCGCGCCGCTCGCCGCGTCGATGCCGTAGACGAACTGTCCGGAGCTCCCGCTGAAGGCCGACCAGTTGGCGCCCACCCGGGCGAGTGCCACGCCGGACAGCAGGAAGCCCACGGCCGGCGACGAGGGCAGCACGGTGCCGGGGTTGGAGGTCCACACCGGCGCACCGCTGGCGGCGAACTTACGGAACTGCGGGTAGCGGTCGGCGCCGTCGGTGGCCACCGGGACGTACACGTTGGAGCCGTCGCTCGACAGCGGGGCCCGCAGGCCGACCCCGACGTTCACCGAGTTCCACCCGGCCAGCGGGTTCCCGGACGCCAGGTCGAACGCCCGCAGGTTGCCGGCGTTGTCGCCCGCCACCACGAACGGTGTGCCGCCGTTGTCCACCAGCACCGGCGAACTCGTGCTCACGGCCCGGCCGGCGGCGAGCTGGCGGGTCCACGACTGGGTGAAGTTCACGGTTCCCTGGGCGCCGGCCGCGGGAGCGGTGGCCCCCGTCGACACGAGGCCGACGGGAACAGCGGTGGCGAGCGCTCCCAGCAGCAGTGCCAGGGCACGTCGTCGGCGGGGGGTGGGGGTGTTCATGTGGTGCCGGTCCTCACGCTAACTCCCCCTTCCATCGGCACCCCGGCACCGGTTCTTGAAGCGTGGGCCGTCACCACCGCCTGTGCTAGGAACCGGTGCCGGGCGACCGTGGGGGTCGGTCCCGGGTGACCAGGGGGAAGCCACATGGGTGAGCGACGCTCGTTGCGCAGGGCGCACTGGCTGGCGGTGGGCGCGCTGGTGATGGCCGGCCTGCTCGCGGCCTGCGGCGGCTCCGACGGGGGATCCTCGGACGGGGGATCCGGCGGCAGCACCATCGCGGTCCCGAAGGACCAACCCACCATCCAGAAGGCGGTCGACGCCGCGAAGCCCGGCGACCTGATCCTGATCTCCCCGGGCGTCTACAAGGAAGCGGTCGACGTCACCAAGGACGAGCTCACCCTCCGCGGGACGGACCGCAACGAGGTGATCCTCGACGGCGAGTTCAAGCTGGAGAACGGGGTGCGCATCCTCGGCTCGAACGGCGTGGCGGTGGAGAACATGACCGCCCGCAACTACACCAGCAACGGCTTCTACTGGACCGGCGTGACCGGCTACCGCGGCTCCTACCTCACGGCCTACCGCAACGGTGACTACGGCATCTACGCCTTCGACTCCTACAAGGGCCAGTTCGACAACAGCCACGCCTCCGGCAGCCCCGACGCCGGCTTCTACATCGGCCAGTGCTACGAGTGCGAGGCGGTCATCGACAACGTCGTGTCCGAGTACAACGGCCTGGGCTACTCGGGCACGAACTCCGGCGGGAAGCTGTTCATCGTGAACTCCACGTTCCGCTTCAACCGCGCCGGCGTGGTACCCAACAGCGGCAGCTACGAGCTCTGCTACCCCGAGCGCGACACCACGGTGGCGGGCAACCTCGTGTACTCGAACAACCAGCCCGACTCCCCGGCGATCGACAACGCGATGCTCGCCATGGGCAACGGCATCCTCCCGGCGGGCGGCAACAACAACCTGATCACGAAGAATCGGGTGTGGGACCACGAGCGCACCGGCATCGGCCTGGTGCCGTTCCCGGAGGAGGACTCCTCCGACACGGTGCCGCCGCAGTCGGAGTGGTCCACCCCCTGTGAGGACACCAAGCGGGAGAAGCCGGCCGAGAAGCCCGGCCTCGTGCTGTGGCAGCCCACGGGCAACAAGGTGACCGACAACGTGGTGGAGCGTTCCGGCGTCGCCGACATCGCGGTGGGCACCATCGGTGTGGATCTGGCATCGCTCGACAACTGCTTCTCGGGCAACACGGTCGCCACATCGGCCCCCGTCGACCTGCAGGGCCTCGCCCCGTGCTCGGGTGAGCCCACCACCACGAACTGGACGGCCGGCGCCCTCGATCTGGGCCCGCTGATCGCCGCGCCCCGTCCGCCGTCCGGCGACTACAAGGTCCAGCCGGTGCCGCCCGCCCAGCCGAACATGCCGAAGGCCACGACGGCCCCTGCCCGGCCGGCCACGGACGTGCCGAAGAAGGTGGACGTGGCCTCGATCACGGTGCCGCCCGCCCCGCCCGCCGGCTGAACCGTGCGCACGCTGCTCGCCTTCGTTGCGGTGACGGCGGCCCTCGTGGGCCTCGGCGCCGTGCGCGGCGCCACTGCCACGGCCCCGGTGCCCACCCGTGAGGTGGTGGCGGCCGAGGGTTCGCGCCTCGTGGGGCCGCAGGGACGGGTGGGTCAGTTCGTGGCGCGCTGCGCCTACTCGCACTCCGGGCCCGACGACCCGATCGTGCACCGCGACATGCCCGGGATGAGCCACCGCCACGACTTCTTCGGGAGCACCGTCACGGACGCGTCCACCACGGCGGACGACCTCCTCGGCTCGCCCACCACGTGCCGGAAGCCGTCCGACACCGCCGCGTACTGGACGCCGGCGCTGCTCGACCGCGGGCTGCCGGTCGAACCGATCGGGTCGGTGGCCTACTACCGGGCCGCTCCCGGGGTGGACCCCACCACCCTGGAGGTGCCCCCGCACGGCCTCGCCGTGGTGTCGGGCGACTTCACCGCCACCTCACCGCAGCCCCTCGACGTGGCCGGCTGGGGCTGCGGCGTGTCGTCGGACCTCTCGCCGGTGCCCGTGGAGTGCCCCCCGTCCGCACCGCTCAGGGTGACGGTGACGTTCCCCGACTGCTGGGACGGTGAGCGGGTGGACAGCCCGG
>CAIPVR010000173.1 GCA_903868545.1 uncultured Actinomycetes bacterium
CCCGCACCACGCCCACCGCCACGCCCACCGCCACGATGCCCGCGAGGATGGCGAGCTGGCCGGAGGCGGGCAGGTCCCGGAACGCCCCGAGCACCGGATCGATGACCTTCTTCTGGAGGCCGGTCACGTACGCGGCGAGGCCGAGGATGGTCAGCACCGTGGCCGCCCGGGTCATCGTCACGCCGATCACGGTAGACGCATCGACGGGGTGGATGCCCGTGCCGGCAGTGCCCCGCTCCGGTCCGCGCCGGGGTGGACCCCTCAGGAGATGCCGCCGGATGCCGATGGGGACCGCATGGCCGTTCCCATCCGGATCCCGTACCGACCCCGCGCCCTGGCTTCCCGGTTCGCCGCCGGCGCCGTCGTCGTGGCTGCCGGCCTCGCCGTGCTGACCGCCACCGCAGGGGCGGCCGGAGCCCAGAGCGGGCCCCGGACCTACACGGTGCGCCCCGGGGACTCCGTCCACCTGGTGGCGCAGCGCAACGGCGTGTCACCCGACGACGTCCGTTACGCCAACGGGATCATCGGCGACCGGCTGTACGCCGGCGGCAAGCTGATCATCGATCCGAACGCAGCCACCACCTGGGACTCCGGTCCGATCTCCGTGCAGGGTCCCGCCCGCACCGCACCCGCCCCGGCTCCCACTCCGGCGCCGGCGTCCGGGGGCGGTACCTACACGGTGAGGCCGGGCGACTCGCTCTGGCTCATCGCCCAGCGCAACCGGGTGGGCCTCGACGCGCTGCTGCGGGCCAACGGCCTGCGGACCAGCAGCCTGATCATGCCCGGGCGTCGCCTGGTGATCCCCGGCCGTGGTGGTTCCACCGTCACCCCCACGCAGCCGATCTCGGCGACCCGGCCGGCCCAGCCCGCGCCGTCCACCGGTGGCCTCGCCCGCATCTCGATGGTGTGCCCGGTGCCCGGCGCCCGCTACTCCAACGACTGGGGCTTCCCCCGTGGGAACGGCCTCGGCTTCCACCAGGGCAACGACCTGATGGCACCGAAGGGCACCACCATCCTGGCGCCGGTCTCCGGCACCCTCACGTTCGGTTCGAACCGGCTCGGGGGCCTCACGTTCAGCATCACCACCCGCGACGGGTGGGTGGTCTACGGCGCCCACCTGTCGGCCACGGTCGGCGGCAACCGGCAGGTCGCCGCCGGCCAGGTGATCGGCCGGGTGGGTGACACCGGCGACGCCCGTGGCGGTCCTCCGCACCTGCACCTGGGCCTGCGTCGCACGGTCGGCTCGTTCATCAACCCGTACCCGTCGCTCGCTGCGGCCTGCTGACCGCGTCTCACCCCACCC
The DNA here is from genome assembly GCA_903868545.1 of uncultured Actinomycetes bacterium. Lineage (GTDB taxonomy): Bacteria > Actinomycetota > Acidimicrobiia > Acidimicrobiales > Microtrichaceae > CAIPVR01. The sequence continues at coordinate 1,304 of CAIPVR010000173.1, forward strand.
GGCGGATCACCCGCTCGCCGAAGTCGGTGAGCGCCGCGGCGGTGTCCTTCGCGAACACGAACGCCGGGACGACCACGCGGGTGACCCCCTGGGCGGCCAGTTCCTCGCAGGCCCCGACCGGGTCGTCGCCGAACAGCCCCGGACTCCACGAGGTCACCTCGATCGCGGACGGATCGCGTCCGGCGGCCTCCGCGGCGTCCCGCATCACCACGAGCAACTCGCCGAGGTCACCCTTGCCGGGGAAGAAGCCGTCACCGATGCGGCCGGCACGGGCCGCGGCCGCCGGGCTGTGGCCGCCGATGTGCACCGGCACGGTGTCGCGCACGGGCTTCGGGTTCACGCTGGCGCCGGAGAAGGACGTGAACTCACCGTGGTGCTCCGCGTGGTCGGCGGCCCACACCGCCCGCATCGCGGCCACGTAGTCGTCGGTCCGCGCGCCGCGGCGCTCCCACGGCACGCCGAGCGCCTCGAACTCCTCGCGCAACCACCCCACGCCCACGCCCAGTTCGACGCGACCGCCGGAGAGGTGGTCGAGCGTGGCTACCTCCTTGGCCAGCACCAGCGGGTTGCGCTGCGGGAGGATCAGGATGCCGGTGGCCACGCGCAACCGTTCCGTGGCTGCGGCCACGAACGACAGCCAGACCAGCGGGTCGGGGAGCGGCGTGTCGGCCGCACCGGCGAACTTCCCGCTCGGATCGTACGGGTAGGTCGACTCGTAGGCGTCGGGGTAGATCACGTGCTCGACCGTCCACACCGACTCGAACCCGGCGGCCTCGGCGCCGGTGGCGAGCAACTGCAGTCCGTCGCGGTCGGTGAAGGGCATCGTGTTGGCGAAGATGAGGCCGAAGTCCATGCCCGCAGCCTCGCACAGGGTCCGCCGCGCTCCCGTGGGGCGTACGGTCCCGTGATGCGCTTCGCCGTCAAGACCGCACCGCAGATGACCACGTGGGCCGCCATGCTCGAGGTGTGGCGGGCCGCCGACGCGATCGACCTGTTCGAGTCGGCGTGGAACTTCGACCACTTCGAGCCGATCCTGGCCCAGCCCCGCAACGGGCCGTGCCTCGAGGGCTGGAGCACGCTCGCGGCGTTGGCCCAGGCCACCACCCGCATCCGGGTGGGCTGCATGGTCACCGGTGTGCCGTACCGACACCCCGCGGTGCTGGCCAACATGGCGGCGACGGTCGACCACATCGCCGGTGGCCGTCTCGAGCTGGGGCTCGGCGCCGGGTGGAACCAGGCCGAATGCGATGCGTACGGCATCGAGTTGCCGGGTCTGCGGGAACGCTTCGACCGCTTCGACGAGGCGTGCGAGGTGGTGATCTCGCTCCTGTCGCAGCCGGTGACCGACTACGAGGGGGAGCACTTCCGGCTCACCGGCGCCCATTGCGAGCCCAAGCCCGTGCAGCGTCCGCACCCGCCGATCACCATCGGCGGTGACGGGCCGCGCCGCACGCTCCGCGCGGTGGCCCGCTATGCCCAGCGCTGGAACACGCCGTTCACCTCGCCGGAGGCGCTCGCCTCGGCGACGGACGTGCTGGCCGCGCACTGCGCGGACGTCGGCCGCGACCCGGCGGAGATCGACGTCACCGCGCAGGTCATCCACGACCCGGCCGCCGGTCCGACCGCCACGGCCGAGGCCGCAGCGTCGCTCGGCGCTGCGGGCTGCGGCCTCGCGGTGGTGTACCTCCCCGAGACCCACCACACCGCCGCGGAGGTGGAGCGCCTGGCCGCAGCGCTCGCCGGGGTGCGCTGAGGATGCCGCCCGGCGGGATCACCCGCCGGCGGACCCACCCTCCCCGGCGGGCTCACCCCCCGACGGACAGGGCCGCCCCGACGATGCCGGCGTCGTTGTGCAGGGTGGCTGCCACGACGGGCACCTCGGAGCGCACCTTCGGCAGGAAGCGGTCGGCCTTCTTCGACACGCCGCCCCCGATCACGATGAGGTCGGGCCACAGGAGCCGCTCCACCAGCGCCACGTAGCGGCTGAGCCGCTTCGCCCACTTCGACCAGCTCAGATCCTCGTGCTCGCGGACCAGTTCCGACGCGTACTTCTCCGCATCGCGGCCCTTGAGCGGCAGGTGGCCGAGCTCGGTGTTGGGCACCAGGGCCCCGTCCACGAACAGGGCGCTCCCGATGCCGGTGCCCAGGGTCAGCATGAGCACCACCCCGGTGTGGCCCCGTCCCGCGCCGAAGCGGATCTCGGCGAGGCCGGCCGCGTCGGCGTCGTTCACCACGGTGCACGGGCGTCCGGTGGCCGCGGTCAGCAGCGCGTCGGCGTCGGTGTCGATCCACGCCTCGTCGATGTTGGCTGCGGTCAGCGCCGTGCCGTGGCGCACCACGGCGGGCAGCGTGACACCCACCGGGCCGTCGCAGCGCAGCTGCGCGAGCACGTCGACGACCACCGAGGCGACCGCCTCCGGTGTCGCCGGGTGCGGGGTCGGGACCCGAACCCGCGTCGCGGTGAGCTCTCCGGCCGTGGTGTCGACCGGGGCGCCCTTGATGCCCGTGCCCCCGATGTCCACACCGACGGTGCTGACCGGGAACCGCAGCGAGGGTTCGGGTGCCGGGACGGGAGGGAGGACCACGTCGCTCATGGCTCCCATCCTGTCGGGCTGTGGGCCGAACGCGTCGGACCGGGAGGGTCTCAGGCGGCCTGGGTGTCGAAGAAGTCGAGGACCGCCGTGCTGGCCGAGAAGTCCGTGTTGGTCGCACCGACGATGAAGTCGATGAGCGGTGCGGACCCGGCCCAGGTGTGCCCGGAGCCGAGCATCCGCCAGTACTCGACCTTCCGCCCGTCGGCGCAGCCCTGGTAGCGGTCGACCTGCAGGGTCGGCGCCTCCTGGGTGCTCACCGGCGTGGGGGAGCACCCGGCGCGAGCGGCGTCGGTGGCCACCACGTCGGCCACGGGCAACCCGAGCGGCGGTGCGAACACGACGGTGGACCCGGTGACCGGGGCGATCGGGTCGGCCGATCCGTGCAGGACCATCACGCCGGTTCCCGGCGAGTCCGGGCAGAGCGAGGTGAGGTTGGTGCCGCCCGAGCCGGCCACCGCCGCCATGCGTCCCGGCAGGGTGCAGCTGAGGGCCTGGGCCATGGCGGCCCCGGCCGAGAAGCCGGCGGCGAACTGACGGTTGCGGTCGATGCAGTTGCGGCCGAGGACCGAATCGAGGAGCGCGGCGACGAGGCCGACGTCGTCCACGCCGGTCTCGAGCCCGCCGGGCACGGCCCAGCGGGGGCCGGGCTGGCTGCCGAGCGGGGTGAGCACCACGTAGCCCCGGGAGCTGCCCGCAGCCCCCAGCCCCGAGTACTGGTCCCACACGCCCGGTTCGAGCGTGAAGGGATGGAGGCTCACGAGCACCGGGCGCGGCCCGCTGGACGCGTCCGCTCCGCCGGTGGGCACGTCCACGATCACCAGCCGGTGGCCGCCCTCCCACGGGAACTGCACCAGGGTCCGTCCGGCGGGGTACGGCGTGGTGGTGGGCGCCGTGCACCCGGCCGAGGCGACCACACCGGCGCCGGGCACCTTGCCCGTGCCGACCGTAGGGGCGACGGTGGTGGGAGGTGGCGGGGTGGGGGGTGGCGCGCAGGCGGCGAGGAGCGCCGTCGCGGCGAGGAGCACCGTGGTGGTGAGAGCGGCGCCGAGGCGTCGCCCCTGACGTCGTTGTCGTACATCGCCCATCGGTCGACTGTACGACGTTCACCATCCCGGACGCCCGCCGGACCCGCTGGGTAACCTTGCCCATGCAATCGGATGGGACCATCCGGCTGCGGCAGTGCACCCGGGCGTGACCCAGCACCCGGGCCGAGGAACCAGGGGGACCGCATGACCGTGACCGAGGCAGAGGTCGTCGTCGACGAGAGGGACGTCCGCAGCGCGCTGAAGCTGTGGTGGGTGTTCCTGGTGACCGGCATCATCTGGCTGCTGATCTCGCTGGTGGTGCTGCGTTTCAACGAGACCTCGGTGGCCACCGTCGGGGTGATCCTCGGTGTGATCCTGCTGGTGGCGTGCCTGAACGAGTTCCTGGCGTTCGCCGTGCTGCGCAGCGGCTGGCGCTGGCTCAACCTGGCCTTCGGCGTGCTCCTCGCCGCCGGCTCCCTCTACGCGTTCGTGAACCCGCAGAGTGCGTTCTGGGCACTGGCGTCGGTGCTCGGTCTCCTGTTGATCCTCGCCGGCTCGTTCCAGATCATCACGGCGGCGGTGACCCGCCACACCAACGACCTGTGGTGGCTCGGCCTGGTCGTGGGCATCCTCGAACTGCTGCTCGGCTTCTGGGCGTCGCAGCAGTACTTCCCGGCCCGGGCCGCGCTGATCCTGATCTGGGTCGGCTTCTTCGCACTCTTCCGGGGGATCACCGAGATCGTGCTCGCGTTCCAGATGCGCGGCTCCGGCAGGTCGCTCGACGAGCGGTACGGCACCGCCTGAGCTGGTCGAGCAGCCGGCCGCCGTCACCGAAGGTGTCGCGGAGGGTCGTGCCCGGAGGCGGCGACGGCCGCCATGATGGACACCCATGGACGACGTCGCCCCCGGGCCGGTGGTGGTCACCGGCGCCGCCAACGGCATCGGGCGCGCCACCGCCGTGCTGCTCGCCCACCGGGGCCACGACCTCGTGGTCTGCGACCGTGACGCCGCCGGCCTCGACGACCTGGCCGGCGAGGTCCGTTCCCTCGGTCGTTCGGTGCACGCCGAGGTGCTCGACGTCCGCGACGCCCCCACGGTGCGGTCGCTGGTCGACTCGGCCGGCTCGTCGGCCGGCGGCCTCGGTGGTCTGGTCAACAACGCCGGTGGCACCTACCGCTCGGCGTTCGTGGCGTCGAGCCCCAAGGGCGACCGCGCGCTGGTGGACGAGAACTTCACCAGCGTGGTGGAGGTGACCCGTGCCGCGGTGGCGCACCTCCGGCCCGGCAGCGCCATCGTGAACGTCACGTCCTCCGAGGCGTTCCAGGCCGCGCCGGGCTTCGCCGTCTACGCCGCGATGAAGGCCGCGGTGGAGAACCTCACGCGGACCCTCGCCCTCGAACTGGCCGATGCGGGCCTCCGGGTGAACAGCGTGGCACCCGACGGCATCCCCACCTCCGGCGACGAGGCCCTCGCCGCCGAGGTGCGCAGCGGCGGTCTCCACCTGCCACCACCGGTGCCGCCGCTCGGCCGATTCGGCACGCCCGAGGAGTGCGCGGAGGTGATCGCCTTCCTGCTCGACGACAGGTCCCGCTTCGTGACCGGGACCTGCGTGCACGTCGACGGCGGGTTGCACGCGGCGGGCGGCTGGCACCGCTCGGCATCGCGGGACCCGTCGGGTCGGGCCGGGGGCTGGGCAGGTTTCGACCGCTCGCCATCCGGCGTTCATTCCCCGTACCGCTGACGTTCAGGGCGGCTCCGTAGGGTCACTCCCGATGTCGGCTGGGCGGAGGCGAACTGCACCGGCCGCCGCGCTGTTCCTGTCGCTGGCGGTCCTGGTCCTTCTCGGTGCCGTGCCGGCGGGCGCCCAGGAGGTCGACGTCCCCGCGGG
>CAIPVR010000174.1 GCA_903868545.1 uncultured Actinomycetes bacterium
AGTTCGAGCGCCTCGTCGAGGGCCCGGCCGAGGTCGTCGGGGTCCACCCCCAGCGCCCGTGGCTCCGCGTCCGGGTCTCCGGCACCCACGCCGAGGACGAGGCGCCCACCGCTCAGCACATCGAGCGACGCCAGCGCCTTCGCCGCGAGGAACGTGTTCCGGAACGGCAGGACGTAGAGGTGGGCGTGCAGCAGCAGGTGCCGGGTGGCCGCGCCGGCCACCGCGAGGGCCACGGTCGGCTCGAGCGAGTGGTGGCCCCCCGCGGCGAGCCGGCGCTCGTCGGGCGCGGGGTGGTCCGCCACGGACGCCGCGTGGAAGCCGAGCCGCTCGTAGGCGAGCGCCAGGTCGGCGACCGCGTCACCCGACACCAGCTCCGCGCCCGTGTCGACGCGGTCGACCGGGAGGGCGAGCGACACCCGCAGCTGCGGTGAGAGGACGTCGAGGATCCAGGCGCGGGCCCGGTCCGCCGTCGCGGGGCCGACCTCGTGACCGCCGGGCAGGACGGCACCGGTGACCGGTACGCCCTCCGCGGCGAGGACCGCGGCCGCGTCCTCGCCCAGGAACGAGGGCACCACCTCGTCCTCTGCTCCCGAGAGCACGAGGGTGGCCGGCCGCCGGGGCCCTGACCGCACCGGCGGGTGCGTCGTGGCCGCGGTGTCCGCCCGGCCGATCTCCGGGAGGAAGCCGCACAGGGCCACCACGGCGTCCGGCTGCACCCCACCGCGGCCGAGGACCAGCGCGAGCGCCGCACCCTGGGAGAAGCCGGCCACCACGACCGGGCGGCCGTCGGCGCGGAGTTGCTCGACGAGCGTCCCCACCCGGGCCGCCGCGGCGTCCAGCGCCGTCGGGTCGACCCCGCGTGGACCGGTCGGGAACCACGACCGGACGCCGTCGTCGTCACGGGGGGCACCGGGTGCCACCAGCTCCCAGCCGGGCGGCAGGAGGTGGCGACCCCAGGTCCGGGCCGAGGCGGGCTCGTCGCCGTGGCCGTGGAGGGCCACCAGCACACCGGTCCCGCGGTCGAGGTCACGACGCACGTCCGCAGCCTCGCGGTGCGCGCCGCCGGGCCGCAACCGTCGGGTGGGATCCGGGGGCGGTCCCGCCAGACTGGGGTGTGGCGCCTCCCCCCACACCGGCACCGTCCACCGGGGGCCACGGACGGCGGCCCGATCTCGACCGTGCCCTCGAGCGCCTCATCGCCGACCACTCCGACGCGGTGTTCCGGGTGACCTACGGCGTCCTGAGGGACCGGGGTCTGGCCGAGGACGCGGTCCAGGAGACGATGATCCGAGCGTGGCGGGGCCTCGACGGATTCCGCGGTGACGCATCTGAACGGACCTGGGTGCTGCGGATCGCTCACCACACCGCCGTCTCCGCGCTCCGCCGCCGCCGCGACCGCTCCACCGCCCCGGAGGACCTCCCCAGCGAGCACCACGGCGACAGGTCCGCCGACCCGGCCGTACGCGCCGCCGGGCGGGCGGACCTCGCAGCGGTGGGCGCCGCCCTCAACGACCTCGACGAGACGTCGAGGTCGATCGTGGTGCTGAGGGAGGTGGAGGGCCTCAGTTACCAGCAGATCGCCGACGCCCTCGGCGTGAACGTCCCCACCGTCAAGACGCGCCTGCTCCGGGCGCGCCGCACCCTGCAGGCCGCGCTGGGATCCGTCGAGGAGGATCGCGCATGAACGACACCACACCACCGCCGCCCGAGGAGGACGGTCCGCCCGGCACGGCCGGACCGCCCGACGAGGACCTCCTCGACCGCGAGCTCCGGGCGGACCCGGGCGACCTCGGCGCGAGCCTGCGGGCCCTCCTCGAACCGCCGGGAGACATCCGCGACCGCACCTCCGACGTGATCGGCCGGTCCCTGACCGGCACCAGCACCTTCGCCGTGGCCGCCGACCTGCTCGGGCTGGGGTGGAGGACCGCGCGCACGATCCTCAGCGACGACCCCGCTCCTGCCGACGGGGGATCCGAAGGGACCGAACCATGACCACCGAACGCTGGATCTGGGCCGCCGTGGCCCTCGGGAGCGGGCTGCTCCTCGGTGAACTGGGGGGACGGCTCGTGCGGGCGGCACGCAGCGGCGGTGACCGGCCGCCCGAGGTCCGGGCCCGCGCCCGGGCCGTGGGGGCCCTCGTGTTCTGGACGGCCACCGCGATCGGTCTCGTCACCGCCGCCGCGATCCTCGACGGTGACGAGGTGTCGGAGCTCGCGACCGCCGCCGGGGAGAAGGTGCCGCTCCTCCTGCTCGCGTTCGTCACCCTGATCGCGGGTTACGGGCTCGCCGTCGCCGTCGCCGCCGCCGTCGGCCAGTCGGCGAAGCGGGCCAGCGGGGTGCGGCAACGGAACCTCGAGTGGTTCCTCCGCCTCGTGATCATGGCCGGGGCGGTCGGCCTGGCCCTCTCGCAACTCGGCGTGGAACCCGGCGTGCTGGCGGCGCTGGTGACCGCCTTGGTGGTGGTGCCGATCACCGCCCTCGCGCTCCTCACTGCGCTCGGGGGACGCGACGTGGCGTCACAACTCGCCGCGGGGCGCGCGCTGCGCCACCAGCTCCGCGAGGGTTGGTGGCTCGAGCCCGAGGACTCGGCGGCCGACGGCGGCCGGATCCTCGCACTGCACCCCACCGCCGTGGAACTCGAGACGGCCGACGGTCGGCGCCGCCTCGTCCCGAACCGCACCCTCCTCGACCGTTCGTTCACGCTCCGGCCCTGACGCCCGGCGGGATCGTGCCCGCCGATGGGTCGACCGGCCCATTTCCCCGCCGGACGGGGCCGCCGCCGCGACTTCCGGGCCGCCCGTGCGTCAGTACCACCACAACGCCGGCGGGGCGCTCCCTCCCCGACCGGCAGCAGAGCACTCCCCCAACTCCCCCGCTGGTGCTGCGTCCGGGTGTTCCGAGTGCGGTCGAGGGCCCCACCCGGGGCCCTCGACGCGTCGGCCCGGCGGAACTGCCAACATGCGGTCATGTTCCGACACGTGGTGCTGCTCCACCTCCACGACGACACCCCCGACGACGCCGTCGAGGAGCTCCTCGACGAGCTCCGTCGGCTCCCGGGCCGGATCCCGGAGATCCGCTCCTACGTGGTGGGTCGTGACGCCGGGCTCGCCGCCGACAACGCCACCGTGGCCGTGGTGGCCGACTTCGACGACGAGGCCGGCTACCTCGTGTACCGCGACCACGCAGCCCACCTCGACGTGATCACCCGGCTCATCCGACCCCGACTGGCCGATCGGGCCGCGGTGCAGCATCCGGTGGACCGGCCGTGACCGCCGGGACCGGCCCGGGTGTGGGCACGGCTCCCGCCCCGGAGGAACTCGTCGACCTCGCCCGCTACCCGCTCCTCCCCGGGGCCGGCCACGACACCCTCGTCCGTCGCTGTCGGGACGCGCTGCAGCAGGACGGCGTGGTGGTGCTCCCCGGCTTCGTCCGCCCGGAGGCCCTCGCCGCGATGGTCGACGAGTGCCGGTACCTCGAGCCCCTCGGACACCACTCGGAGGTGCACAACACCCCCTACCTCGCGCTGCCCGACGACACCGCCCCCGAGGGGCACCCGCGGCGCGCCCTCGTCCGCAGCTCACTCACCGCGGTCGCCCACGACCTGTTCGGGCCCGACTCGGCACTCCTGGCCCTCTACCGGTGGCCGGCCCTGCTCACCTTCCTGGCGGAGGTCCTCGGTCTCGACGAGGTGCACCCGTACGCGGATCCCCTCGGCGCGCTGAACGTCGCCGTCATGACCGAGGGTGACGAGCTGGGCTGGCACTTCGACCAGACCGACTTCGTCACCTCCGTCGCGGTCCAGGCACCCGTCACGGGCGGGGCGTTCGAGGTGGCGCGGGCCCTGCGCACGTCGGAGGACGAGCGGTACGGAGCGGTGGCCGCGGTCCTCGACGGCGACCGGTCCGACGTGACCAGCGTTGGGTTCGACCCGGGCGCGCTGATGGTCTTCGCCGGCCGGCACTCGATGCACCGGGTGACCGGCGTCGGTGGCGACGTCCCGCGCTACGTGGCGCTCCTCGCCTACGACCGGCGACCCGGTACGGACTCGTCGGAGCTGCTCAAGCTGGTGCGGTACGGGAGAACGGCGTGACGGCGGCCGGCTTCGCCGTGGGCGAGGGGTTCGAGGGTGAGGGTGCCGAGGCCGCGCACGTCAACCTGCTCGTCGGCGATCGCTCCGGGCCACTCGGCGCCGCCTTCGCCACCGCCCTCGCATCGCCCAGCGCGGGTCACACGCCGTTCCTCGTGGTCGCCCGGCCCGGCCTGGCCGTGCAGCCGCCCACGTTGTTCGTGAACAAGGCGCCGATCGCCGGCGAGGACCACGCACGCCTCACCTGGGGAGCGGCCCAGACCGGGGTGGCCGCGGGCATCGTCGACGCGCTCGGGGCCGGCTCGATCGACCCGTCGGCGACGGGGTCGCTCCTGGTGATCGCGGCAGTGTGGGTGGACCCGGCGGCCACCGTCGCGCTCGCCGTGCACGAGAACAACCGTCGCGCGACGCGTGACGCAGCGGCACGCGCTGCCACCGGCGAGCCCGCCGTGGACGACGTGCTGCGCTCCGCCGGCGACATCTGGAACCCGTTCTTCACCCCGCCGGCGGCCCCCTGAGCACGGCTCGCCAGGACCGTCGAGGAACCGCCGGCGAGTTGAACGTGGTTCGGAACATTTTCCGTGACAGCCGTCACCGCGCGCTCTAGGTTCCTCGCATCGACCACGGGTTGGTTGGGTCTCCGGTCGAGCGGTTCGCCGCTCCCGGTGTCCGGCTAGGCCGTGTGGACGGGCACGGGGGGTTCCGTCCACACGGCCTCCGGGACGCCATCGCCCCGCCCCCGGCACGCAACGGACGAGCCTCCGGGGATTTTCGGGCAGACTGCGGCCGTGGCTCTCCAGAAGCTCAGCAGCACCGATGCCTTCGTGGTGGTCGACCTCGACGGCGCCGACGCCGCGGACGGGGTCGTCCGGTGGGCGAAGAAGGTCCTCGTCGACGGGGCCCGCAACCTCGCGAGGAGCCGCACCTACGCCCATGCACTGCTCGGTGAGCAGGTGAGCGGCGCCTCGGCCGGCATCAGCGCGGTCCCCGAGGACCGCGCCGCAGCGGTCGGCGCGTTCGTGGAGGAGGTCACGCCCCGGGTGACGGAGGGCTCGCTGATCCTCGATCCGGCGAAGGGCGTGGCCGCCGACGACATCGCGACGCTCCTCGCAGCTGACGGCCGGCCCGACTGGCTCTCCACGACCCAGGGCTCGGGCACGCTGGCCGACCACCTCCTCGCGGTGGGCGTGGCGACGTGCGCCGCCGCGGCCGCGGGCTCCCTCGACGGTCGCTCGGTGGTGCTCGAGGGGGCGGGTTCGGCGGGACCGGCCCTCGTGGAGGCGCTGGCCGCCCGGGGTGCCCGCGTCGTGGCGGTCGCCACGAGCCAGGGCTGCGCGGACACCTCGGCCATGGAGCCGGGAGCGTTGGTGGCGGCGTGGAGCGCAGCGGGCGAGGGCCTGCCGGCGGAGCTCTCCTCGGAGGCACCGCCCGCCGCCGCGCTCACGACGGTCGCGGACGTGTTGGTGTGCGGCTCCAAGGTGGGCCTGGTGGACCACGAGGCCGCGGATCGGCTGGCACAGCAGGTCGTCGTCCCGTGCGGGCCGCTGCCGGTGACCGCCCGCGGTCTCGCGGTGGCCCGCCGACGCGACCTCACGGTGCTGCCGGACTTCCTCACGACCGCCGGGCCGCTCCTGGCCTTCCGGCCGGCCGACGGTGTGGGTGCCGACGACGTCGCCGGGGACGTCGCCCGACGTCTGGGTGGGCTCGCCGCCGAGGTGATGGAGCATCCCGAGGGCCCGGTCCTCGGAGCGTGCTACCGGGCCGAGGACTTCCTGCGCACCTGGCGTGAGGAACTGCCGTTCGGGCGGCCGCTGGCATGAGCGGTCCGGGCCGTTCCCCCGGTCCGCGACCGGGGTCGCCCGCCCCCCTCCCGCCGCCTCCGGCCGGCGCCACCCACCCGCGCGACGACTGGGAGGCCGGGCCGCAGCTGACCGGCGACCCCGCCGCGGTGGCCGGCCTCCTCGACCCGATCTTCGCGGTCGACACGACACCCGAACTCGGGCGCTCGCTCGCGCTGGTGGCGGTGCAGGGCGGCAGGATCGTCGCCGAGCGCTACGGGCCGTCGGCCGGGCCCGACACCCCCTTCATCTCCTGGTCCACCGCGAAGTCGTTCACCCACGCCGCGCTCGGCGTGCTGGCACTCGACGGGCGGTTCCGACCCGACGAACCCTTCCGGACCCCGGAGTGGGGCGACGACGACCCGCGGGCGGCGATCACCGGCACCGACCTGCTCCGCATGCGCTCGGGTCTCCGGTTCGTGGAGGACTACGTCGACGAGACCACCTCCGACTGCCTCGAGATGCTCTGGGGTTCCGGGGCCGACGACGTGGCCGGTTACGCGGCGTCGCTGCCGCTCGAGCACCCGGTCGGCTCCACCTTCAACTACTCGAGCGGCACCACGAACGTGCTCGCCCGGCGCCTGTCGGAGGAGTTCGGGCCGGGTCCCGGCGGCGTCGGCGCCTTCCTCGCCGAGCGGCTGTTCGAACCCCTCGGCATGCGGTCGGCGGCACCGCGCTACGACGCAGCGGGCACCTGGGTCGGCTCGTCGTACCTCTACGCCACGGCGCGCGACTTCGCCCGGTTCGGCCTGCTCTACCTGCGCGACGGCACCTGGGACGGCCGCCGCCTCCTGCCGGAGGGGTGGGTGGACCGGGCACGCACCCTCCGCTCGGTCGACCCCGACGACGGCTGGTGCTACGGCGAGCACTGGTGGGTCCGCGACGACGACCTCGGCACGTTCTGGGCCAACGGCTACGAGGGCCAGATGATCGCCGTGGTGCCGGCACTGGATCTCGTGGTCGTACGGATCGGGAAGACCTCGAGCGAACTCCGGCCCCACCTCGAGCGTTTCTGGCAGGACCTCACCGCCTGCTTCCGGGACCGGCCGTGAGCGGCGCCGGCCCCGCACCGGAGTCGACGCCCGCGTCGACGGCGCACGTGTCGCTCTCCCGCTTCGCCGTGCTGTCGATCGCCGCGGCCCTCGTCACCATGGGCATCAAGACGGTGGCGTTCCTCATCACCGGGTCGGTGGGCCTCCTGTCGGACGCGCTGGAGTCGACGGTGAACCTCGTCGCCGCGATCGGGGCCCTGGTGGCGCTCCGCGTGGCCGCACGGCCCGCCGACGAGGAGCACGCGTACGGACACGCCAAGGCCGAGTACTTCGCCGCGGGGGCGGAGGGCGGGATGATCCTCTTCGCCGCCGTCGCCATCATCGTCACCTCGGTCCCCCGGCTCCTGCACCCGGAGGCACTGACCGACGTGGCGGCCGGCCTCACCGTGTCGGCGCTCGCGGGCGGCGTGAACCTGGCCGTGGCACTCGTGCTCGGCCGGGCGGGCCGCCGTTACCGCTCCATCACCCTCGAAGCCGACGGCAAGCACCTGATGACCGACGTGTGGACCTCCGCCGGCGTGATCGTCGCGGTCGCGATGGTGGCGCTCACCGGTTGGGAACGGCTCGACCCGATCATCGCCCTGGTGGTGGCCGCCAACATCGTCGTGTCCGGCGTGGTCCTCCTCCGCCGCTCCGTGGCCGGCCTGATGGACACGTCCCTGCCCGTGGACCAACTGGAGGCGGTGCAGGCGGTACTGGCCCGACGGACCGGTCCCGACACCCAGTTCCACGGCCTGCGGACACGCCAGGCGGGACGCCGCTCCTTCATGTCGTTCCACGTCCTCGTACCCGGGGCGTGGACCGTGCAGCGCTCCCACGACCTCGTGGAGGAGGTGGAGGCGGAGCTCCACGCACAGGTGCCCGACCTCACGATCGTGGCCCACGTCGAGCCGCTCGAGGACCCCCGTTCGTTCGCCGACGAGGGCCTGGACCGGCGGGCCGTGCCCCCGTCGGCCCGACCGGGGGACGTTCCGCCGGCCCGGTGAGGCGTTAGCGTTTCCCGCATGCGACCCGAGAGGTTCTCCCTGCCCGAGTTCGCGGACGCCGCCGAGGAGCGACTGCACCTGAAGCAGCGGCTGGCCGCGGCGTTCCGCCTGTTCGGTCGGTTCGGGTTCGAGGAGGGCGTGGCCGGCCACATCACCGCCCGCGACCCTGAGCACCACGACCGCTTCTGGGTGAATCCGTTCGGCATGAGCTTCCGCCAGATCCGCGTGAGCGACCTGATCTGCGTCGACCACGACGGTCGGGTCGTCGAGGGCGACTGGCCGGTCAACGGCGCAGCGTTCGCGATCCACTCGCAGGTGCACCGGGCCCGACCGGACGTGAAGGCCGCCGCCCACAGCCACTCCGTGTACGGGAAGGCGTTCTCGTCGCTCGGGATCCTGCTCGACCCACTCACCCAGGACTCCTGCGCCTTCTACGAGGACCACGCCCTCTTCGACGACTACACGGGGGTGGTCCTCGAGACCTCCGAGGGCGCCCGCATCGCCGAGGCGGTCGGGACGAACAAGCTCGCGATCCTCCGGAACCACGGGCTCCTCACGGTGGGCTCCTCGGTGGACTCCGCTGCGTGGTGGTTCATCACCGGCGAGCGAACCTGCCAGGCGCAGCTCGCGGCCATGTCCGCGGGCACGACGGTGCCCATCGAGCACGAGCAGGCCCGTCTCACCCACTCGCAGGTGGGCTCGGAGATCGCCGGCGCCCTGAACTTCCATCCGCTGTGGTCATGGATCCTCGCCGAGGAGCCAGACCTCCTCGACTGATCCCTCCTCCTCGACCGATCCCTCGTCCTCGACGAGTCGCTGCGCGCAGGCTTCGGGACCACTGCGTTCCTCCGGAGACGATGGGTCGCCGGTCCCACCAGGGGCGGGGACGTCGCGGAGCGGGGACCGGTCCGGTGAGCATTCCCGGTGCGCACGGCGCCTTGACCGGGCGGTCAAGTAACGTCCCGTCATGGACTGGCCCCTTCGCTGCGGCATCTTCATGGCCCCGTTCCACCCGAACGGGCAGAACCCGACCCTCGCCCTCGAGCGCGACCTCCAGCTCGTGGAGCACCTCGACCGCCTGGGCTTCCACGAGGCGTGGATCGGTGAGCACCACTCGGCCGGGTTCGAGATCATCGCCTCCCCCGAGGTGTTCATCGCCGCTGCCGCGGAGCGCACGAAGCACATCCGCCTCGGCACCGGCGTGGTCTCCCTCCCCTACCACCACCCGTTCATGACGGCGCAGCGGATCGTGCAGCTCGACCACATGACCCGCGGCAGGGTGATGCTCGGCGTGGGCCCCGGCGCACTCCCCTCCGACGCCTTCATGCTCGGCATCGACCCCGCCGACCAGCGGGCCAGGATGGAGGAGGCGCTCGAGGTGATCCTCCGCCTCCTCCGCACCGACGAGCCCGTGACCCACGAGGGCGAGTGGTTCACCCTGCGCGACGCCCGCCTCCACCTGCGCCCGTACACGCACCCCCACCCCGAGGTCGCCGTCGCGGCGATGGTGTCGCCGTCGGGTCCCCGTGCGGCCGGGAAGTACGGGTGTTCGCTCCTCTCGATCGGTGCCACCCAGCGCGCCGGGATCGACCTGCTCGGCCAGGCCTGGCAGGTGATGGAGGAGCGCTCCGCCGAGTTCGGCAACGTCGCCGACCGGCGCGACTGGCGCCTCGTCACGATGATGCACCTCGCCGAGACCCGTGAGCAGGCGTACGCGGAGGTGCAGCACGGCCTCGGCGACTACGCCCGCTACTTCCGGGAAGTGGCGGCCCTGCCGATCTTCCCCGACCACCCGGCCGACCAGCTCGCCGACCAGCTCAATGCCTCCGGGGCGGCCGTCATCGGCACGCCCGATGACGCCATCGCCCTCGTGCAGCACCTGATCGAGGAGTCCGACGGCGGGTTCGGCACGCTCCTGCTGCAGGCCCACGAGTGGGCCGACCCCCGGGCCACCCGCCGCAGCTACGAACTCTTCGCCCAGCACGTCCTCCCGCGCTTCGACCCCCACGTGGCGTCGACGACGGCCTCGATGGAGTGGGTCATGGCGAACCGGCCCGAGCACATGGGCGCAGCGATGAACGCCATCGGCGCGGCGATCCAGCAGCACGCCGCCGAGAAGGCGGCCCGCTGACCGGTCCACCCCGGGCGCCGGGGCGGACCGGCGCCCGCGCTAACCTCGGGGCCACAACCGAGCCGTAACCCTGCCGGGAGAGCCCCACCGCCGAGCGGTGGGCGCCGAAGGAGCAACCGCCCCGGAAACTCTCAGGCCACCGTACCGGTGGGGTCAGGCACCGCTGGAGAGCAGGGCGCCGACGTCGCCGCCCTCACCGACGGGGAAAGCCCGGTCCGTCCCCGGACCGTGGCGAAACTCTCAGGTCACCGCGACAGCTGGGGGCATCGAACCCGCCCACCTGCGCGCCACCGGGAGCCCCGTTGACCGATCCGACCGCCCACATCCCGCTGCCTCCCCTCGGTGGCGACTTCCTCGACCGCCACCTCGGCCCCGACGCGGCCGAGGTGGAGCGGATGCTCGCCGTGGTGGGGCAGCCGAGCCTCGACGCGCTGGCCACCGCCGCCCTGCCGGCCGCCATCCTCGACGCCCAGCCGCTGGGGCTCGCCCCCGTTGCGTCGGAGGCCGACGCGCTGGACCGACTCCGGGAGGTCGCGTCCCGGAACACCGTGCTCACCAGTCTGATCGGCTGCGGTTACTCGAACACGGTCGTGCCGCACGTGATCCTCCGCAACGTGCTCGAGAACCCCGGCTGGTACACCGCCTACACGCCGTACCAGCCGGAGATCAGCCAGGGTCGCCTCGAGGCGCTGCTGAACTTCCAGACGGTCGTCACCGACCTCACCGGGATGGACATCGCCAACGCGTCGCTCCTCGACGAGGCCACCGCCGCGGCCGAGGCCATGACCCTGGCCCGTCGTCATTCGAAGGTGGGGGGCGAGACCTTCTTCGTGGACCACGACTGCCACCCCCAGGTGAAGGAGGTGGTGGCCACCCGCGCCGAGCCCCTCGGGATCAAGGTGGTGGTGGGCGACCCGGCGGTCGACCTCGCCGGCCACGAGTGCTTCGGCCTGCTCCTCTCCCACCCCGGTTCCTCGGGGGCCGTGGTGGACCACCGCGACGTCGTCGCCGCCGCCCGCGACGCAGGAACCGTGGTGTGCGTCGCCACGGATCTCCTGGCGCTCACCCTCCTCGAGCCCCCCGGTTCGTGGGGCGCCGACGTCGTGGTCGGATCGGCGCAGCGCTTCGGGGTGCCCCTGGGCTACGGCGGCCCGCACGCGGGGTTCATGGCCGTCCGCGAGACGATGAAGCGTGCCCTCCCGGGCCGTCTGGTCGGGGTGTCGGTCGACGCCGAGGGCCGGCGGGCGCTGCGACTCGCGCTGCAGACCCGGGAACAGCACATCCGCCGGGAGAAGGCCACCTCCAACATCTGCACCGCCCAGGTGCTGTTGGCGGTGATGGCCGGGCTGTACGCCGCCTGGCACGGCCCCGACGGCCTCACCGCGATCGCCCGCCGCACCCATGCCCTCACCACCGCGACGGTGGAGGCGCTCCGCGCCGCCGGTTGGTCGACCACGGCCGACACCTGGTTCGACACGGTCACCCTCCGCGCCCCCGGGCGGGCCGCCGGCGTGGTCGAGGCGGCGCTCGGGGCCGGGATCAACCTCCGTCGCAGCTCGGAGGACCTCGTGGGCATCGCGTTCGACGAGACGACCACGCCCGAGGTGGTCGCCACCCTGCTCGGCGCCCTGGGGGTCGACACCTCCGCCGAGCAGGTCGAGGCCGATGCCATGGCCGCGGATCCCGACGCCGGGCTCCCCGGTGGCCTGCGGCGCACCGGGGCGTTCCTCGAGCACCCGACGTTCCACCGGTACCGCTCCGAGACCGAGATGATGCGCTACCTCCGCCGGCTCGAGGACAAGGACCTCGCGCTCGACCGCACGATGATCCCGCTCGGTTCCTGCACCATGAAGCTGAACGCCGCGGCGGAGATGATCCCCGTGACCTGGCCGGAGTTCGCCGAGGTGCACCCGTTCGCCCCGGCCGACCAGGCCGCGGGCTACCGGCAGATGATCGACGAGCTCGAGGCCGCCCTCGTGCGCATCACCGGCTACGCCGCCGTCTCCTTCCAGCCGAACGCCGGGAGCCAGGGCGAGTTCGCCGGCCTCCTCGCGATCCGCGCGTACCACCGCTCCCGCGGGGACCTGGACCGCGACGTGTGCCTCATCCCCGCCTCCGCCCACGGCACCAACGCGGCCAGCGCGGTGATGGCCGGGATGCGGGTCGTGGTGGTGGGCACCGACGACGAGGGCAACGTCGACCTCGACGACCTCCGGGCGAGGGCCGCCGAGGCGGGCGAGCGCCTCGCCGCCGCGATGGTCACCTACCCGTCCACCCACGGCGTGTTCGAGACCGGGATCGTGGAGCTGTGCGACGTGGTGCACGACCACGGCGGCCAGGTCTACGTGGACGGCGCCAACCTCAACGCCCTGGTGGGCCTCGCACGGCCCGGGCGGTTCGGTGCGGACGTCAGCCACCTCAACCTGCACAAGACCTTCTGCATCCCCCACGGGGGCGGCGGACCCGGCGTGGGACCGGTGGCCGTGGCCGAGCACCTGGCGCCCTTCCTCCCGGGCCACGCCCTGGGCGACGGTCCCGAGGGGCCGGTGGGAGCGGTGTCCTCCGCACCCCACGGCTCCGCGGGGATCCTTCCGATCCCGTGGATGTACGTCACGATGATGGGCGACCGGCTCCGCACCGCGACCGAGGTGGCCCTGCTCACGGCCAACTACGTGGCGGCCCGCCTGCGCGACCACTACCCGGTCCTCTACAGCGGTCCCGACGGCCTCGTGGCCCACGAGTGCATCATCGACCTGCGTGGCATCGAGAAGGACACCGGCATCTCGAACGAGGACGTGGCCAAGCGACTGATCGACTTCGGCTTCCACGCCCCGACGATGAGCTTCCCCGTGCCGGGCACGCTCATGATCGAACCCACCGAGTCGGAGGGGCTCGCCGAGCTCGACCGCTTCTGCGACGCCATGATCGCGATCCGTGGCGAGATCGACCGTGTCGCCTCCGGCGAGTGGCCCGCCGACGACAACCCGCTGGTCCATGCGCCGCACACGGCCGACCGTGTGGGCGCGGACGACTGGGACCACGCCTATCCGCGGTCGGTGGCCGGCTGGCCGGTCGGGTCGCTCCGGGAGTGGAAGTACTGGCCGCCGGTGGCCCGCATCGACGGCGGGTACGGCGACCGCAACCTCGTCTGCTCGTGCCCCTCGATCGAGGATCTGGCCGACGCCTGAGACGGGCCCCGGGGGGCCTCAGACGAACGGCGTGGGGACGCAGGTGGCCGGCAGCTCGGTGCCCCGCACGTCGATCACGACGGCGTCGCCCTCGGCGACCGACGGGTCGACGAACGCCAGCGCGATGCCGCACCCGAGCGTGGGCGAGAAGTTGCCCGAGGACACCGTGCCCACCGCCGCGCCGCCGCGCCGCACCGTGGCACCGTCGCGCGGGGGACGCCGTCCCTCCGCGCGGAACCCGCGGAGCACCGGCGTCACACCGGCGTCGCGCTGGGCGGCGAGCGCGTCGCGTCCGCGGAACGGCCCCTTGTCCCAGCCGACCACCCAGCCGAGCCCTGCGTTCAGCGTGGTGATCCCCGGACCCAGTTCGTGGCCGTGGAGCGGCAGCCCCGCCTCCAGACGGAGGGTGTCGCGGGCCCCGAGGCCGGCGGGCACCACGCCCTCGGCGGTCACCGCCCGCCAGAACTCCTCGGCCACCGCCACCGGGACCGCGCACTCCACCCCGTCCTCGCCCGTGTAGCCGGTGCCGGCGACCGTGCAGGGCAACCCGGCGAACTCGAAGGACGCCACGCGGAAGCGACCCACCGCTGCGGCATCCGGCGCCACGGCAGCCAGGCGCGCCCGGGCCTCGGGGCCCTGCACCGCGAGCACGGCGCGCTCACCGGTGGTGTCGCGCACCTCGGGCCCGCCGCCACCCCCCGCCCCGAGCGCGCCCACCACCCCGTCGGTGTTGGAGGCATTGGGCATCACGTCGAACAGGTCCTCTGCCAGCCACCACACGATGATGTCGTCCACCACGGAGGCATCGTCCGGATCGAGCAGGTGCGTGTACTGCGCCCGGCCCGGGGCCACCTTGCCCAGGTCGTTGGTGAGTGTCCGTTGCAGCGCGTCCGTGGCGCCGGCCCCGGCCACGCGGACGGTGCCGAGATGGCTCACGTCGAACACCACGGCGGCGCTGCGACAGGCGCGGTGCTCCTCCAGTGTCCCCGAGGGGTAGGCGACGGGCATCTCCCATCCGCCGAAGGGCACCATGCGGGCGCCGAGCGAGCGGTGGACGGCATCGAGCGGTGAGTGGCGCACCCCGCGACTCAGCTGGTGGCGGCGGGCGGCAGCACGTCGGTCGCCGCGGCCTCGGAGGTGACCGGCGCGGCGGTTCCGGGTCCCGCCGGGCGGAACTCCAGGATCCGGGCGTCGATCTCGTCCTTCACTCCGGCGAGCGCGAGCACGCTGAGCACGCCCTGGCCGTGCTGCAGCACGTCGATCAGCTCCTCGCCGTTCTGCACGACGACCGACTTCGACCCGTTGATCACCAGGTTCGCCGTGGTGACGTCCTCGCCGAGCTGCTCGCGCAGGTAGTCGAACACGGCCCGCACGGACTCGAGCTTGATGCCCGAGTCGAGCAGCGTCTTGATCACCTTCAGCTCGAGCAGGTCGCGGTAGGAGTACCGCCGCCTGCTCCCGCTGCCCGAGGCGTCGGCCAGGGACGGCCGCACCAGGTCGGTGCGGGCCCAGTAGTCGAGCTGGCGGTAGGAGATCCCCACGATCTCCGCGGTCCGCCGACCGGAGAAGCCCTCGTCGGCCGGGGCGGCCGGTGTGTGGTCGAGTGTCAGTTGCTCGTTGGTGGCCGTACTCGGCTCCATTGCCGACTCCTGTGTCGTGGTGCGGTCGTCAGCGCGGTGGACACGCTGCCCCGGACCCGCTCTCGCGCGCAGGACGCGCGGGACCGAGGGGTCCGAGTTGCACGGATGAAACTACCGACACGTTATCCGCCGTGGGTGGATCCCGGCGCGACCGCGCTCCCGCGGCCCGCCGGGGCGAGGTTCAGCTCGCGAAGTCCTCGGGCGAGACGTTGTCGATGAACTGTCGGAACTCCTCCACCACGTCCTCGGGCGACTCGCCGTCGGCCTCCTCGGCCGCCTCCTCCACGAAGCCGGCCTCGTCGAGGACCGACTCCTCGGAGAAGATCGGGCACCCGGTGCGCACCGCCAGCGCCACGCCGTCGGACGGCCGGGCACTCACCACGAGCGGGCCGGCCGGCCCCGTGAGATGGAGGTCCGAGTAGTAGGTGGTGTCCCGCAGCTCGGTGATCACCACGCGGTCGAGCGTGGCGTTGAGGTCGTCGAGGACGTCGCAGAACAGGTCGTGGGTGAGCGGGCGGGGCGTCTCCACACCCTCCAGAGCGAAGGCGATCGCCGTGGCCTCCGGGCCGCCGATGAAGATCGACAGCCGTCGGCGGCGCCCCTCACGTTCCTGCAGGATCACCACGGGCGTGTTGGTGGGCAACTCCACCCGCACCCCGACCAGCTCCAGCTCGATCACGGGCCGAGTCTAGAGGCCCCCGGCCGGCGCCACCTTCACGACGGCGCCGGACCCCCGAGGTCCGGTCCCAGTTCCCGCCGGAGCAGCACGCCGTGCAGTTCCGCACCGAGCGTGGCCAGCTCCGTCGCCAGGGCGGCGGCCTGCTCACGGGCGGCAGGGTGCCGCTGCTTGAGCAGGGGCACCGCCAACTGCTCGACGAAGCCCGCCTCGCGCGCGGCCGCCACCAGGTACATCCGCAGATGCCGGGGTTCCACACCCAGTTCCGCGTAGCGGGTGGCGAGCCGGGCCACGACCACCGCGTCCGGGCCGAAGTGGTCCTCGCCACCGCGCACCACGGGCCGGACGAGCCCGAAACGGACGAGACCCTCGAGGTACAGCGGCCCCAGCCCGGTGCTCCGGCAGAGTTCCTCCGCTCCGACCTCGCCCTCGGGCAGCGGGTCGGCCGCCTCGGGCCGGACCGGCGGTGCGACGGGGGGCTCCGCCGCAGGTGCCGCGGCGCGCGAGGGACGGGGATCCTCCTGGAGGGCGGCGACCACGTCGGCGGGCGTCTCGAAACGGCGTGGCGACGACGCCACGGCCGGGTGCCGCGGCGAGTGGCGGGACGACCCGGCGGGCCCCCGACCGCTCGACGGCGCACCGGCGTCGGGTGCGGCAGCGGTGTGGGCACCGGACCCGTCGTCGTCCTCCGCATCGGCGTCGGTCTCCCCGGATGGCGCACCCGGACCGAGGTCGTCGCCGCCCAGGCCGTCCGACGGCGTCCACAGCGTCGGCTGGCCGCCGCCGGGGTCGTAGGCGTCCACGCCCTCCTCGAGCATGCGCCGGATCACCTTGAGCGGGAGGAAGTGGTCTCGCTGCTGACGCAGGATCCACCGCAGGCGCTCGATGTCGTCCCCGGAGAACCGCCGGTAGCCGGACGCCGTGCGGTCCGGCTGGATCAGGCCCTGGCTCTCCAGGAAGCGGATCTTGGAGATCGTGACGTCCGGGAACTCCTCCTGCACCAGCGCGAGGACCTCACCGATCGACAGCTGCACGCCCTCGTCGAGGGCCTGGTCGCTCATGCGTGGCCGCCCAACTCGCCGATCACGAACACCAGCCGGAACTTGCCCACCTGGATCTGCGCCCCCTCACGCAGCGCTGCCTCCTCCACCCTGTCGCCGTCGAGATACGTGCCGTTGAGCGAGCCGACGTCCGCGAGGAGGAAGAGCCCGTCGGAGGAGCGGCGCACCTCTGCGTGCCGTCGCGAGACCGTGATGTCGTCCAGGAACACGTCGCTGTCGGGGTGGCGGCCGATCGACGTGGTGCCCGACCCGAGTGCGTAGCGGGCGCCCGCCGTGGCGCCCCGGGTGACGATGAGCTGGCCCACCTCGCCCGCGCCCGGGACGTCGACGCCCACCTCGGTGAGGCTGCCGGTGGCCGCCTCCTCCTCCGGGAGCTCCGCGCCGCACGCCGTGCAGAACCGGGCACCGCCCGGGTTCAGCACGCTGCACCGCGGGCAGACGACGCCGTCGGGGGACACCTCGGTCAGGCCCCGGTGAGGTCGCGGTAGGCCTCCGGGCCGAGGAGGGTCTCCACCGACCGCAGGTCCACGGGCTGGAGCAGGACCACCCAGCCGGCACCGTACGGGTCGGTGTTGACGAGCTCGGGCGTGGCCTCGAGGTCGGCGTTCACCTCCACCACCACGCCCTGCACCGGGGCGTACAGCTCGGAGACCGACTTGGTGGACTCCACCTCGCCGAACGAACCGCCGGCCTGTAGCTCGGCCCCCACCTCGGGCACCTGCACGAACACCACGTCACCGAGGGCGTCCTGGGCGTAGTCGGTGATCCCCACCCGGAACAGGCCGTCCTCCACCCGGACCCATTCGTGTTCCGTGGAGTAGTAGAGATCGTCGGGCACGTTCATGGGGCGAACGCTACCCGAGCCGGACGACCCCTCACCGCACCATCTGCCGGATCCGACGGGCGTACTCCTGCACCAGCGTCCGAGCCTCCGCCGGCGTGTCACCCTCCACCCACACGTGGGTCACGGGCTCCTCCGGATCCGGCAGGACGAGGGCCCAGCCCCGGTCGTGGTGGACCTTGACGCCGTCGATCAGGTCGACGTCCCGCCCCTGGGTCTGCTCCACCAGGGAGCGCATGACGGTGCCCTTCTGCTCCCAGGGGGTGACGACCTCCTCGTGCAGCAGGTGGACCTCCGGGACGGCGGCCACAACCTCCGACAGGCGGGTCCCGCGGGCCGCCAGGAGGTCCAGCATCTTGAGCAGGCCACCGGCGGCGTCGAACGCCGGCAGGAAGCCCGGGAGGATGATGCCCCCCTCCAGGTTGGCGGCGAATCCCACACCGGGCTCGGCCGCGGCCTCGGTCAGCGCTGCGGCCGAGGTCTTCGTCCAGCGCACCTGGAAGCCGCGACCCCGGACCAGGTCGGCCGCGGCTCGTGGCGCGATCACCGGCAGGGCCACGGAGTCCCCCACCAGACGGTCGCCGACGAGGTCGAGGAACGCGAACAGCAACTGGGCATCGGTCAGCACGTGGCCGGTGTCGTCCACCAGGCTGAGCTGGTCGCCGGACGGATCGATCACCGCGCCGAGATCTGCCCCCGAGGCCCTTACGAGGCCGGCCACGTCGCGGGCGTGGGCCTCGCGGTCGAAGCCGAGGATGCCGGCGGTGGAGGCGAACGGGTTCACCGCGAGGACGTCCGCCCGCAGCTTCGACAGCACGTTCGGCATGGCGAAGCTCGCCGCGCCGTAGGCGTAGTCGATGACCACCTTGAAGTGCCGGGCCGCCACGGCCTTCACGTCGATCGTCTGCTCGAGCGCCACGGCGTACTGCTCGAGGGCGCGGGGCACGAGGTCGATGTCGCCGATGTCGGCCGGCCGCACCCGACGGAAGTCCTCACGGCCGAAGAGCCGCTCGATCTTCCGCTGCCGGTCCTCGAGGATGTCGGAGCCGGCGTTGTCGAAGAAGCGGATGATCACTGCGTCGGGATCGTCGGGGTGCAGCCGCACCGACACGCCACCCGTCACCGCCGCGTTGCGGCAGTGGAAGCGTGTGAGGGGCAGGCTCGCCACCTCCAGGTCCCACACGTTGGCACCGCTCGCGTTGAGGCCGGCGATGAGCGATCGCTTCAACATGCGTGCCGAGCGCGACGAGTCACGTGAGACCACGACGGTGGCGCTGCGGTCGAGCGACGTGGCGTACGCCATGGCGACCTTGGCCGCCAGCTCGGGGGTGACGTCCACGTTGGCCAGGCCGCTCACGCCGCCGCGGCCGAACAGGCTCCGGGCACCACGGGACTCCCAGATGAGCGAGGAGTTGACCACCGCCCCACCCTCGACGGTCTTGAAGGGATACACCTTCACGTCGCTGGAGATCACGGCGTCCTCGCCCACGAAGACCTCGTCGCCGAGGACGACCCCCTCCTCGCAGCGGGCATTGCGGCGGAGGTCGGCCGCCCGGCCCACCACCGTGCCCCGCAGCTTGACGCTCTCGCCGAGGTAGGCGTTCTCGTGGACCACCGTCCGCTCGAGCTCGCCGTCGCGCAGGAGCCGCACACCGGTGCCGAGCACCACGTACTCCCCGAGGCGGGCACCGGCGTCGACGAAGCAGTTGTCACCCACGACCGCCGGCCCGACGAGGGCGGCGTCGGGGTGGATGTCGACGCCCTCACCCACGAAGACCCCGTCGGCCACCTCGAACCCGGGGATGTCCACCTTCACCCGACCGTCGAGGATGTCCTTGTGGGCGCGCACGTAGGCCGTGAGGGTGCCCACGTCCTCCCAGTAGCCCTCCGCCACGTGCCCGAGCACCGTCTCGCCGTCGTCGAGCAGGCGGGGGAACACGTCGCTCGAGAAGTCCACCGGCTGGTCCGCCGGGATCCAGTCGAAGACCCGGGGCTCGAGCACGTAGATGCCCGAGTTGATCGTGTCGCTGAACACCTGACCCCAGGTGGGCTTCTCGAGGAACCGTTCGATCGTGCCGTCCTCCCGGGTGATCACGATCCCGTACTCGAGGGGGTTCTCCACCCTCACGAGGCCGATCGTCGCGAGCGCCCGCCGCTCGGTGTGCGCCGCGATCACCGCGCCGAGGTCGACGTCGGTGAGGACGTCGCCGGAGATCACCACGAAGGTGTCGTCGAGCTCGGCCATGGCGTTGCGCACCGAACCCGCCGTGCCGAGCGGCGTCTCCTCCGACGCGTAGACCATCCGTACGCCGAACTCGGAACCGTCCCCGAAGTAGTTCCGGATCGCGTTCGCCATGAACGCCACGGTCACCACGATGTCCTCGATCCCGTGGGAGCGGAGGAGCTCGACGATGTGCTCCATCATCGGCCGGTTGACCAGCGGGAGCATCGGCTTGGGGGCGTTGGAGGTGAGGGGGCGCAGTCGGGTGCCCTCACCGCCCGCCATGATCACGGCCTTCACGTGGTGCCTTCCGTCAGGGGTGTCCGACGGGGAACGCTACCGCCGTCACCGGGGTCTGCGTGCTCCCGCAACCACCGGCGGGGCGCAGCCACGCCGTGGCGTGCCTCATGCAGCGGGGACCGACGCCCGGGCCGCCCGACCCTCACGGAGCGCCACGACGCCTCGGGGGAAGTAGCCCACGAACGCGACCATGCTGAACACCAGGCCGGGGACGCCCGCCGCCCAGGCCACGAGCTCCAGGGCCTCCCGCACCCCGAGCGCCAGGCCGGTGTCCGACGCGGCGAGGAACGCAGGGAAGGCGACCATCAGACAGAACGTGCCCGCCTTGCCCCACCACGTGACGTCCATCCGCTTCGCCCCGGCGGCGAGGGTGCCCACCACCCAGATGCTGAGCAGGACCTCCCGGATCACGACCACGAGCCCGAACCACAGCGGGACGCCGGCCGGCCCGTAGTCCGGGGCGTTGACGGCGCCGTCGTAGATGATCGCGCCCACCCCCACGATGAGGAGCAGCCGGTCGACGGTCGGGTCGAACGCCTTCCCGAGCGACGACACCTGGTGGAAGTGACGGGCCACGTACCCGTCCACCCAGTCCGTGGCGCCCAGGAACGCGAGCAGCACCGCCGCCCACGCCCGGGCCTCCGCACCGAACAGCAACCACAGGAACAGCGGGATGCACAGGAGCCGGACCAACGTGATGAGGTTGGGCACGGTGAGGACACGGTCGACGACCACCTCCTCGTCCCCGGCACCGGCCGCGTCGCCGGCGGGCCGGTCACCCGGCACGGCACTCGGCGGCGGATCGGTGGCCATCGCCGTCACTGTAGGCCTGCGATGCTGGGGCGATGAGCGAGCCCGAGCCGAGTGTCTTCACCCGCATCATCAACGGCGAGCTGCCCGGTCGGTTCGTCCATCGCGACCCCGACGTGGTGGCGTTCCTCACCATCGCGCCGATCCGGCCGGGCCACACCCTCGTGGTGCCCGTCGAGCAGGTCGACCAGTGGACCGACGTGCCCCCCGCGTTGTGGTCCCGCGTGGCCGAGGTGTCGCAGCTCGTGGGCAGCGCCGTGATGGAGGCGTTCCGGCCGACCCGGGTGGGCTCGATCATCGCCGGCATGGAGGTGCCGCACTGCCACGTGCACCTCATCCCGATCGACGACGAGTCGCAACTGGACTTCACCAGAGCCGACCCGTCGGCCCGTCCGGAAGAGCTCGACGACGCGGCCGAGCGCATCCGGGCCGCGATCGTGGCCCTGCGCGGAGCGGCGGACTGAGTCGTGTGCGGCCGATTCGTCTCGTCGTCACCGCCCGACGCCGTCGCCCGCTACTTCGACGTCGGGGAGGTCTCCGCGCAGGCCGAGCAGCACCTGCCCAACTTCAACACCGCGCCGACCACCGACGTGCTGACCGTCCACCAGGAGGGCTCCGTCCGACGGCTCGACACGTTCCACTGGGGACTGGTGCCGTCGTGGGCGAAGGACCTCTCGGTCGGGAACCGCATGATCAACGCCCGGGCAGAGACCGTGGCCGTGAAGCCTGCGTTCCGGCGCGCCTTCGCGAAGCGGCGATGCATCGTGCCGGTTGACGGCTTCTACGAGTGGCGGGCCGTGCCGGGCCGCCCGCGCAAGCAGCCCTATTTCATCCACCGTCCCGACGGTGAGCCCTACGCCGTCGCCGGACTGTGGGAGGAATGGCACGGGCCCTCGCCCGACGGCGACGACGAGCCCGTCACCGTGCGGTCGACCACGATCATCACCGGGCCCGCGAATTCCGCGATGGCCCCGCTGCACGACCGGATGCCCGTGATCCTGCCGCCCACGGCCTGGGCCGAGTGGCTCTCGCCCGAGGAGCACGACGTCGAGCGGCTCGGGCGGCTCCTCGTGCCGGCCCCGGACGCACTGATCACGTTCCACCCGGTGTCGGTGGAGGTCAACAGTGTGCGGAACAAGGGCTCCCACCTCGTGGACCGGGTGGAGGAACCACCGGAGGCGGTCCCCCTCATCTGAGCGCACCGGCCGGTAGATTCGGCGACCGCATGGCCGGAGGAACAGAGTTGCGCCGGCGCCGCGACGACGTCCCACCCGTGCTGTCGGTCGTGACGCCCACGTTCAACGAGGCCGAGAACCTCCCGCTCCTCGTGGAGGCCGTGCACCGGGCGCTGGACGGGATCCCCCACGAGGTGGTGGTCGCCGACGACGACAGCCCCGACGGGACGTGGCAGGTGGCGGAGCGCCTCGCTGAGCGCGATCAGACGATCTCGGTCCTCCGCCGCTTCCACGACCACGGCCTGTCCGCCGCCGTGCTGGACGGCATGACGGTCGCCCGCGGTGAGTACCTCGCGGTCATCGACGCCGACCTGCAGCACGATCCGTCGATCCTCCCGGCGATGCTGGACGAGGTCCGTTCCGGCGGCTCGGACGTTGCCGTCGGGTCACGCTCCACCGAGGGGGGCGGCTACGGCAACTGGACCCGCGGACGCCGCTTCGTGAGCTGGGTCGCCACGTTCATCGCCCGCGTCGTGCTGCGGGTCACCGTGTCGGACCCGATGAGCGGCTTCTTCCTGATCAGCCGCGGCGCCTACGAGCAGGGTGCGCCCGGGATCAACCCCCGGGGCTTCAAGATCCTCCTCGAGTTCATCGGTCGGGACCGCACGCTCCGGGTCACGGAGGTGGGCTACGAGTTCCGCCTCCGGCGCCACGGCGAGACGAAGCTCAACCGCTCCGTGATCCGCTCCTACCTGCTCGCCGTGGCGGAGCTCCGTCTCGGCCGCCAGGTCGACCCCGCGTTCCTGCTCTACGTGCTCGTCGGAATGGTGGGCCTCGCGGTGAACTCGCTGGTCTTCGCCGTGGCCGAGGCCGCCGGTGTCCCCCGTTTCGACACCGGCCTCAACGAGGCCATCGACCCGGTCTACGGCTCCTTCGTGCTGAGCGTGAACGTGTCGATCCTCGTGCTGTTCGGGCTGAACAACGAGTTCACGTTCTGGGAGCAGCGCTACCGGGGTTGGAAGCTGGCACCGGCCTTCGTCGTGTTCTGGTTCATGTCGCTGGTGGGGACCCTCGTGCACGTCGCCGTGTTCACGTTCCTCGAGAACAGCGGCTTCCTGCTGGGCCTCCTGGGGGCGGAGGCCTCCCGCACGGTGCAGAACCTCGTCGGGGCGGTCGTCGCCCTCGTCGTCAACTGGTACCTGAACACCACCTATCTGTGGCGGCGCCGGACCCGCTGAGGGTCGGATGCGGGCCGGCGCGGACGGGTCAGGTCCTCGTGGCGAGGGCGCGTTCCACGGCAGCCACGACCTCGTCGGCGGTGGCGCCCGGCCCGATCACCTCCGCCACACCGGCGGCCTCGAGCGCGGGAAGGTCGCGGTCGGGCACGATCCCGCCCACCACCACCGGGATGTCGAGTCCCTCGGCCCGGAGCCCGGCCACCACGGGCGGGGCGAGCGCCAGGTGGGCGCCCGACAGCATGGAGAGCCCCACCACGTCGACGTCCTCGTCGCGGGCGGCGGCCACCACCATCTCGGGCGTCTGCCGCAGACCGGTGTAGATCACCTCGAACCCGGCATCGCGCAGCAGTCGCGCCACCACCTTCACCCCGCGGTCGTGCCCATCGAGGCCGAGCTTGGCCACGAGCACCCGGGCACGGAGCTCCGTGAACGGGATCACAGCGCCGGGGCCTCGTCCCACCAGCCGAACACCGAGCCCAGGGCGCCGCAGCACTCCCCCACGGTGGCCCGGGCCCCGGCCGCAGCGAGGAGCGCGGGCATCAGGTTCACCTCCGGGTCGGCCGCCTCCGCGGTCAACCGGTCGAGGGCGGCCCGCACCACGGTGCCGTCACGCTGTTCGCGCACCGACGCCAGGCGCTTGCACTGGAGTTCCTCCGCCGCGGGGTCGATGTAGAGGATCTCCGGCGGCTCCTCCTCGTTGCCCTCCGTGTGGCAGGTCACCCCCACCACCGGGAACCTGCCGTCGTTCAGCCGACGTTCGAGGTCGTAGGCCGAATCGGCGATGGCGGCCTGGAACCACCCCTCCTCCACGCCGCGGATCGCCCCCTCGAGCATCGAGCCGCCGCCCATGGCGTCGACCTCCGCGAGCAGCTCCTCGGCCCGCGCCTCGAGCTCGTCGGTCAGCGCCTCCACGTACCAGCTGCCACCCAGCGGATCGGCCACGTTGGCCACCCGGGTCTCGAGGGCGAGGACCTGCTGGGTGCGGAGCGCGATGCGGGCCGCCTTCTCGGTGGGCAGCGCCAGCGTCTCGTCCATCGAGTTGGTGTGGAGGCTCTGCGTGCCGCCCAGCACACCGGCGAGCGCCTCCACCGCGGTACGCACGATGTTGAGCTCCGGCTGCTGCGCGGTGAGCGAGACCCCGGCGGTCTGGGTGTGGAACCGGAGCTGCAGCGATCGGGTGGCGGCGGCGCCGTAGCGGTGGCGGAGCCACCGGGCCCACATCCGCCGGGCCGCCCGGTACTTGGCGATCTCCTCGAAGAAGTCGAGGTGGGCGTTGAAGAAGAAGCTGAGGCGTGGTGCCACCTCGTCCACGTCGAGGCCGGCAGCCACCCCCTGCTCCACGTACGCGAAGCCGTTGCCGAGCGTGAAGGCGAGTTCCTGCGCGGCCGTCGAACCCGCCTCCCTGATGTGGTAGCCGGAGACCGACACCGGGTGCCAGCGGGGCATCTCGGCCGCCGCGAACCGCACCGTGTCGGCCACCAGCCGCATCGACGGGCGCGGCGGGAACAGGAACTCCTTCTGGGCCTGGTACTCCTTCAGGATGTCGTTCTGGAGGGTGCCGCCGAGCCGTTCCCGGGGCGTGCCCGCCCCCTCCGCCGCCGCCACGAACATCGCGAGGAGCACGGCGGCCGGCGAGTTGATCGTCATCGACGTGGTCACTGCGCCGAGATCGATCCCCCGGAACAGGTCCTCCATGTCGGCCACGGTGTCCACGGCCACGCCGCAGCGCCCGACCTCCCCCCGGCACATCGGGTCGTCGGAGTCCCGCCCCATCAGTGTGGGCAGGTCGAACGCCACCGACAGCCCGCTGCCTCCCTGCGCCAATAGGTCGCGGAACCGTTCGTTGGTGTCCACCGGCGTCCCGAAGCCGGCGAACATCCGCATCGTCCACAGCTTCGACCGGTACATCGACGCGTGCGGCCCTCGGGTGAACGGGTACTGGCCCGGCAGGTCACCCGGCCCCGGGTGCTCCGGCCCGTAGACCGCTTCCACCGGCACACCCGACATGGTCGTCCACTCAGCCCCCCGGTCGGCGGCCGCGTCCATCGCCGCCCGCCACGTCGCCCAGGCGGGATCGTCGGCATCGGCATGACTCGTCGGGACCATCGGCCGATCGTAGGCGCCCCGGCCGCCGGGCCGGTGCGTCCCCGGGCGGGCCCCCCGCCACGCGGGGCTAGGTTTCGGCCGTGCCCGTCGCCCGCGTCCGACCGTTCCTCGTCCTGCTCGGCGCCGCCCTCGCCGCAACGGTGCTCCCCACCTGCAGCGCCGGCGGCGACACATCCGATGCGGCGACCCCCTCCACCTCGCAGCGGCCGCCCAGCACGGCGGCCGGTCCGGGACGGACGGCGGAGGGCCCGGCCCGACCGTCGCCCGGCTGCGCCACGAGTGCCACCCGCTCGGTCACCGACGAACGCCGCACCGTCACGGTGGACGGCACCGAGCGGTGGTACCTCCTCACCACACCACCGGAGCACGACGGCCGCACACCGGTGCCCCTCGTGCTCGACTTCCACGGCCTCGCCGAGGGTGCGCAGATCCACACCCTGATGGCGTCCTACGGCAGGCTCGGCCAGGAGGAGGGCTTCGCCGTGGCCGTTCCCCAGGGCGAGGGGGCCACACCCGCCTGGAAGGTCGGACTCGACGCGGCCAACCCGGACGTCCGGTTCGTGGACGCACTGCTCGACCAACTCGGCGAGCAGCTGTGCCTCGACACGTCCCGCGTGTACGCGACCGGCCTCTCGAACGGTGCGTTCATGTCCTCCACGCTGGCGTGCGTCCGGGCCGACCGCTTCACCGCCGTCGCACCCGTGGCCGGGGTCCGCTTCCCCGACGGCTGCGCGCCGTCGCGGCCGGTGCCGGTGCTCGCGATCCACGGCACGGCGGACCCCATCCTGCTGTTCAACGGAGGCGTCGGCGACCTCGGCTCCGCCCTGGCGGGAAGCCCGCCGACGCTGCCCCCGGGGCCGGCGGCGGACCTCGAGGGGGCCGGGTACCCGGAGGCCGTGCGGGACTGGGCCGCGGCCGACGGGTGTGCAGCGGTCCCGACCGACACGCGGGTGACACCGGAGGTGCTGCGTCGCACCTACGACTGCCCGACGGGCACGGCGGTGGTGTTCTACGTGCTCGACGGCGGCGGCCACAGCTGGCCGGGCAGCGAGTTCTCGAAGGGCATCGAGTCGATCGTGGGGCCCACCAACATGGACCTCGACGCCAGCCGGGTCACCTGGGAGTTCTTCCGGCGTTTCCAGCTCCCCTCCTGACACGGAGGGGAGCCGGACGCGCCGTGCACCGGTTCAGCTGTTCGGGATGCTGATCGACCCGAGGCTGCCGCTCAGACTCTTCTGCAGCTCGCTGAGCGCGTCGGAGGCCTTCTTGGAGCAGTCGGCGATCTTGCTGGCGAGCGACGGGTCCTTCACCACCTCGCCGGCGAGGCCACCCGCCTCGCCGGCGAGCGACTTGGCGCTGTCGGCCAGCGCCTGGGCGGAACCCTGGTCCTTCGACTCGGCCGCCGTGACCGCCGAATCCGCGAACTCCTGGACCTTGTCGCAGTAGGCGTCCACCTTCGAGTTGCCGGTGTTCGACGAGCCCGACGAACCGCCACCGCTGTCGGAACCGCCACCGGCGGCGGCGGTGGTGGTGGCCTTCTCGCTCGACTCGTCGCTGCCGCCACAGGCCGCGGCGACGCCACCGACGAGCGTCACGGCCAGGAGGAGTCCCAGTGCACGCTTCATGGCTGGTCCCTTCATGTGTCCACGGACCGCCGAGGGCGGTCCTGCCCGGGTCTCGGGCAACGGTCCATGCTGCCGTGCCGGGAGCGGGAACGGCGCGATGGTGGACGCCGCCGTCCCCGGGCTCAGCCCTGCTCCGGCCCCCACGTCCGCACGGCGGGCGGTGCGCTCGCGAGCCGGAGCGCGTGGAGGGGCGCCAGTGCGCGACCGAAGTGGTACCCCTGCGCCAGGCGGTAGCCGAGTGCGTACAGCTCCGCGGCCTGGCCGGCGGTCTCCACCCCCTCGGCCACCGGGGTGATGCCGAGGGTCACCGCCATCCGGAACGCCGCCGCCGCGACGCTGCGGTCCGCCAACACGGTTCCGAGTTCCTCGACGAACAGGCGGTCCACCTTCAGGAGTTCCACCGGGAACCGGAGCAGGTGCGCCAGCGACGAGTGCCCCGTGCCGAAGTCGTCGAGCGCGATCCTCACGCCGACCTCGGCGAGTTCCGCGATGCGTCTCGCCGCGAGCTCCGGAGCCAGCACGAGCGCGTCCTCCGTGAGCTCGATGACCAGCCACGACGGTTCGATGCCCGCCCGCTCGATCGCCCCGTGCACCCGCCCGGCCACGTCCCCCGCCGCCACCTCGTTGGGACTGAGGTTGACCGACACGAAGACGTCGGGTCCAGTTGAGGCGGCGTTCCAGCGGGCGACGAACTCCGTGGCGCGCTCGAGGACCCGGGCGTCGATGGCCCCCATCAGACCCGACTGCTCGGCCACCTCCAGGAAGGCTCCCGCAGCAGCGACCGACCCGTCCGGCCGCTCCCACCGTGACAGGGCCTCGAACCCGGCGATCGAGCCGTCCTCGAGCCGCACGATCGGCTGGAACCACGGGACGATCTCCCCGGCGGCCACGGCGCGTCGGAGCTCGATCTCGGTGCGGTGCCGCTGTTCGAGTTCGGCCTTCATCGGCTCGTCGAAGGTCACGATCGACCCCCGGTGCCGCCGCTTGGCCGCGTCCATCGCCAGATCCGCGTGACGCAGGAGGTCCTCGTGGTCGGTGACGGTCCCGGCGCCGATGGATGCGATGCCCACCGAGGCGCCGAGGTACCACTCGAAGCCGGCCGAGAGGACGGGCTCCGAGACGGCCGCGACGATCCGTTCCGCGGTCTCGTGCAGGTGCGGAGGCTCGTGGTGCGGCGACAGCACGACGAACTCGTCGCCGCCGAGACGGTGGACCACCTCGTCGCTCCGGACTGCGGCGGCGATGCGCCGGGCGGTCTCCCGCAGCACGTCGTCGCCGAAGCCGTGCCCCGCGGTGTCGTTCACGAGCTTGAACCGGTCGAGGTCCACGAAGAGCAGCGCCCCGACGGGCTC
>CAIPVR010000175.1 GCA_903868545.1 uncultured Actinomycetes bacterium
CGTGCTGTTCATCGACGTGGACCGCTTCAAGCAGGTGAACGACGCGCACGGCCACGAGGCCGGCGACCTGTACCTGTCGGAGGTGGCCGCGCGCCTGCAGGGCTCCGTCCGGGAGGGCGACCTCGTCGGCCGGCTCGCCGGTGACGAGTTCATCGTGGTCAGTGACCGGGTGGGCCCGGGCGAGGCCGAACGGCTCGCCGAGCGGCTGTTCGCCGCGCTGGCCCGGCCGTTGGACCTCGAGGGCCGCTCCCTGGTGCCGTCCGCCTCGGTGGGGATCGCCGTGTGGCCGTCGCCCGACGCCGGAGCGGGGTCCGGCGGGCCGCCACCCGACCCCGAGGTCCTCGTGGGGGATGCGGACCTCGCGATGTACCGGGCCAAGGAGCAGGGACGCGGGCGTGCCGCCCGCTTCGAGCCCTCACTCCGCGAGTTGGCCCGCCGGCGCGTCGCGGTGGAGGTGGAGCTGTCGCGAGCGCTCGCGGAGGACGAGCTCGAGGTGTGGTTCCAGCCGGTGGTGCGCCTCGACGACCGGACGGTGGTGGGCCTCGAGGCGCTGGTGCGGTGGCGTCACCCCGTCCGCGGTCTGTTGTCGCCCGACGAGTTCGTGGGCGTGGCCGAGGAGACGGGCCAGGTGGTGGCGATCGACGACCACGTCCTCCGCCGCGCCTGCCGGCAGGTCGCGGCCTGGAACGAGCACCGTGCCGGCGAGCCGCTGCAGCTCTCCACGAACGTCTCCGCCCGGAGCTTCTCCGACCCCACCCTCCCCGACCGGGTGGCCGAGGCGCTCGGGCGGAGCGGGCTGCCCGCGTCGGACCTGTTCCTCGAGATCACCGAGTCGGTGATGATGGAGGAGGCCGCGGCGGACGCCACCACGATGGAACGTCTCGTGGACCTCGGGGTGCGCCTCGCCGTCGACGACTTCGGCACCGGGTACTCGTCCCTCCGCTACCTCCAGCGGTTCCCCGTCGGGGTGCTGAAGGTCGACCGGTCCTTCACCTGGGGCCTCGGGGTGGACCGCGGCAACGAGGCGATCGTGGGTGCCGTGGTCGGCCTCGCCCGGTCCCTCGGCCTCGCGTCCACCGCCGAGGGTGTGGAGTCGGAGGAGCAGGTGCTCCACCTGCGTGCGCTGGGTTGTGAGTACGGCCAGGGCTACCTGTTCGGGCGTCCGGCCGATGCTGCCGCCACCGAGCAGCTGTTGCGGGCAGACTCGTCGGCACGATCCGTCTGAACCCCCGCGCCGTCGTCGCGGGACCGTTCCCCGCCCGCCCCGACCAGCGAGGACCCGCCGTGCCCCCAGCGAGCCACCCCCTTCCCCTGACGCAGCGTCCGGCCTGGCAGGCGCTGCGGGACCACCACCCCCGGGTCGCCGACCGGCACCTGCGCGAGTTGTTCGCCGAGGACCCGGAGCGGGGCACACGCCTCGCCGCGGAGGCCGTGGGGCTCTACCTCGACTACTCGAAGCACCGCATCACCGACGAGACCGTCGACCTCCTCGTCCGTCTCGCCGAGGAGTCGGGGCTGCGCGGGCGGATCGATGCGATGTTCCGGGGTGAGCGGATCAACGTCTCGGAGGACCGTTCGGTGCTCCACGTGGCCCTGCGGCTCCCGCGTGACGCCACGCTGGTGGTGGACGGGGTGGACGTGGTGGCCGGGGTCCACGACGTCCTCGACCGGATGGGGGACTTCGCCCGGGAAGTCCGCGCCGGGCGGTGGGCCGGTGCCACGGGCCGCCCGGTCCGCAACGTGGTCAACATCGGCATCGGCGGATCCGACCTCGGCCCGGTGATGGCCTACGAGGCGCTCCGCCACGTGAGCGAGCGCGGCATGACCTTCCGCTTCGTCTCCAACGTCGACGGCACCGACCTGGTGGAGGCCGTCCGCGACCTCGACCCCGCCGAGACGCTGTTCATCGTCTCGTCGAAGACCTTCACCACCCAAGAGACCATGACCAACGCGCACTCGGCTCGCGCGTGGTTGGTCGACGCGCTCGGCACCGACGACGCCGTCGCCAAACAC
>CAIPVR010000176.1 GCA_903868545.1 uncultured Actinomycetes bacterium
CCGGCGGCGTGGCCGTGAAGCGGACCACGGCGGGTCCCCCGGGTGCGGCCCCGGGTGCGGTGGTGGGAGGGATCGCCGGAACGGGCGCGACGGGGGCGGCACACGCCGTGGCGCCGGCCGTTGCCGCCACCAGGACGCCCAGCGCGATCCGCGCACGGGACCGTCGACCCTTCATGGTGGTCCCATCGGCCGTTCCGGAGCGGCGTCTGAGAGATTTCCGGCCCCGCGGCGATGTGGGCCGGCCCCCGCCGGGGGTCACGGCCGATGCCGCGTGCCTAGGGTGGTCACGTGACCGTGACCGATGACGCCGTGACCAGCCCGAACCGCACCAACGCGGCCAGCACCGCCGCGGACCGCGAGTACGTGTTCCACTCGTGGTCGGCGCAGGCGCAGATCAACCCGCTGCCCCTCGTCGGCGGCGAGGGCGCCTGGTTCTGGGACCACGAGGGCAACCGCTACCTCGACTTCGGCTCACAGCTGGTGAACCTCAACCTGGGCCATCAGCACCCCGACCTCGTGGCGGCGGTCCGTGCCCAGGCGGAGGTGCTGTGCACCGCGGCGCCGCCGTTCGCGGTGGACGTGCGCACCGAGGCGGCCCGGCGCATCGTGGACCACGCCCCCGGCCGGCTGAACCGGGTCTTCTTCACCAACGGTGGTGCCGAGGCCAACGAGAACGCGATCCGCATGGCCCGCCTGCACACCGGGCGGCACAAGGTGCTCGCCGCCTACCGCAGCTACCACGGCGCCACCGCGGCGGCCATCACGCTCACCGGTGAACCGCGCCGCTGGCCGTCCGAGCCGGGCGCCCCCGGGGTGGTCCATTTCTTCGGGCCCTACACCTACCGGTCCGCGTTCCACGCGGCCGACGACGCGGAGGAGTGCGCCCGGGCGCTGGAGCACCTGGCCCAGGTGATCCAGATGGAGGGTGCGCACACGGTGGCCGCCGTGGTGCTCGAGACCGTGGTGGGCACCAACGGCGTGCTGGTGCCGCCCGACGGGTACCTCGCCGGGGTGCGTGAGCTGTGCGACCGCCACGGCATCGTGCTCATCGCGGACGAGGTGATGGTGGGGTTCGGCCGGGTTGGCGAGTGGTTCGCCGTGGACCACTGGGACGTGGAGCCCGACCTGTTGTGCTTCGCCAAGGGCGTGAACTCCGGCTACGTGCCGCTCGGTGGTGTGATCATCAGCGACGAGATCGCCGCCACCTTCGACGACCGGCCGTTCCCCGGCGGCCTCACCTACAGCGGACACCCGCTCGCCTGCGCCACGGCGGTGGCCTCGATCGACGTGTTCGAGCGCGACGACGTCGTCGGACGGGCCCGTCGCCTCGGCGAGGAGGTGATCCGCCCCGAGCTCGAGGCCATCGCCGCCCGGCACCCGTCGGTGGGTGAGGTGCGGGGCCTCGGCTGCTTCTTCGCCATCGAACTGGTGCGCGACCGGGCCACCCGCGAGCCGCTGGTCCCGTTCAACGCCGCCGGTCCCGACGCGGCGCCGATGGTGGAGTTCGCCAACGCCTGCAAGGCCGGAGGTGTGTGGCCCTTCATCCACTTCAACCGCACCCACGTCGCCCCGCCGCTGGTGATCTCCGAGGCCGACCTGCGCACCGGCCTGGCCGCGATCGACGCCGCGCTCGACGTGGCGGACCGCCACGCCACGGCCTGAACCCGACCCGACCCGACCCGACCGGAGCACCACCATGACCGAACCCGAGTACGAACCGAGCCCGTGGGAACCCATCGCCGACCACGTCGAGCGCTACCTCGCCACCGATGGTGAGGACGGCGCCGAGTGGGAGGGCGCCGAGGTGATCCTGCTCGGCACCATCGGCCGGCGGACCGGCAAGCTGCGCCGCACGCCGCTGATCCGGGTGAAGGACGGCGACGACTACCTGGTGGTGGCGTCGATGGGCGGCGCGCCCACGCACCCACAGTGGTACCTGAACCTGGTGGACCATCCCGAGGTGACGGTGCAGGACCGGGCCGAGGTCCACGAGTTGCGGGCCCGCACCGCCACCCCCGAGGAGAAGGCGGAGCGGTGGCCCGTGGCGGTGGCGCAGTGGCCCGACTACGCGAACTACCAGGCGGGCACCGAACGCGACATCCCGCTCGTGATCTGCGAGCCTCGCTGACCCGGGCACCCCGTGCCGCCTGCCCGGCGCCCGCCCGACGCGCCGCCCGGACTATCGGGTAGAGTGACCCCAGCGGGTTCGCCCGCACATCAGCAAGCACGTCATGAAGGGGTGCCGGCAACGAGCGGCACCCCTTTCTGCATACCGACCCGGAAGGGTCAGAAACGAGCAAGTCCAGTGGCTACCGGAACCGTGAAGTTCTTCAACTCCGAGAAGGGGTACGGCTTCATCAGCCGTGACGACGGCGCAGGCGACATCTTCGTCCACTTCTCCCAGATCGACGGTTCGGGCTACCGCAACCTCGAAGAGGGTCAGAAGGTCGAGTTCGAGATCGGCCCCGGCCGCAAGGGCGACGAGGCCCAGAAGGTCCGCGCCGTCTGATCGCGCCCACCTCCCGAGGGTGACGCCCCTCGGGAGGTGGAGTCGTTAGGGTCCGTTGCATGGTCGACGACCCCAGCGACAACAACGAGTCCACCCCTGACGGGGCGGACGCGGCCCCCGAGGGGGCCGGGACGGCCGAGATCGCCCAGCTCCGTCACGAGCTCGACGAGTTGAAGGCCCAGAACGAGGCCCTCCGCCACGAGGTGGAGGCCCCGGTCGCGGTGCACCACCGGGGCCGCTGGTTCGGCTGCATCGCGCTGGTGGTGCTCGGGTCGTTGCTGGTGCCGGCGTCGGTGTTGTCGGTCTGGCTCGACCGCACCATCAAGAACCCCGACCGTTGGGTCGAGACCGTCGCGCCGCTGGCCCGCGACAAGGCCATCCAGGACGCCGTGGCGGCGCGGGTCGAGAAGGCCCTGTTCGCCACGGTGGACGTGGAGGCGGAGGTCCGCAACGTCCTGCCGGACCGGGCACAGCTCCTGGCGGCACCGATCAGCTCCGGGATCCAGACGCTCGTCTCCGACGTCATCGACCGGCTCGTCAGGAGCGACCGGTTCGCTCGGCTGTGGGACGAGGCCAACCGGCTGGCCGCCCAGCAGGTGTCGGACGTCCTCACCCAGGCCAACGGCAAGCGGGGTGTGGTCACCATCGACCTCACCAACGTGGCCAAGGAGGCCTCGTCGAAACTGTCGTCCCTCGGCGTGCCCTTCGTGAAGAACCTCGGCGACAGCCCGGTCACCTTCGACGTGTTCCAGGGCGAGGAGATCGCTCAGATCCAGCAGGCGTTCCGGCTCTTCGACCGCCTGGCGGGGATCCTCCCGTGGCTCACGCTCTTCGTGTTCGCCGCCGCGGTCCTCGTCGCTCCCGACCGCCGCAAGGGGCTCCTGTTCTCCTCGGTCGGCTGGGTGATCACCTCGTTCGGACTGCTGCTG
Organism: uncultured Actinomycetes bacterium; assembly: GCA_903868545.1. Lineage (GTDB taxonomy): Bacteria > Actinomycetota > Acidimicrobiia > Acidimicrobiales > Microtrichaceae > CAIPVR01. The sequence continues at coordinate 3,439 of CAIPVR010000176.1, forward strand.
CTCATCGCGCTCGGGCGTCAGGTGTACCTGGGGTCGCTGCCCGTCGGGGCCTCGTTGTCCGCCAACACGGCGTTCTTCGACATCATCAGCCGGTTCCTGCGCGGGGCCGGTCGCACCACCGTGGCCGTCGGCCTCATCGTGTTGCTGTTCACCCTGCTGTTCGGCCCCAGCCGTCCGGCGGTGGCGCTGCGCGGGCTCGCCACCCGAGCCTTCTCCGCAGCCGGGGACGAAGCAGGTGAGCACGGGGTGGACCTGGGGCCCGCAGGCGCCTGGGTGGCCCGCAACGTGATGGCGCTCCGGGTGGTGGTGGGCATCGTGGCGGTCGGCTGGCTCCTGCTGCTGGACCGCCCGAGCGCCGGCAACGTGGTCTGGATCGGGGTGTTCGCGCTCGTCGCGCTCGTGCTCCTGGAACTCGTGGCCCGCGTCGGCTCGACCGGCGGCGCGACCGCGGCGGACGGGGCGACGCCCGCCGCGGCCGGTTCCGCTCCGGCGTCCGGGGGTGCCGGTCCGGACTGAGCCCTGCTCAGGCCGGACCGAGCGTCCAGCTGACCCGGTAGTTGGTGTCGGCCTCGCCGAGGCCGATGCCGGCGATCGTCTGCCGGGTGTACGTGACGTTGGTGGTGGTCGCGCCGCCGGCGGTGACCACCCGGCCCCGGAGCACAGCGGTCGAGCTGAGCCCGGCGCTGCTCACGAGCGACGCCAGCGTCCCGGTGACCCCGATCACCACCAACGGTGCGACGCCGATGAGGTCGTCGGCGTTGCCGAGGCCGGACAGGAGGCCCAGCAGCGTGTTGCCCACGAAGCGGGCCGCCACCTGGCCGATGACATCGACGATCAACTGGGCGGCCGCGTTGCCGTCGGCCGGGAGGGTGCCCGCTGCGATCGTGCTGTTGAGCGCGGACCGCAGTGCACCGGCGAAGCTCGCCACTGTGTCGGCGACGTTGCCGGAGCCGAAGACCTGGTCCTCCTCGTAGGCGAGCGTGAAGGCGCCGGCCACCTCCGGCGTGTAGCCGTACGCCAGATCCGCCACGTCGACGAGCTTCAGGTTCGGGAAGCTCAGCCGGCCCATGGCGGTGGGCACGGAGACGGTCTCGCCCGTGTTGCAGGACTCGGTGCCCCCCGGGAGGATGCCGTTGTTGTCGGGCCCGCCCTGGCAGAGCAGCTCGTTGGACACGTCGTCGACCACGAACGTGCTCGCCGAGTTCGGGGAGTTGAACTTCACCCGGAACCCGAGATTGACCAGGTAGGGCTCGTCGGCGGCACACAGGCCGAAGCAGTCGTTGTTGTCGTCGACCACCGTGAGCGTGTTCGCCTGGATCCTCCAGTTGGCCGTCGACTGCGGTGGTGGCGGAGGGGGTGCGGCGCACGCGAGTGTCGCCGTCACCACCCCGATCGCCACCGCCGCGGCACCCAGCCGCCGTGCTCGTCGCCCCAGCCGTTCCATCGTCGCCTCCTCGCCGCGGCGGCGCCCTGCCGCCCGATGCGGAAGGTACCGGTCCGTCGTCTGGTCCGGCGAGTGGAAGCCGGCGATGGTGGGGTGTGAACTGGAACGGCCCACCGGGCCCGCCGGGCGGGTGATCGAGTCGCAGGGAATCGCCGTGAACGAGACCGACCACGCCGCAGCGGACCGCGCCATGATCGACCATGCGGTCGATCATCCGGTGATCGACGCGGACCACCACTACTACGAGGCGCTCGACGCCTTCACGCGTCACCTCGACCCGGCCTGGGCCCAGCGCTGCGTGCAGTGGTGCGAGATCGACGGCCGGAAGTACCACGTGATCGGCGGCCGCGTCTCCCGGGCGGTCACCAACGCCACCTTCGACCCCATCGCGAAGGCCGGGGCGATGCACGACTTCTTCCGGGGCAACCCTGAGGGGCGCGACCCGCTCAGCTTCCTGTCGGAGCGTGAGCCGATCCGTCCCGAGTACCGCGACCGCGACGAGCGTCTCCGGGTGATGGACGCACAGGGCCTCCAGAAGGTGTGGCTGTTCCCCACCCTCGGGATGGTCTACGAGGAACTGCTGAAGGACGACCCGGCCGCGTGCTGGACCACGTTCCGGGCGTTCAACCGGTGGCTGGCCGAGGACTGGGGGTTCGCGCACCGGGACCGCATCTTCGCCGGGCCGTACCTCACGCTCGCCGATCCCGACCGGGCGGTGGAGGAGCTCGAGTGGGCGCTGGGGGAGGGGGCCCGGCTGGTGGTGATGCGGCCGGCCGCCCCCACCACCGCGCTGGGCCGGTGTTCGCCGTTCGACGACCGCTACGCCCGGTTCTGGGGCCTGATGAACGAATCGGGCATCACGTTGGTGCTCCACGCGGGCGACGGCGGGGTGTCGCTCAACGGTTACGCGCCGGAGGGCTTCGCGGCATCGTTCTCCGGCGGATGGCGGCCGAGCCTGGCCTTCTTCGCCATCGAGCAGGCCATCAGGGACTACCTGCTCACGATGCTGTTGGAGAACCACCTGGCGCGGTACCCCGGCCTGCGGATCGCGTCGGTCGAGAACGGCGCGCAGTTCCTCGGCGACCTGTTCCGCAAGGCGCGGTCCTTGAGCCACAAGATCCCCGGGTGGTTCCCGGAGGACCCGGTGGACACCTTCCGCCGACACGTGTGGATCAACCCGTTCTGGGAGGACGACGCCTACGAGGTGGTGGAGCACATGGGTGCCGACCGTGTCCTGTTCGGCTCCGACTGGCCCCACATCGAGGGCATGCCGCAGCCGCTCGACTACCTGCCCGAGGTGAAGGAACTGCCGCCGGACGAGCGTCGGCGGGTGCTCCACGACAACGCCGCCGAACTGCTCCGACCCCCGGCCTGAGCTCCGGAACGTGGAGGTCCTCGCCCCCGTCTACGGGCTCACCGACGCGGCGGACTCGACCCGTCGGCTCGTCGCCGCGGGCGTGGACGGCGTGTTCACCTTCGAGGGGCCCCACGACGTGTTCCTGCCGCTCGCGCTGGCCGCCGCGGCGTGTCCCGGGACCGCGCTGATGACCAACGTGGCCATTGCGTTCCCCCGCAACGCCGTGCACCTCGCGCACGCCGCGTGGGACCTCCACGAGCTCTCCGGCGGCCGGTTCACCCTCGGTCTCGGCACGCAGGTCCGCACCCATGTCGAGCGCCGGTTCGGCGAGGAGTTCGACCGGCCGGCGGACCGGATGCGCGAGGCCGTCGGCGCGGTGAGGGCGGTGTTCCGCTCGTGGCAGCACGGCGAGCCGCTCCGGTTCGACGGTGAGTTCCGGCGCCACACCCTGATGACGCCGATGTTCAGCCCGCAGCCGTCGCCGCACGGTCCGCCGCGGATCGCGGTGGGTGGGCTCGGGCCCCGGATGTGCGCGGTGGCCGCCGAGTCGGCCGACCTCCTCGCGGTGATGCCGGTCACCTCGGAACGCTTCTTCGTCGAGCGGACCCTGCCGGCGGTGGCGGAGGGGTTGGCCCGTCGCCCTCCCGGGTTCGGCCCGTTCGAGGTGCTGCCGGAACTGATCGTGAGCTGTGGGCGTGACGACGCCGAGCAGGCCTCGGCCGACGCGGGCTGCCGGGCGCTGCTCGGCTTCTACGCGTCCACCCCTGCCTACCGTCCGGTGCTCGACCACGAGGGCTTCGGCGACCTCCAACCCGCGGCGCAGCAACTCACCCGGGAGGGGCGCTGGGACGAGCTCACCGGTCTCGTCCCCGACGAACTCCTCGCGCTGGTGTGCGTGCGGGGCACGCCCGCCGAGGTGGCCGCGACGGTCGCCCGCCGCTACCGGCGGCACTCGTCGCGGATCTGCGCCTACCTGCCCTACGACGTGCCCGACGGGCTCTGGGGTGAGCTGGTCGACGCGCTGCATGCGGCCTGATCAGGGGTCGGGACGCCCAATGACGATCGACACGTCCCGGGCGATCCGGCCATCGCGGAGCTCCCAGAACGAGACCATGTAGGGCCGGCCCTCGTCGTCGTCGATCTGCGCGGCGACGACGCCGTCGGACACCGCGACCCGGCGGACGCGGGTGCGGTCACCCGACGCGACCGCAGCGGCGAGCGTCTCGGCGACGGCGGCCCCCGATGCGTCGAGCCGCCGGCCCGCGAGGTGGGCCTCGAGCACCACGTCCTCGGTGTAGTCCGCGGTCAGGCCGTCCACGTCGCCGGCGTTGTAGGCGGCCTCGTGGCGGCGGAGCCAGGCCAGCGCCGTGCTGTGGCGCGAGCGGTCCGCGGCGGCGAGCAGGGGCGCCAGTGAACGCCACCTCCGTTGTCGCTCCCGGTAGAAGGCCCGGGCCACCGCCGCCACCACCGGTGTCAGCGGCCCGGCGTCGATCCGCACGACGTCGCGGTACCGGCAGCGGCCACCACCGACCGGCTCCACGGTGATGTCGTGACGCCACGAACGGATCAGGCCCCCGGACTCGTCCGAGCGCAGCACCCGCGCGGCGTCATCGAGCTCGACGATGCGCAGGCGGTGCCGTGAGAAGGGGAGGACCCCGCCGAGGAGCAGCCATCCGGCCGCCTCCTCGCCCTCCTCCCACGGCGCTCGACGGCCCCGGACCGGCCGCCAGTCGAGGAGGCCCCGGGTGACGGCGCGGAAGGCCTCAGGGGTCCTGGCCGCCGCCCAGACGAGGTCCGCAGGGGCGTCCAACACGGATGATCGGTCGACGATCTGGTCCCGGCTCATGAAACCTAGTGTGAGAAAAGCTCATATCTGCTTCAACTCGCATTCGGGAGCGCCCAGATGCCCACCCGTCCCTCCGCGGAACCCCGCAAGGTGCCCCGCCAGCGGCGCTCGGCCGAGACCGTCGCCCGCATCCTCGACGCGGCTGCTCGCATCTTCGAGGAGGACGGCTACCGGGCCACGACCACCAACCATGTCGCCCACGAGGCAGGCGTCTCGATCGGCTCCCTCTACCAGTACTTCCCGAACAAGGACGCCCTGCTGGTGGCGCTGGCCGACCGCCACCTCGACGAGGTCGTCGACCGGTTCGGCGAGCGGCTGGCGTCCCTCCGACGGGACTCGCCGCCGGCGGAGGAGGTGGTGCGCTCCCTCGTCGGCCTCACCGTGGGGCTCAACGACACCTCGCAGCTGCACGCCCTGCTGTTCTCGGACTGTCCCCGGACCCCCGCCCTGGAGGAGCGGCTGGAGCGGTTCACCGAACTCCTGGTGGGGGAGGTGGCCCTGCACCTCGAACGGACGGGCTGCGGCGGGGCGGATCCGGTGCTGCGGTCCCGTCTGGTC
>CAIPVR010000177.1 GCA_903868545.1 uncultured Actinomycetes bacterium
ACCTTCAGCCCGGCCACCCCCGCACGGGCATAGCGCTCGCACAGCCAGTCGAGCTTGCGGTTGAGCTTCGACTCGCTCCAGCCCAGCCGGGCGGCGACCTCCCTGTTCGTGGGGAGGACCAGGGGCGAGGCCGGGTCGCGCAGACGGGCCTCGCAGAGGACCACCAGCAGCAGGCGTTGGTCGGTGTTGAGGGGCAGTTCGGCGGCGCGGGTGGTGGTGCCGTCGGGCGGTACCCCGACCGGGACGAAGTCGTCATCGGCGGCGGAGCGGACGAGGGTCAGTTCGTAGCGCGCGGAGCCGGCGCCGAAGGAGACACGACTCACCCGGGCGGTGAGTGCCACCCGGGTGCCCGGCGGCACGAGCGAGAACCCGCCGGTGGACTCACACGCCACCCGGAGCGGGATGACGGATCCGACGTTCTCGACCCACCAGGTGCCCCCGGAGCGGACCACGCGACCCAAGCGGCGGTGCAGCAGCGGGTTGCTGTCGATCACCAGGTCCCCGGCCCGGCCGAACTCGAGTGAGCCGCCCTCCGGGACGACGGTCTCGGCGTCGACGTACCTGACGGTGAGCGCGTCGCCGGCATCGGGGCCGACCCGTCCCGCGGCCGTGGACCCGGTCGCCTTGGTCATCGTCCTCCCGCCTTCCCTCGGGGCCGGTACTCTGACGCTCGACACGTTACGCCACGCGGCGCGGACGGCAGGAAGGGGCCCGTGGACGCCGAACCCCTGCCCGAGCTCCGCGCCGGCGCGCCCCCGGGGTACACCGGGATGACGTTCCTCGCACGCGGTGGATCAGCCACGGCCTACCGCTCGGTGCGTGATGCCGACGGTCTCGACGTGGTCGTGAAGGTGGTCGACGCCGCCGGCCGGTCCACCGACCGCGAGATCGCCTCGGCACGCGCGCTGGAGGGCGTCGAGGGCATCAACCCGGTCCTCGACCACGGGCTCCTCGACGACGGACGACCGTTCCTGGTGACTCCCCACCGGCGCGGCGGCTCACTCGCCCCGGTGGTCGACGGGCGACCGATGACGGCGGAGCAGGTGGCGGAATTGGGCGTCCGGGTGGGTGACGCCCTGGCCCGGGCCCACCGACGGGGGGTGATCCACGGCGATGTGAAGCCGTCCAACGTGCTCGTCGGCGACGACGGCCCGCTCCTCGCGGACTTCGGGGCCGCCCGCTCCGTGTCCGGGGCGGACGCCACCCAGCAGGAGACCGTCGCCGTGACCGTGGTGTACGCCGCGCCGGAGGTGCTCGAGGGCGCCACACCTGACGCCCGCTCCGACCAGTACTCGCTCGGCGTCACGCTGCTGGCCCTGCTGTTGGGCCGGCCGCCGTTCGGCACGGGCCCGGGTGGGATGGTCGCCCTGCTCGACGACATCTGCCGGGGCCACCTCCCCGCCGCGCCGGCCGGGACGCCGGAGTGGCTCGACACCTCGCTACGACGGGCCTGCGCCACCGATCCGGCCGACCGCTTCGCCACGACCGACGACCTCGTGGCCGCGCTGCGGGCCCGGCGGGCCCAGGACGACCGGCCCCGTCCCCCCCGCCGCCGGCGGTCC
>CAIPVR010000178.1 GCA_903868545.1 uncultured Actinomycetes bacterium
CTTACGGCACCCTTAGCCCCGGTCGGGGGCGTCAGGCCGGGGTTCTCAGGCCGGGTGCTCCAGCCGGCGGCGGGCCCGCGACGCCTCCCGTTCGAGGCCGGCCTCGTCGGCCGAGGCCGCGAGGGCCTCGCCGAGCCCGAACTGCTCGGGCAGGCGGTCCCACAGGGCCCACACGGTGCTCCGGCCGGCCGGGTCGCCGGGCGCCGCCTCCAGCAGGCCCACGGCGAGGTCCACCACCCTGCGGTCCAGTTCCCAGCGGTCCTCGTCGAGCTCCTCGTCGTAGGCGAACTGCGCGGCGCACAGGGAGGAGCGCACGTCGTCGAGGACCGTGACGGCCCGGGCCCGGGTGTCCGCGTCGGCCAGGTCGGCGCCGCCGAGGGCCCGGAGCAGGGCCACGTCGGACCCCACCTCCGCCGGGTCGAGGCGGACCACCCCGTCGTTGACGGTGAGGGGCCCGTCGGCTCCCACCCCCAGCGCACGGCGGACCCGGTGCAGCACCTGGTGGAACCGGTTGCGAGCGGCCGCTGCGTCGTCGGTGCCGGGCCAGAGGTCCTCCATCGCCGCGGCCACCGGCAGGACCCCGTCGCGGAGGGCGAGCAGGGCCAGCAGCCGGGCCGCGTGCCCCGTCGGCGAGGTGCCGGGGCGCCCCGAGCGCCACAACTGCACCTCGGGGCACAGGACGCGCACCACCACGTCGGGTCCGCCGGCGGGCGCTCCGGCCGGGCCGTCCGGCGTGGTCGCTCCCGGCGCGGCCGGGCCGAGGCGTTCCGGCCATGGCGGGTCGAGCACGTCGCCGACGGCGGCGAGCACCTCGGCCACCTTCGAGGCGTCGCCGCGGCGCAGCCGGTCCCAGGCCTGGGTGGCGAGGAACTCGGACTCCCCGGCGGGTTGGGCGGCGAAGCGACCGGTGACCAGGGGTGTCGACGGGTCCGGCGGATGGTCGAGCACCCGTCGGCGCTCCTCCACGGAGCGGAGGTAGTCCGCCTGGTACCCGCCCTGGAGGCGCTCGCCCATCAGCGCCCGGGCCCGGTCGAGCCAGACGTCGGCCCGGGCGCGGTCGGAGACGTCGATCATCGCGTTCGCGAACCGCAGCGCCACCGAGGGCGCGGTCCGGCGCAGCCGGCGGGACGCCACGAAACGGCTCCACGCCCCGTCGAGGTGGAGGTCCGATGCCGGCGACGGCCCGTCCGCGAGCAGCCGGGCGGCCCCCTCCACGAGGTCGAGGCTGTCGGTCACGAGCTGGTTGCCGGTGCGCTCGGCCCAGTCGCGCCCGGCCTCCACCGCCGCCACGGCGGCCGCCGTGGCGCCCAGACGGACGTGCACGTCGCCCAGCTGCGCGAGGTGGTTCGCCGCCTCCGGGTGCCCGGCGGCCCCGAGTGCCGCGACCGCGGCCTCCATCGTGCCGAGGACCGCGGACGGACGTTCCACGGCGATGGCCACCCGCTCGTAGGCCACCTGGCCGCGCAGCACCACGGCGTCGATGCCGGCCCGCTCGGCGACGCCCAGCGACAGCTCCTGCAGGCGCCGCCCCTCTGCCATCATCGCCGCGTCGCCGGAGAACGACGCGGCCGCCCCCAGGGAGTAGAGGACGAGGTGCAGTCCGCGCCGGGCCAGGGGGGAGCGGTCACGCACCAGGTCCGCCGCGGTCCTCCAGGCGCGACAGCACGAGCAGCGACGCCTCCCGTTCGCCGGCCCGTTCCAGCCGGTCCGCGAGGTCTACGGCGGCCGCGACCAGGTCGCCGCCGGGCGGCACGAGCACCCCCGACTGCTGCAGCAGGGCGCGCACCCCGAAGCGTCCCTCGCTCAGGTCCACCACGGCGGGGTGGCGGCGAGCGAAGCGCAGTA
>CAIPVR010000179.1 GCA_903868545.1 uncultured Actinomycetes bacterium
CGACGCTCAGCACAGCGCCCACCGCCTTCCCCGTCCGTCGCATCGTCGCCCCTTGATCGTGAAAGCCATTCGTATTGTGAATGACATTCTCGCCGTCGTCAAGTTGCAGTTGTCCCGGGTGTTTCCGTTCGGCCGTCCGGGTGGCGGGCGAAGCGCCGCGCCTCGTCGCCGTTCGTGGGATCGTCCCGGTCCCACGGCCAGCCGCCGAACCCGGTGGACCGGTAGTCGACCATCGCCCGGCGGATCCCCTCCTCGTCGTTCATCACGAACGGCCCGTACTGCGCCACCGGCTCGCCGATCGGGCGGCCCTGCAGCACGAGCACCGTCGCCGGACCGTCGGCTGCATGCACGGTGGCCCCGGCTCCGGCCTCGACGACCACGGCCGCCGGTGCATCCACCGGGGTGTCGCCCACCCGGACGTCACCGTCGAAGCAGTAGAGGACCCGGCCGGCGCCGTGGGCTGCCGCCGGGAGTTCGACCGATCCCTCCCGGTCGAGTTCCACCAGCCAGATCGCCACCTCCGAGCCCGGCTCGGCGGCCCACGACTCGGGCGGCGGGGGTGGCGGGTCGGTCCGGTCGAACGCCCCGGCGACCACGGTCACCCGGCCGCTTCCGGTGGCGACCACGGGCAGGTCCTCGGCCCACAGCATGGTGAAGTGCGGTGCTGCCATCTTCCGGGCGGCGGGGAGGTTGAGCCAGAGCTGGAACAGCTCGGCCGTGTTGGGCCCGTCCGTGTCGAGCAGCGGGAACATCTCGGAGTGGACGATGCCCGCGCCGGCGGTCACCCACTGCACGTCGCCACGTCCGAACCGGGCCACGGCCCCGAGGGAGTCGGCGTGGTCGATCAGGCCCTGCCGGGCGATCGTCACGGTCTCGAACCCGCGGTGGGGGTGCGCAGGGAATCCGGGCACGCTGCTGCCGTGGTACATCGACCAGCCGTCCCGGCCGGAGAAGTCGGATCCGATCTCGCGGCCCGTGAGCGCAGCTGCCGGCGCGAGGTGGCCGTCGCCGGCGGGATAGTGGTCCACGTGGTGGGCGCAGAACAGGAACGGGTCGACGGTGGGCCAGTGCAGTCCCTGCAGCGGCACCACCTGGAGGACGACAGGATCGCGCACGGGGGAAGGCTAGGCGCAGCGAGGTTGCCTGCGAGCGGGCGGTGGCGCTGGCAGACTCGGTCCGTGGCCGTGCCGTCCGAACCCGACCCGTCCGGCCCGGAGGCGGAGTCACGGGTCGAGCGGAAGCGTCGGGAGCGGCGTCGTCGCTTCGTCGACGCCGCCAAGAGGATCGTGGCCGACGAGGGCTTCGACGCACTCACGATGCAGCGCCTGGCCGACGACCTCGACATGGCGGTCAGCGCCGTGTACCGGTACTTCGACTCCAAGGGCGCGCTCGTGCGGGAGGTCCAGATCGAGGCCACCGAGCAGCTGACCCGGAGCCTGGACGCGTCGCGCGCCCGCTTCGAGGAGATGGCGGACGGGCGCGGCCCCGCGGCCGGGTCGCCCGAACGGGCACTCGCCCGGGTGGTTCTCGTGGGCCGCTGGTTCTGCACCGCGCAGACGGCCTTCCCCGAGGACCTGCGCCTGCTCCAGATGATCATGTCCCGACGCTCGTCGGTCCTCGACGACGGTGGCGGCTGGGCGGTGCTCCCCGTCGCCATGGAGTTGGTCGGACGCGTCGTGGCCGTGGTGGAGGCCGCACAGATGGCCGGCGCGCTCGACGAGGGCGTGGCGCTCGACCGCGGGCTCGTCTGGGCCACGGCCCTCAGCGGCGTGCTGCAGGCCGACGACCTCGAGCAGTACGCGCCCGACCTGTTCGGCGGGTCACGTCTCGCCTTCCTCGCCAACCTGGACCTGGTGCGGGGCTGGGGGGCCCCGGCGGAACTGCTCGCCCGGGCCGATGCGTTCGTCGACGAGGTGGCTGCGGTCCAGCCGCTCGCGCCCTGAGCCCGCCCGACCGGGCGGTCAGGTGCCCAGCGCCCCCGCCAGCGCGAAGTACAGCGGGATCCCGATGATGATGTTGAACGGGAACGTCACGGCGAGCGCCATCGTGAAGTAGCGGCTGGGCCGGGCCTCGGGGATGGCGTAGCGCACCACGGCGGGCACCACGATGTAGCTGGCGCTGGCGGCGAGCACCGCGAGCATGGTGAGGTCGCCGACCGAGAGCCGCAGCAGGCTGCCGGCCGTGAGGGCCAGTCCGGCGCTGACGAGGGGCATCACCAGGCCGAACCCGATGAGGAACGGGCCGACGTCGCGAACCTCGCGGAGCTGGCGGGCCACGAGCAGGCCCATCTCGAGCAGGAAGAACGCGAGCAGGCCCTTGAAGATGTCGGCGGTGAACGGCTGCATCACCTCGCCGCCCTTCGCCCCGGACACGAAGCCCACGACCATCGAGCCGATCAGGAGCAGGTGCGCTCCGTCGGTGAACGCCTCGTGGAGCACCGCCTTGAACGACAGCGGCTCCGGCCCGTGCGCATCGACGGGGACCCGGCCGTCGCTCACCGCGTCGCGGGCGAGGGCAACCTCGCCGTCCGCGTGCGACTCCACCGCGCCGTCCGCCGTGGTGACGGCGGTCGCGGCCCGGTCCGCCGCCGCTCCCACCGAGACGGAGGCCCGCGCCGCGGCTGGGTCCGCGGCCCGCTTCGAGCGGACCCAACTCGCCAGGAGGACGGCCATGATGATCGCCGGGCTCTCCATCAGGACGAGGGCCACGGTCAGGTAGCCGCCGGCGGGCTCACCCTGGTCGGCCACGAACTGGCTGGCGGCGATGAAGGTGACGGCACTGACCGAGCCGTAGGTGGCGCCGATGGCGGCGGCGTCGAACGCGTTCACCTTCCGGCGGAGCACCAGGAATCCGAGGGCGGGGATGAGGAGTGCGAGCACCATCGCGCAGCCGACGACCTTCACGCCCTCCAGGCCCAGGCCGGCCTTCGACAGCGACTGGCCACCCTTGAAGCCGAGCGCCATCAGCAGGTAGAGCGACAGGAACTTCGCCACCTGCGGCGGTATCTCCAGGTTCGAGCGGATCGCCCCCACGAACAGGCCGAGGAAGAAGAACAGGATGGCGGGGTCCACCAGGTTGTTGAGCATGTCGGCGTTCACGGGTC
>CAIPVR010000180.1 GCA_903868545.1 uncultured Actinomycetes bacterium
GGCACGCCGTGGCGCCGGTTCGAGAAGTGCCGGTCCTTGCCCTCGGCGCGCGACAGTCGACGGTGCACCTCGTCGCGCAGGTCCTCGTACTCCACCACGGCGTCCACCACGAGCTCGGAGGCCAGCCGCAGGAGGTCCACGTCCTCCTCGTAGAGACGGCGCTGCTCGGCCACGAAGGCCTCCCGCTCGGCCGGATCCTCGATGGCGGCGATCTTGTTGGCGAACACCGCGTTCACCGCGGCCTCCGGACCCATCACCGCGATCTTGGCGGTCGGCAGCGCGATCGTCGCCACCGGGTCGAACGCCGGCCCGCTCATCGCATAGAGCCCGGCCCCGTAGGCCTTGCGCACCACCACCGACACCTTGGGGACCGTCGCCTCCGACACGGCGGTGATCATCTTCGCCCCGTGGCGGATGATGCCCTCCCGCTCCACCTGGGTGCCGATCATGAAGCCGGGGACGTCGGCGAGGAAGATCAGCGGCACGCCGAAGGCGTCGCAGAGCCAGATGAACCGGGCCGCCTTGTCGGCCGAATCGGTGAAGAGCACCCCGCCCTTGTGCATCGGGTTGTTGGCCACCACGCCCACCGGGCGACCCTCGAGCAGCCCGAAGCCCGTGATGAGCTCCGGAGCGAAGAGGGGCTTGATCTCGAACAACGACTCGGCGTCGAGCAGGCCGTCGAGCACGTCGTGCATGTCGTAGCCGGCGGCGTCGTCCTCGGGCACCACCGCTGCGGTGAGTGGCCGCACCGGCGGCACCGGCTCGAAGTGCGGCGGCGGCTCCGACCACCGCTGCGGGAGGTAGGTGAGGTAGGCCCGCGCCTGGTCGATCGCGTCCTCGTCGTCATGGGCGAGGTTGTCGCCGCAGCCGGACACCGTGGCGTGCATCCGGGCGCCACCGGTCTCCTCGAGGGTGGCCTGCTCACCGATGACCATCTCCGCCATCCGGGGCGACCCCAGGTACATCGAGGCGTTCCCCTCCACCATGATCACGATGTCGCAGAAGGCCGGGATGTAGGCACCACCCGCGGCCGAGGGCCCGAACAGGCAGCACACCTGCGGCACCCGACCCGACAGTTTCACCTGGTTGTGGAAGATGCGGCCCGCACCCCTGCGCCCGGGGAAGAGCTCCACCTGGTCGGTGATGCGGGCCCCGGCGGAGTCCACCAGCCACACCACGGGCAGCTCGTCGCGCAGCGCGGTCTCCGTGAGACGCACGATCTTCTCCACGGTGCGGGCGCCCCACGAGCCGGCCTTCACGGTCGGGTCATTGGCCATCACGCACACGGGGCGGCCGTCGATCTCCCCGACGCCGGTCACCACACCGTCGGCCGGGAGGTCCGCGGCCATCGCGTCGCGGTACGGGGCGTTGGCCAGGAGCTGGTCCTCCACGAAGGTCCCCGGGTCGCACAGCAACGCGATCCGGTCGCGCACGAACAGCTTGTTCTGGGCGGCCAGCTTCGCGCCGCCCGCGGCCCGGTTGCCGTCGAGCGCACGAGCGACCGCCGCCCGGACGGGCTCGGCGGGCCCCTCGGCCTCGGATGGGTCGGAACGCTCGGTCATCGGCGGGGAGTCTCGCGGAGACTCCCCGCCGTCGTCAGGTCCGACGGACCGGGGAGCCGCGTCGTCAGGGGACCGAGATGAGGTCCACCACGAACACGAGGTCGGCGTTGGCGGGGATGCCCGAGCCGGCGGGAGGGGTGGCCCCGTAGGCCTGGGCCGCCGGGATCACGAGCGTGCGGCGCCCGCCCGCCTTCATACCCACCAGACCCTCGCTCCACCCGGGGATCACCTGGTCGAGCGAGAAGGTGATCGGCTCACCCCGGCTCCAGGAGGCGTCGAACACCTCGCCGTTCGACGCGAGCGCGCCCACGTACTGCACGGTCACGGTGTCGCCGGCCTTCACCTCGGTGCCGGTCCCGACCACGTCGTCCGTGATCTTCAGCTCGGTGGTCGTGCCCTCCACCGTGGGCACCTTCGGCTCGCCGCGCTCGGCCACTGCCTTCGCCTCCGGCGTGGAGGCACCCGCGCCGGAGGACGACGATCCCCCGGCCTCCGTGGTGGTGGCCTTCGAACCGGACGTGGAGTCGTCGCCGCACCCGGCGAGGAGCAGCGCCCCGGCCAGGCCGAGCGACACCGCGGTGGCGGCCCGACGGCCGTGTCGCGCGCTCATCGCCAGCTCACGTCGACGAGGTCGACGGTGAAGACGAGGGTCTCGTTCGGGGCGATCCCGGCGCCGGGGGGCGGGTTGGCGCCGTAGGCCATGTCGCCCGGGATGACGAGGGTGCGGCGCCCGCCGACCTTCATCCCCACGAGCCCCTCGCTCCAGCCGCGGATCACGCCGTCGAGGGGGAAGCTGATCGGCGCCCCACGGTCCCAGGAGGCATCGAACTGGGCCCCGGTGGACGCCGACACGCCCACGTAGTGCGCGGTGACGGTGGCGCCCGGGGTGACCTCGTCGCCGCTGCCCTCCACCTCGTCGGTGACGACCAGCTCCGTGACCGCGTCGGTGGCGCCGAGCTGCGGCTTGCCCCGCGCCTCGACCTCGTCCCTGTACTGACTCATGCACGCCTCCTGGCGACTGCGGGCCGTACGCGGCCCGTACCGCCGGGCAGCGTAGGCCCGCTCAGCCGCCGCGGCGGCGCACCCTGATCTTGATCGGGGTGGATCCGAGTCCGAAGGCGTCGCGGAGCTGCCGCTCGATGTAGCGCAGGTAGGAGGCCGGGACCTCCTTGTTGGTGAAGAGCGTGAAGGTCGGCGGGTCCGTCGCCCCCTGCGTCGCGTAGAGGATCCGGCCGCCGTGGGGAGCCGGCTGTGCCTGCTGGGCCCGGCGGATCACGTCGTTCACCTTCCGGGTGGGCACCCGGGTGCGGTACTGCGAGATCGACTCCTCGAGCGCGGGCAGCAACCGGTGGACGCCCTTGCCGGTGAGCGCGGAGAGCTTGAGCACCGGTGCCTGGCCGAGGAAGTGGAGCTTCTGGCCGAGTTGGTACAGGACGTCGAGCCGCTCCTCGGCGTCGAGCAGCTCCCACTTGTTGAGCACCACCACGATCGGGCAACCCGCTGCGTCCACCCGCTCCGCGAGCCGCTGGTCCTGGTGGGTGATGCCCTCGGTCGCGTCGATCACGAGGAGGGCGACCTCCGCCGCGTCCACCGCCTTGAGGGCGCGGACCATGGAGAAGTACTCGGTGCCCTCGTCGATCCGGGAGCGCCGCCGCATGCCGGCGGTGTCGACGAAGCGGACGGGCCCGAACTCGGTGTCCACGAGCGTGTCGATCGTGTCGCGGGTGGTGCCGGGCATGTCGTGCACCACGGCCCGGTCCTCGCCGATGAGGCGGTTGAACAACGTGGACTTGCCCACGTTGGGGCGCCCCACCAGGGCCACGGAGACCGAGCCGTCGACCTCCTCCTCGCCCTCGCCAACGGGGCCGGTGTCGCCCTCCTCGGGGCCGGGCTCCTCCGGGAGCACCGCGAGGAGGTCGTCGAGCAGGTCCCCCGTCCCCCGCCCGTGCAGCGCCGAGGCCGCGTGCGGCTCGCCGAGGCCGAGCGACATGAGCTCCCACACCGCCGCCTCGTGAGCGGTGTCGTCGACCTTGTTGGCCACGAGCAGGACCGGTGCGCCGAGGCCGCGCAGGAGCTCGGCCACCCGTGCGTCCTCGTCGGTGACGCCGACCGTGGCGTCCACCACGAACAACACGGCGTCGGCGTTGCGGATCGCCTCCTCGGACTGCCGGGAGACCTTGCGGTCAAGGTCGGTGCCGCCCGGCAGCCAGCCGCCGGTGTCGACCAGCAGGAACGGGCGGCCGCGCCACTCGGCCTCCACCTCCTTGCGGTCGCGGGTCACGCCGGGCTTCTCCTCGACGATCGCCACCCTGCGCCCCAGGACGCGGTTCATCAGCGTGGACTTGCCCACGTTCGGCCGGCCCACGATCGCCACCACCGGGAGCTCTGCGCTCATCGGCCGGCCCCCTGCCCGGTCACGGCCCCGGCGGCCACGGTGGTGGCGGGATCACCGAGGGCTCTCCGCAGCGAGATCCCGTCGGTGGGCACCACCTCGACGGGACGCGGCAGGTCCCCCGGTGACGTCCCGTCGAGGAACACGCCCCGCGACAGGCACACGTCCGGCAGCAGGTAGCGGTCGCCCTCCGGCTCCCGGGCGAGGACCTCCGCCAGGTCGGTCCCCACCATCAGCCCCGTCACGCCGATGTTGCCGCCGAAGAAGCGGTTCGGGACCTCGATCACCCTCACGTCGTCGCGCCCGAGTTCCTCCACGAGCGGCCCGAGGACTCGGGCACCGTACGGGCCCGTGAGGATCCCGACGGCGGCGCCGCGTCGAGGGCGGAGCCGGACCGCCCGCCCCTCACCCGGCCCCGCCGGGGGAAGTCCGCACGTTCCCGTCGCGGCCGCCGGTTCACCCCGGGGCGCCCGGTAGCCCTCCGCCGGTGCACCGTCGACCCACGCGAAGAAGCCGGGCTGCACCCCGATGGCCTCGGTGGAGGCGCCGCGGAACTCGAGCTCGAACGCACGCGCCATCCCGATCCCGTCCTCGTGCATGGCGAAGTCCCCGTACTCCTCCGCCGGTGGGAACGGGCGGTCGGCCAGCAGGTAGTACTCGTCGGCCGCGTGCACCAGCGGCCGGCCGAGCACGGAGCGGAACACCTCCCGGGCGGCGTGGACGGTGTCGAGCACGGCCTCGGCCTCCGCACGGCTGTGGGGCCGCATGCGGGGTTCCGGGTTGTGGTCGCTCACGCCGAGCGGCACCACCGCCACCTCGGCCAGCTCCGGATAGCCGTCGAGGATCCCGCAGAGCGTGTCGGCGAGCACGGGACCGTCGTTCACGCCCGGGCACACCACCACCTGGCCGTGCACCTCCACCCCGGCGTCGAGCAGGGCCCGCAGCCACCGCAGGCTCGTGGCCCCGCGCCGGTTCCGCAGCATCGCGGCCCGCACGTCGGGATCGGTGGCGTGGATGCTCACGTACAGCGGCGACAGGCCCTCGGTGACCACCCGCTCGAGGTCGGCCTCCGTGAAGCGGGTGAGGGTGGTGAAGTTCCCGTAGAGGAACGACAGCCGGTAGTCGTCGTCCTTCAGGCTCAGACTGCGACGCATCCCGGGCGGCAACTGGTAGATGAAGCAGAACTCGCAGTGGTTGTCGCAGGTGCGCACCTCGTCGAACAGCGCCGAGGCGACCTCCACACCCAGCGGCACTCCCTCCGGCTTGGCGACCTCCAGGTCCACCTCGAGGCCCCCCCGCCGGAGTTCGAGCACCGGGTCCGCACCATCGGTGAGCACGCGGTACTCGATGACGTCCCGGACCGGTCGACCCTCGACGGTGAGGATCTCGTCGCCCACCCTCACGCCGGCGGCCTCCGCCGGTGACCCGGGCGCGACGGCGACGACTCGGGCGAGGGACATGGGCGCCGATGGTACCGGTGATCCCCGGCGCGACGGGTCGGGCGCGATGACGTGTGGCACACTCGGCCCAGCTGTGCGCCCCCTCGTGGGGGAACCGAGGGAGGTACGTCATGTCTGGTCCGTCCCGCCGCGCCGTGCGCCGGCCGGTCCTCGCCGGGGCCCTGCTGGGCACCCTGTTCCTGGTCGCCGCGGCCTGCGCCCCGATGCCGCCGCCCCCGGCCACCGGCCTCGACCCGAACACCGCCCCCCAGGCCGGTGTCGCCGCCTACACCGGTGACGGCCCGTACGAGGTGGGCGTCACCACCCTGCAGCTCTCGGACCGCAAGGTGGAGATCTGGTACCCCGCCGACAACGCCCAGGTGGGGTCCACACC
>CAIPVR010000181.1 GCA_903868545.1 uncultured Actinomycetes bacterium
CCTGGGGTAGTGCTCACCCCCAGCCCACCGGGCGGGCAATGTCACCACCGCAGATCCCGCTTCGGCGACCCCGCAATGTCACCACCGCAGTTCCTAATGTCATTTGGACCGCAGTGGACACGGTCGCCGCCCTGAACGGTCTCGTCTCCGAGGCGGTGGACCTGGTGGTCCACACCGAGCGGGGCCCCGACGGTCCCCGTGTGGGATCCATCCTGGCGGTGGAGGACCTGACCGCCGGGGCCGAGGCGGTGCAGTTCACCACCACCGAGGTCTTCACCCGCGATCGCGTCGACGCACCGCTGCGAACGACGGGCCTTCGACCGGTGCGAGTCATCGGGCGACTGGGGAGGGCGGGCGTCGAGGTCGGCGACCTGCTCGCCGGAGGCCCGGGCGCGTGACCTCCGTCCTGCTCGCCACCTTCGCCGCGACGGGCGTCTACCTGATGGTCACCCCAGGCCGGAGGACGTACCGCAGCCGACCCGGCCTCGGGCACCTCGCCCGGACGTCGGCACGTCGGGCGGGCCTCCAGGGGATCGGGATCCGCCGCGCGGTCGTGTCGGTCGGCGGGGCCGCACTCGCAACGACGACGACCGTGGCGGTCCTCACGGGCACCGTGCTCCCGGCGCTCGCGCTCGGACTCACGGCCGCAGCGGTACCCGTGTCGCTGTGGCGGGCCGGGAACCGGCGGGTGAGCGAGACGGCACGCCGCCAGTGGCCCGCGCTCCTCGAAGAACTACGGGTCCGCACCGGAGCGATGGGTCGACCGATCCCGCAGGCCCTCCTCGAGGTCGGGCTCGACGGACCGCCTGAACTCCGACCCGCCTTCCGCTCCGCCCAGCGTGAGTGGGTGCTGTCCACCGACTTCGGGCGCACCGCACGCGTCCTCAAGGACCGCCTCGCTGACGCCGCCGCCGACGCCACCCTCGAGACCCTGCTCGTCATCCACGAGGTGGGAGGCGACGTCGACCGACGACTGACATCGCTGGCGGAGGACCGCCGGCAGGACCTTCGGGAACGCGACGAGGCCAGTGCGAAGCAGGCCGGCGCACGACTGGCGCGCTGGTTCGTGGTCCTGGTCCCCGTCGGAATGGGTCTCGCCGGTCTGGGCGTGGGCGACGGGAGCTCGGCGTTCCGGCCGCTCGGCGCCCAGATCCTCGTCCTGGCGGCGTTCGCCCTCGTCGCGGCGTGCTGGTTCTGGGCGGCGCGCATCATGCGGCTGCCCACCGAGGAACGGGTCTTCGACCGGTGAGCGCCGCACTCCTCGCCAGTTTCGCCGCACTGCTCGTGGGTACTTCCTTGCTCCTCTCGACGGTCCCGTGGTTCTCCCGACGCCCCCTGGCACAGCGACTGGCGCCCTACGTGGCCAGCCCCGCGGAACCTCGGCGTGACCCACCCCACGACGGCCACGGGGTGATCGGACTCCTCGGCCCCCGGCTCACACGTACGCTCGTCGGCCGCGACGATCTCGCCGCCCGGCTCCGACGCGCCGGCCGTACCGAGGACCCGGCCACGTTCCGGCTGCGCGAGTTCACCCGCTCGCTCGCGGCCCTGGGGCTCGGCGGTGCGCTCACCCTGGCCCTCCGGCCGAGCGGGGCCGCCGCAGCGCTCCTGGTCCTCGCGACCCCTGTGGTGAGCGTCGTGGTGGACGAGCACCGCCTCACCTCGGCCGGCGACGCCCGCGACCGACGGCTCCTCCTCGAGCTACCGGTGGTGGCCGAGCAACTCGCCACACTGCTCGCCGCCGGGGCGTCGCTGCCCACTGCCATCGCCCGGGTGGCCGAGCGCGGGCGAGGGGTGGCCGCGGAGGAACTGTCCGAGGTGACACGGCGGATCCGACGTGGCGACGGCGAACTCGAGGCGCTCCGAAGCTGGGCGGAGCGCAGCACGCTGCCCGCGGTCGGCCGCCTCGTGGGCGTCCTGTCGCTGCACCGCGAGACGGTCGACCTCGGCCACCTCGTCACCGCCGAGGCGGGCGCGGTCCGGGCGGAACGGCACCGTCGGCTCGTGGAGGACATCGAACGCAGGGCCCAGCTCGTATGGGTACCGGTCACCGTGGCGACCCTCGTGCCCGGCCTGATCCTGCTCGCCATCCCGTTCGTCACCGCCCTGGGTCAGGTGACGGGCGGATGACCCCGACCAGCCATCACCCGACACCCGGGAGGATCCATGAGCACACCGAACCAGACATCGACCCGGCCGGTCCCGAACCGGTCGCTCCCACCGGGGCGTCCCCGACGGGACCCACGGCGCCGGAGGAACGAGTTCGCCGAGGGCGTGATCAGTACGGCGATCGCCGTACTTCCTATGATGCGCCCATGTCGCACCGAGCCGTCGTCTACGCCCGCCTGAGTCGCAACCGCACCGGCGAGCAGTCCGCATCCACCAAGCGTCAGGTGGAAGCCTGCCGCAAGCTGGCCGCGGAGCGCGGGCTCGACGTGGTGGACGTGCAGGTGGACGACGACCGCAGCGCGTACAGCGGCAAGCGGCGTCCCGGCTACGAGGCTGTCATGGCGCTCGTGGGCGGCGGCCAGGTGGACGCAGTGGTGGCGTGGGCCGCCGACCGGCTGCACCGCTCACCGGCCGAGCTGGAGCGGTTCGTGGTGGCCGTGGACGAGGCCGGCGTCGACGTGTTCACCGTGCAGTCCGGTCGTGTCGACCTGACCACGCCGGCGGGCCGCCTGAGCGCCCGCACGCTCGGCAACCTCGCCCGGTACGAGTCCGAGCACCGCAGCGAACGCACCAAGGCCGCGCACGAGCAGATCGCACGCGAGGGCCGCTGGCACGGCGGCCGGCGCCCGTACGGCTACCGGGTGGTGGACGGCACCCTCGTGGTGGACGACCACGAGGCCGCCATTGTTCGTGAGGCCGCCGCTCGCGTGATCGCCGGCGAGCGCGTCGGCGGGGTGGCGGCGGACCTGAACGAGCGCGGCATCCCGACCGCCCGAGGTGCAGCGTGGAGCACGCCGACCCTGCGCGGCATCCTGTCGTCGCCCACGGTCGCCGGTCGGCGCGTCTACAAGGGCGAGGACGTGGGCGCAGCGGCATGGGAGCCGATCCTCGACGCCGACACCGTGGCCGCCCTGGCCGTCGTGCTGGCCCAGGGCGAGAAGCGCGGCCGGCGTCCCGAGGTGGCGCTACTGACCGCCGGCCGCCTCGTGTGCGGGAAGTGCGGCGGGCCGATGCGGACCGCCCGGCGCAGCAACGGCACCCGCGTCTACCGGTGCGTCACCGACTACACGATGGTCACCGCCGAACCTGTCGAGGACGTGGTGACCGAGGCGTTGCTCCGGCGGCTCGACGGTGCCCGAG
>CAIPVR010000182.1 GCA_903868545.1 uncultured Actinomycetes bacterium
GCCACCGCCGCGCCGGGCGAACCGGCCGCCTCGCCCGCGGCGAGCGCGGCCGGCACCACGGAGGCCGACGGGTGGAGGATCGACGGGAGGTGGGTGTCGTCGTAGTCGAGGCTGTGGGCCAGCGCCCCGTTGGCGAAGGCCGCGGCCGACGCCGGCACGGGTGCCGGCACGCCCACCGCGCTGGCCCGTGGCGCGCCGCCCTGGTCCTCCACGAAGCCGAGCACCGCAGCAGAGGTGTCGAGCTGCGTCGCCCGCACGCACAGTCCGAGCACGTCGAGCACACGCTGGGGGACCGATGCGGTGGCCGCCGACGGGAGGTCGGCCACCGTGGTGGCCGCGGCCAGTTCCCCGAGCCGTCGGACCAGGGTCTGCTCCCCCACCCGTCCCCCGATCAGGCCGAGACCACGGCCAGCGGCCGGACCGGCGAACCGGTGGCGCCGACGAGGTGCAGCGGGGCGAGCACGAAGAGGAACTCATGGACACCGTCGGCGGCGAGGCCCTCGAGGTCGAGGGTCTCGATGATGTTGACCCCCGACTCCACCAACAGCACGCGGTGCGCCGGCAGGAGCGCGTGCCCTGCACCGGCGGGCAGCCGCTCGAAGGCGATCGTGTCGGCACCCACCGCCCGCGGCGAACGGTCGGCCAGCCACCGGGCACCGGCCTCGCCCACGCCGGGCACGCCGGTCTCCCGGCCGAGGAACGCCTCGCCGTCGTCCCAGCGGAGCCCCCAGCCCGAGCGCACCAGCACCACCTCGCCCGGTCCGGGCGGCGTGCCCTGCACCCGGACGGTGTGGTCGAGGTCCTCCGGGGTGATCTCCATCGCCGGTTCGCAGGCCTCGATCCCCAGCGCGGCCGGCACGTCGAGGAGCACGCCACGGCACACGATCGGCCGGATGGTGTCCACGCCGTGGGTGGACAGCCGGCCGCCCTGCTGCGCGTCGTCGGCCGACACGCCGCCGTAGAGCTCGCCGCAGTGCGACACGTGGCCCAGCGCGTCGATGTGGGTGCCCACGTGGGTGCCGGTGACGAGAAGGTCGTTGGCCGCGGAGCCACCGTCGGCCCGCAGGGCGTCGCCGTGGCGGCGGGGCATGCTCAGCCGGAACTCGGGATGGTTCGGCGACTGCGGCATGCCCACCTGCATCGGCCGGGCGAGGTCGTAGGTCCGCACCCCGGCCGCCACGGCGGCGAGGAGCGGGTCGACGGCTGCCGTCCGCTCGGTGGTGGCGTCGAGCGTCACGCGATCACCCCTCGTTCCCTCAGCGCGGCGCGCCGGTCCGGATCCACCCCGAGCTCGTCGAGCACGGCGTCGGTGTCGGTGCCGATGACCGACGGGCCGGTGCTGCGAACGGAACCCGGCGTGGCCGACATCCGGAACAGCACGTTCTGCATCTTCATCGCCCCCAGGTCGGGGTCGTCCACGGTGGTGACCATGTCGAGGGCCTGCACCTGCGGGTCGGCCAGGACGTCGGCCGCCGTGTAGACGGGCGCCACGGCCGCGTCGGCCAGCTCGAAGGCCTCCATCACCTCGGCCCGCGACCGGGCGGCCACCCAGTCGGCGACGTAGCCGTCGAGCAGGTCGGCGTGCTCGGCACGACCCCGGGCCGAGGAGAACCAGTCCTGGTCGACCACCTCCGGGTGACCCACGAGACGGAGCACCCGTTCGGCGATCGGCGTGGCCGACGTGGAGAGGGCCACCCAGTGGCCGTCGGCGGTGCGGTAGGTGTTGCGGGGTGCGTTGGCCACGGACCGGTTGCCGGTCCGCGGCTGTAGCTCGCCGAGCTGGTCGTAGACCATGGGGCCGGGGCCGACGGCGCACATGATCGGCTCCAGCAGCGACACGTCGAGCTCCTGGCCCTCACCGGAGCCGCCGGGGCGGTCACGGTGCCACAGCGCCATCATGACCGCGCCCACCACGGTGATCCCGGCGATCGAGTCGGCGAGGCCCATCGCCGGCAGCGTCGGTGGCCCGTCGGGCTGGCCGGTCACGGCCGCGAAGCCCGACATCGCCTCGGCCAGCGTGCCGAACCCGGGTCGGTCGCGGTACGGACCCTCCTGACCGAAGCCCGTCACCCGCGCCAGCACCAGCCGGGGGTTGCGCTGGTGGAGGACGTCCCAGCCCACGCCCCACTTCTCGAGCGTGCCGGGTCGGAAGTTCTCCACCACCACGTCGGCGGTCGCCGCCAGCCGGAGGAAGAGTTCGGCGCCGTCGGGGTCGCCGAGGTAGAGGCCCACGTGGCGCTTGTTGCGGCTCACCTGCTTCCACCAGAGGCCGTGGCCGTCCTTCGCCCGGCCGTGGGTGCGGAACGAGTCGCCCCGTTGCGGGTGCTCGACCTTGACCACCTCGGCGCCGTAGTCGCCGAGCACCTGGCAGGCCAGCGGCCCGGCGAGCACGGTGGAGAGGTCCACCACGCGCAGCCCCCGGAGGGGCCCGCTCGGAGCGTGCTCGGCGGTCACGACGTCTGTCCCCTGCTCTCCATCCCCGGATCGTCCGGATCGTCCGGTGCGTACGGCTCGTACGGTCCTCGGCCCATCACCGCGCGGCCCTCGGCCCTGCGGCGGTGCCCACGTCCATGATGCACGCGTCGGACGGTCCGTTCCACTCAGAGGAACATCATTTCGTTTCGTGGGTTACCTTGCCGTTCGTTACCCGGAAGGATCGACACCGTGTGTCACAGTGGTTCCGCTGAGCGGAACACCTGCGATCGCAGGGTCGCCGGAGGAACGACGGGAGCGGCACGTGGCAGAGGACACCGAGACCGGCGGAGGGCGCAGCGTCACCTCCATCGAGCGCGCTGCGGACGTCCTGTTCCTGTTCGCCGAGTCGGACCGACCCACCCTCGGCGTCACGGAGATCTCCAACGCGCTCGAGATCTCGAAGGCCGTGGTCCACCGCATCCTGACCTCGCTGCGCGAACGAGACCTGGTGCTGCTCGACGAGGAGAACCGGCGCTACTCCCTCGGTCCCGCCGTGCTGCGCCTGGCCGACGCCTACCGCGACCGCCTCGACATCCGCCTGCTGGCCGGCGACACCATGCGCCACCTGTCGAGGCTGACCGACGAGACCGCCACGCTCTCGATCCGCAGCGGCGACCACCGCATCTACATCGACAAGGTCACCCCCGACCGCGAGGTGCGCATGGACGTGCAGCTCGGACGCCCGTTCCCGCTCCACGCCGGCGCCTCGTCGAAGGCGTTCCTCGCGTTCCTGCCCGAGGAGGAGCGCGAGGACTACATCGCCCGGGTCCGGCTCGACGCGATGACGGCGCAGACCATCACCGATCCGGCGGTGCTCCGACGCGAGCTCGACCAGGTGCGCCAGCAGGGATTCGCCATCTCCATGGGAGAGCGCCAGGCCGACGCGGCCTCCGTGGCGGCCCCCGTCTTCGACGCCGACGGACCGGTGGCGGTGATCAGCGTGTCGGGTCCGATCGAGCGCTTCCGCGACCGGGTGGCCGACACCGCCGCCGCCGTGACCGAGGCGACCCGCGAGCTGTCCGTGCGGCTGGGCCACCGGGTGGCCGGGGGTCGGTAGGCGTGCGGGCGGTCGCCGCGGCCATCGGGGCCGGACTGCTGGCGGGAGGGCTCGGCACCTACCTCGGTCAGTTCCGCCACAGCGCGCAGACCCCGTACCGCCCGGGTGCCGCGTGGAGCCGGGCCGCGATCTACTTCGGTTGCTGCTGGCTCGTGTCGCTGGCCACCGGCACGTGGGAGCGCATCGTCACGTCGCCACTCGCCACCGCGGACCAGCTCCGCGACCCGGCCTGGCTCGCGTGGACCGCGGGGAGCCTCGCTCTCATCGTGGTGGCCTACCCCGTGGTGTGGGCGCGGTGGACCCTCACCTTCGACCGCGCCCGGCGCTGGGCGGTACAGCTCGGCTTCGGGATCGTGTGGGGCCTCTCGGCCGGTCAGCTGCTCGCGAGCTACTACGTGCTGGCCGACTCGACCGGCTGGCCGCGCTGGGGCGTCTGGCTGCTCGCCTGGGGGCTCGTGGGCGCGTGGCAGGGAATGTTCCAGGACCTGTTCTGGGACGTGTGGGTGACACCCGAGCACGACACCCCGCGCACCATCCGCACGAAGGTGTTCGCCTGCCACATCCCCAACGTGACGGTGACCCTCACGTACCTGGTGCTGTTCGACAACGTGGCGGTCTTCGTGCTGCTGCAGACGGTGGCCCTCACCACCGCCGCGGTGGCCATGCGGTTCCCGGCCTGGTTCGAGCAGCGTCCGGTTCGGGCGCCGGCCACCGGCCCCGGGCCCGGCGGCCTGCTCCGGGCCGTCGGGTACGAGACGGACGACCCGCAGCCCTACCGCACGCAGCGCCTGGCCCGGCGCGCCGGGAGCGCATCGCCGTGAACCCCGCGCCGGTGGAGGTGGCCTCGTTCGGCGCCGGCGGCCCGACGGCGGTCGGCCGCATCGAACGGGTGAACCC
>CAIPVR010000183.1 GCA_903868545.1 uncultured Actinomycetes bacterium
GCACTCAACGCCGCTCTCGCGGAGTCCGGCGCCCGCGTCACGGTGCTCCCCGGGGGCGAGGTCGCGGAGACCATCGTGGAGCACCTGTCGGACCCCGAGTTGGCGGCGGTCGCGCTCGGTGGACGGTGGGTCCTCCTCGAACCACGATCCGGGCCGTTGGGCGACTCGCTGGACCACTGCGTCGTCACGCTGCGGCAGCGGGGGTTCCGCAGCCTCATCGCCCACCCGGAGCGACACCTGTCGTCCGATCTGTTCGAGCGACTGGCGCGGCTGGTCGCCGAGGGGGCGCTCGTGCAGGCCACGGCCGCCACCATGATCGACCCGCCGGCCGACCGGGGGATGCGCATGCTCGCACAGGCCGGGCTGATCCATGTGCTCAGTTCGGACTCCCACCACCCCCGCCTCGGCCGGGAGGTGGCCATCGCAGCGGGGTTGCGCCGCCTGGGTGCCATCGATCCGGTCGCCGAGTACGTGCCCTGGGTGCGTGACATCGCACCCGCCGCCATCATCGCCGGACAGGACCTCACCCCGCCGTACCCTCCTCGCTCTCGACCCGGACCGTGAGCCCGTCCACGACCTCCCGCATCCCGGTCCCCAGCCCACGTCGAAGGAAGTTCGCGGCACCCGCGGCCATACCCCGGCTCACCGAGTCCAGCCAGGACTCCCCAGCCGCCCACGCGGTCGCGATGCCCGCCATCATCGAGTCGCCGCAGCCCTCGGGTCGGCCGTGCTCGAAGACCGGCGGCTCCAGACGGAGTCTCGCCCCGGTCGGGGAGATGGCGTAGGCGGGCGCTCCGCCGCGCGTGACCACCACGGAACCGGCCCCGTCGCGGATGAGGGTGCTCATGGCGCTCTCCCGGTCCTCCGGGGAGTCGACCGGACCCGTCACGTACTGGGCCAGTTCCCAGTCGTTGATCTTCACCAGGTCGGGCCGACCGGCGAGCGCGTCCTGCAGCCGGGGCGGCGACAGGTCCACGAGGACCGGCGTGCCGGTGCGCCGCACGTCCGACACGAGGTCGCGGTAGTAGCCCTCCGGCAGGGCATCGCCGGGCAACGGGTTCGTGACCACGAGGACGTCCGCCGCGAGGGCCGCGGCGATCGTCGTGGAGAAGAGGTCATCCAGTTCGTGGCGCGTCGCCGGACCGGACCAGGCGGTGGCGACCGGCCGGCGGTCGCCACCGCGGCGGTCGATCACGTAGCAGCCGGAGGTGGCGGTGCTGGCCACGAGCCGTGTGGTGAGAGGCAGTTCCGCCAGGCACGCGCGCAGGGCCGTCCCGATCTCCCCGCCGAGGAAACCGCACAACACCGCAGTGCCACCCAGTTCGGCGACCATCCTCGAGACCCAGACCCCTTGGCCCCCGGCGTGGACGTGGATGTCGTCGCTGTCCTGACCCTGCCGCGCCTCGATGGTCACCGTGAGGATGGGGTGTGGTCCGAACACGGCCACGGTGGGTGCCGTCATACCGCCAGTATGCGCCGATACCGGGGGTCAGCCGAGGGTGGTGTCAAGGAAGTCCCCGATGAGTCGGGACACCGCTGCCGGTGCCATCGCCTGGGCCATGTGGGAGACACCGACGATCACCTCGTGCTGGGCTCCGGTGACACCTGCCGCGATCTCCGCACCGGCCTCCGGTGGTGAGACGGGATCCTCCGATCCGGAGATGACCAGGGTCGGCGCGGTGACCGCCGCCAGTTCGGGACGCAGGTCGGTGCC
>CAIPVR010000184.1 GCA_903868545.1 uncultured Actinomycetes bacterium
CGCGGCCCCGGCGGCGGTGCCCGCGACGTCGGGGGCCCCGAGGGCGACGCCCGCCCCGCCGAGCGTCGCCCCGCTGCGGCCGGGCACGGGCGACACCGTCGAGGAGCTCAACAAGATCCGGCGGATGACGGGCGAGCACATGGTGGCCTCCAAGGCCGCCGCGCCCCACGCGATCACCATCGTCGAGGTCGACTTCGAGGGGGTCGACCGCGTGCGTCGCACGGAGCGCTCGGCGTTCCGTGCCGAGGAGGGCTTCTCCCTCACCTATCTGCCGTTCGTGTCGCGGGCGGTGATCGACGCACTGCGGGAGTTCCCGCACATGAACGCGTCGATGGGCGACGGGGTGGTGGTGCTCCACAACGAGGTGCACCTCGGGATCGCCGTGGACCTCGACTACCAGGGTCTGCTCGCCCCGGTGGTGCGTGACGCCCACGACAAGCGGCTCCGCGCGATCGCCCGCGACATCCACGACCTGGCCACCCGGGCGCGCTCCAAGGCGCTCGGCCCCGACGAGCTGTCGGGGGGGACGTTCACGATCTCGAACTCGGGCAGCTACGGCACGCTCGTGGTGGTGCCGATCATCAACCAGCCGCAGGTGGCGATCCTCTCCACCGACGGTGTCGCCCGGAAGCCGGTGGTGATCACCGACGCCTGGGGCAACGAGTCGATCGCGGTGCACTCGGTGGGCAACCTCACGCTCTCGTGGGACCACCGCGCGTTCGACGGCGCCTACGCGGCGGCCTTCCTGGCCCGGGTGCGCGAGATCATCGAGACCCGCGACTGGGCCGCGGAGCTGTAGGCCGGCGCTGCATGGCCACCGCCCCCGCCGCGCCCGCCGACCGGTCCGGGCCCCCCGCCGCACCGGGTCCGGACCTGCTCGCCGGCACGGGGGTGCCGCTGAGGGTCCGGTGGCTCGGCCGCGTGGACTACCGCGAGGCGTGGTCGCTCCAGCAGGCCCTGCACGGGGGGCCGTCGGCCGACGACCACCTGCTCCTGCTCGAGCACCCGCCCATCTTCACCCTCGGCCGGCACGCCGACCGCTCCCACGTGCTGGTCGACCCGGCCGAGGTGGGCATCGACGAGGTGGCGGTGGACCGTGGTGGCGACGTGACCTACCACGGACCGGGCCAACTCGTGGCCTACCCGGTCCTGCACCTGCCCGGGAAGGGCGGGGGAACCCTCCCCGACGTACCGGCCTACGTGGCCACGCTCGAGCAGGCGGTCATCGACACCCTCGTCGCGCTCGGGCTCCTCGACGTGGGGCGCCTCCCGGGGTATCCGGGTGTGTGGGTGGCACCCCGGTCCTCCCACCCGAGGAAGGTCGCCGCGGTGGGCGTGCGGGTGGAGCGTGGCCGGTCGCTGCACGGTGTGGCCGTGAACGTGGACCCCGACCTCGCGCACTTCGCCCACATCGTCCCTTGCGGGATCGCTGAGCACGGTGTCACGTCGCTGGCGGCCGAGGGGCTCGACGGGGACCTCCGCGCCGTGGCGGAGGGGTTCGCCGAGGCCTTCACCGCCCGCTGGGCACCGGTCGCGGTGGACCGCGCCGGGGTGGTGTGGCGCGAGGCGGCCGACGGCTCCGACCTGTCGCCGTTCTCGCGGGGCCTCGGCCCGGGGGAGCGGTCCCCGGGGGCACGCCGACCGGTGGACGCCGACGACCCGTCGGCCGGCACGTCGGTCCGGCTGCGGGGCCGCCTCGCCGAGGCCGGGGTGGCGGGCGGCGATGCGCTCTGCGAGGCCAAGCCCGACTGGATGCGGTCACCGGTCCGCCACGTCGCCCCGGTGCTGGGTATGCGTCGCACCCTCCGGGAACTCGACCTGGTGACCGTGTGCGAGGAGGCGGGCTGCCCG
>CAIPVR010000185.1 GCA_903868545.1 uncultured Actinomycetes bacterium
GCGGTGCCGCCGCCGCCGGCGCCGGGCACCGTGGCGCCGCCACCACCGCCCGGCACCGTCTGAGCACCTGACGACCCCGTCACCGGCGGTCTACCGTGGCCGGAGCCAGGCGGACCGCAGGGGGACGGCACGGATGGATCGATCGGGCGGGCGACATCGCAGGACGGACGGCGCCCCGCGCCGGACCGGCCGCCGATCGGGGAGCAGTGTCGTTCGGCGCCCCCGCAGGAGGGTCGGCCGGAGGGTGGGCGCCATCGTCGGTGCCGTCGTCGTGGCCGGTGTGGCGGCGTCGTGCGTGGTGCCGCTGCCGGTCGCCCAGCGCTCCGACGCCCCGGGTGCCGCGGCCCGCCCCCCGTGCTCCTCGGCGGCCGTGCGGTCGTGCGCGCTGCCGTTCCCGTCCGACGAGTTCACCGTCGCCGACGCCACCCGCGCGACGGGCCGTCGCCTGGCGATCCCCGAGTCGTTGCTGCCCGCCGCGGCGCGCGACCCGCTCGGGCCGGGTGCACGCGAGTCCGATGCCTTCGGTGACGCGGACGGGTTCTCCGCGGTGGGGCCGGTGGTGTTCGAGGTGGACCGGGCGGTGGACCCGGCGAGCCTCCCGGCCGACGGCGGTGACGTGCTCGCCGTGTTCGACGCCGCCACCGGCGACCGGGTGCCGGTACGAGCCGGCGTGATGACCGACTCCCTGCGCCAGGGTGCCCCGAACACGGTCGTGCGGGCGTGGCCCGTCACCCGTTGGGAGCCGGGCCGTACCTACGTGGCGCGCCTGACCACCGGGCTCCGTGCCTACGTGGGTGAGGTGGTACGGCCGCCGGGGGTGGTGGACCCGTCGCCATGGCTCGCGACGGTGCGGGCCGACCTGGCCCGCATCGAGGGCGACGGATGGGACCGCGTGCTGGGCGCGACGCGCTTCACGGCGCGCAGCAGCGGCGACGCCACCCGCACCCTCGACACGATGGCGCAGGTGGCCCGGCAGCGGCCCCACGGCGTCCGTAACCTGGTGGTGTCGCCGCCGACGCTGGTGCCGGGCGCGTCCGCCGTGGTGAGCGGCGAGGTGGAGCTCACCGACTTCCGGGGGCCCGACGGCGTCGCCCGCACCTCCAACCCGCCCACCCCGCAGTGGGAGCGGTTCCTCCTGGTGCTGCCCGAACGTCCCGCCGGTCCCGACGGCGCGCCGGTGGTGGTGTACGGCCACGGCATCACGGTGGCCAAGGAGACGATGATCACCGTGGCGGCGCCGAACGCCGCGGCAGGCATGGCCACGATCGGGATCGACATCCCGAACCACGGCGACCGCCAGGACGAGGGCGGCTACGTGCTCGACCTCGCGGACCCGTCCACCTTCGGCCGGCTCCCCACGATGACCGTCCAGGGGATCGTCGACCACGTCTCGCTGGTGCGGGCGGTGCAGACCTCGCTCGCGGGCCGGGACCTGGCCCCGTGGCGCCCCGACGGCACCCACGGCGACGGCCGGCCCGACCTCGACACGTCGCGTCTGCTCTACGAGGGCACCTCGATGGGTGGTGTGCTGGGCGTGTCGGTCACGGCGCTGCTGCCCGAACTGCAGGGCAGCTACCTGCAGGTGGCCGGTGTGGGCATCGCCGACATCATCCTCAACTCGGTCATCTGGCCCTTGTTCGCCAACTCCGTGCCGGTGGGCGTGACCGCCGGCGACTCGGCCGCGTTGCAGTCGGCCGCCACGATGCTGCTCGACCCGGCCGATGGCGCGAACTTCGCCGACCGACTGCGTGAGCGCCGGACACCGTTGTTCGTGCAGTACGGCGTGAACGACGGCATCGTGCCCAACGTGACGACCGACCGGCTGATCTCGCTACTGGGCCTGCCGCTCGTGGGCGAGCGGATCGCCGCGCCCACGGTGCCGGTGACCGGGTCGCCCGGCGCGGCAGTGCCGGCCGACGGGCGCGGCGCGGTGCAGGTGTGGAACGGCTCGGTGGCGATGGACGCGCAGTGGTTCGGAGCCCACATCTCCTTCGTCGAGCCGCAGGCGCTGGCCGTGCTCGAGGGCTGGCTCGCCGGTCGCCGGGCGGCGATGGGCCTCCCCGCGGCGTGACCCGGTCCCGGACCCACCGCGCCGTCGGCGACCGCCGGCCCCCGGGGTGATCCGGCTCGACGCCACCGGGCTGGCGGCCACCCGGCCGGGCCGGCCGCTGTTCGCAGGCGTGTCGCTGACCGTGCGCGACGGCGACCGCTGGGGCGTGGTGGGCCTCAACGGCTGCGGGAAGTCGACCCTGCTCGGCATCCTCGCCGGGACGGTGGAGCCGGAGGAGGGCACCGTGCGCCGGGGGCGGGGGACGCGCCTCGCGGTGCTCGGCCAGGACCCGGCGCTCTCCGGCCCCACGGTGCGCGACACGCTCGACGCCATCGCCGGGGTGGAACCGTGGGAGGCCGCCGCCGTCGCCGACCGCCTCGGCCTCGGCCCGCTCCTCGACGACGAGGTGGGGCGGCTCTCCGGAGGGCAGGCCAAGCGGGTGGCGCTGGCCCGGGCACTCGTGAGCCCCTCCGACGTGCTGGTCCTCGACGAGCCGACCAACCACCTCGACATCGACGCCATCGCGTGGCTCGAGGACCGGCTCGTGGAGTACCGGGGCGGCCTGGTGCTCGTGACCCACGACCGCCACTTCCTCGACCGGGTCACCAACCGGGTGCTCGAACTCGACCGTGGTGAGGGGTTCGTACACGATGGCGGGTACGACGCCTACCTGGAGGGACGGGCGCTCCGGGCCGAACGGGAGGCCAGGGCCGAGGACCGCCGCCGGAACCTCGCCCGCACGGAACTGGCCTGGTTGCGGCGTGGCGCGCCGGCCCGCACCTCCAAGCCGAAGGCCCGCATCGAGTCGGCCACCGCGGTGGTCGAGGGGCGCGCCCGGTCCGCCGCCCGTCCCGGCGACCTGCCCCTGCACCACGGCACCCCACGGCTCGGCGACCGGGTGGTGGAACTCCACGACGTCGGCCACCGTTTCGCACTGCCCGACGGGACGGAGGGGCCGTGGCTGTTCCGTCACCTGGACCTGCTCCTCGACCCACGGGAGCGGCTCGGGATCGTGGGTGTCAACGGTTCGGGCAAGTCGACGCTGCTCGACGTGATGGCCCGGCGCGTCGAGCCGGTCGAGG
This sequence comes from uncultured Actinomycetes bacterium, assembly GCA_903868545.1. Lineage (GTDB taxonomy): Bacteria > Actinomycetota > Acidimicrobiia > Acidimicrobiales > Microtrichaceae > CAIPVR01. The sequence continues at coordinate 3,133 of CAIPVR010000185.1, forward strand.
GCCGCGTGGAGCACGGCAGCACCGCCCGGGTGGGTGTCTACGACCAGCGCGGCCGGCACCTCGACCCGACCGTGCGGGTGCGCGACGCGCTCACCGGTCCGCACCGGGAGGCCGACTGGCGGGACGCCGCGCTGCTCGAGGCCTTCTGGTTCGACGAGGACGCGCAATGGGCGCCGGTCGGTCTGCTCTCGGGCGGGGAGCGGCGACGGCTGCAGCTGCTGCTGGTCCTCGCCGAGCAGCCCAACGTGCTGCTCCTCGACGAACCCACCAACGACCTCGACCTCGACACGCTCCGACAGCTCGAGGACTTCCTCGAGGACTGGCCGGGCGCCCTGGTGGTGGTGAGCCACGACCGCGCGTTCCTCGAGCGGACGGTGGCCGACGTGGTGGTGCTCGACGGCGCCGGGTCCGCCGGGCGGCGCCCCGGTGGCTACGCGGCCTACGAGGCGGAGCGGCGCGCCGTGCGGAGTTCCCGCCGTGCCGGGGCGGCGGAGGTGCCACGGGGATCCGCCGCCGGCACCGGGTCGGCCGCTGCATCGGCCGCTGCGTCGGTCGGCGGCGGGAACCGGGGTGGCGACCGGAGCGGTGGCGGCGGCGGGAACGCGGGGCCCAGTCCATCGACGCTGCGGCACCGCCTTCGGGCCGCGGGGCGGGAGGTGGCGGCGCTGCAGGAACGCCACGACGACCTGGCCGATCGCGTCGCCCGGGCCGGAGCGGAGGGTGACCACGAGACCCTCACGGAGGCCGGTCGTGAGCTGGCGTCGGTGGGTGCTGAGCTCGCGCTGGCGGAGGAGGCGTGGCTGGAGCTCGCGGCGCAGGCCGAGGAGCGCGGCCTCCACCTCTGACGGCCCGGATTCCCGGGCCCACGAGGGTGTCCGGTTTTTCCGGTGGATCGGCACACTGGTTCGCATGGGAACTTTCAGCCGCTCCGCCTCGCTCTTCCGTTCCTCCTGGGAGGTGCTCCGCCAGGACAAGGAACTGATGCTCCTACCCATCCTGTCGACCGTCGCCGCGGTCGTCCTGATGGCGCCGTTCCTCGCCGGCGTCTTCGTGACCTCGAACGCCTCCAAGGTGATCGAGGCCACCGGGCCGTCGGCCCCGCAGTTCACGATGCAGCCACTCGGCTGGGTGCTGCTGTTCCTCGGGTACCTGGTCGCCAGCTACGTGGTCATCTTCTTCCAGGCCGCCCTGGTGCTCGCCGCGAACGAGCGGCTGACGGGTGGCAGCCCGACGCTGTCGTCCGCGCTGCGGATGGCGGCCGCCAACGCCGGTCACATCCTGCCGTGGGCCCTGGTGTGCGCCACCGTCTCGATCGTGATCAAGGCCATCCAGCAGAAGACCGGCGTGGTCGGCCAGATCCTCGGCGCGGTCGCCGGTGTGGCCTGGGCGCTCGTGACGCTGCTGGTGGTGCCCATCATGGTCATCGAGCACGTGGGCATGAAGGAGGCGGTGACCCGCTCCGGTCAGGCGTTCAAGCGGACGTGGGGTGAGAACCTCACGGTCAACGGCGGGCTCGGCCTGGTGTCGGTCATCGCGGTGTTCGCCGGGTTCGGCGTCGCCTTCGCCATCGGCCTCGTGTCGCCGGTGGCGGCGCTCGTGGTGTTCGTCGCATGGATGGTCCTCGTGAGCTCGTTCACCGGTGCCCTCGGCGGGATCTTCCGCACCGCCCTCTACCGGTACGCGGTGAAGGGGGAGGAGTCGCCCGGGTTCACCGAGGAGCAGCTCGCCGGTGCGTTCCGGACGAGGTCGAAGCAGCACGCCGCCGCCCACTGAGCCCGGTCGGGGGGTGGCACCTGCCACCCCCGTGGGCCGGAGGGATTTCTCCTATTACCATGGTGCAAATCCCGTCGGCCGGTGACGGTCACCGCCCACGACCGGAGCGCAGCAGATGAGCACCCAGACAGAGCCCGTGTCCCCCGAACCGGCCCCGGCCCACGCCGCGGCGACTGCCGAGACCGAGGGTGACGTGGTCATGTCGGTCACCCCGGCGGCCTTGTCCACCGTGCTCGGGATCCGGTCGGAGGAGGACCGGCCGGAGGGCCTCGGCCTCCGGGTGGAGATCACCGGCGTGTCGGGCCCCGAGTACACCTACGACCTCTCCTTCGACGACGTCCCTGGCGGGTCGACGGAGGGGTCCGACGACCCCGCGCCCCACACCTACCGGGTGGGCGAGCTCACGCTCATCATCCCGCTGGACTCGGTGGAACGGCTCCGTGGAGCGGAGCTCGACCTGCCCCGCAACGCCGGCCAGGGCGGGCTGGTGATCCGGAACCCGAACCGTCCGGACCCGCTGGCCGGCATCCAGGTGGAGCTGTCGGGCGACGTGGCCGAGCGCGTCACCCAGCTGCTCGAGCAGTCGATCAACCCGGCGCTCGCCGCCCACGGCGGATTCGCCACCCTCGTGGGGGTCGACGAGGACAACCGGGTGTACGTGACGATGGGCGGCGGCTGCCAGGGCTGCTCGGTGAGCGCCGTCACCCTCACCGAGGGGATCAAGAAGTCGATCCTCGAGCACGTCCCCGAGGTGGTCGACGTGATCGACGCGACCGATCACACCGCCGGGGAGAACCCCTTCTACTCCTGACCGCCCTGATACCGCCCCGCGTGGCGGTTCTCCGGCGGCTCCGCGCCCATACCGGGCGTTGCGGACCCCTATTTCTCCGGCAGCGGGGTCAGCTGACGGTGGTTCGGGTCCAGGAGAGGACCTCGTCGACGATGCCGTCGGCGTCGAGGCCGAGCTTCGCCAGGATCGTGTCGGGCTTGCCGTGCGGCAGGTACACCGACGGCACGCCGAGCACCCGCACCGACGGACCGTCGACCGGGGCGAGCTTCGACAGGGCGTCGGCCACAGCCGCGCCCACACCGCCGTCGCGCAGGCCGTCCTCCACCGTGACCACCAGTCGGTGGCCGGCGGCGTCGGCCAGCATCTCCGGGTCGAGCGGCTTCACCACCCGGGGGTCCCAGAGGGTGACACGGTGGCCCTCGGCGGCGAGCTTGTCGGCCGCATCGCGGGCGGCGGCGAGCATCTTGCCCACACCGATGATGCAGATCTCCTCGCCGTCACGCACCTTCCGGGCCGACAGGCCGGACCCGGCCACGCCGAGTTCCGGGTCGGACGGGTCCGGCGGCATCGTCTTGGCGAAGCGGATGGCTGCGGGGCCGTCGGTGCACAGGTCGAGGGCGTCGTGCAGCATCTGGCCGACCTCGGCGTGGTTCGACGGTGCGAACAGCGTCATGTCGGGCACCTTGGACAGCAGCACCATGTCGAGCACGCCGTGGTGGGAGGCGCCGTCGTCGCCGGTGATGCCGGCACGGTCGAGGGCGAAGACCACCGGGGTCTGGTGCAGGCCGACGTCGAGGTTGACCTGGTCGATCGCCCGGGTGAGGAAGGTGGAGTAGACGGCCACCACCGGGCGGAGGCCCATCATGGCCATCCCGGCAGCGGAGGTGACGGCGTGCTGCTCGGCGATGCCGGCGTCGAACATCCGGTCCGGGAACCGCTCGCCGAACGGGAGCAGGCCGGTGGAGTCGGGCATGGCGGCGGTGATCGCCACCAGCTCGGGCCGGGCCTCGCCCTCGGCGAGGATCGCGTCGGAGAACGCCGCCGTGAAGGACCCCGCCTTCAGCTCGGAGGTGTCGTGCATGTTCTTCACCGGGTCGGACTCGGCCGGCCCGTAGCCGCGGCCCTTCTGGGTGAGCACGTGCACCACCACCGGGCCGTCCATCTCGCGGGCGGCCCGGAACGCCTGCTCCATCGCCGGCACGTCGTGGCCGTCGTACGGCCCGAGGTAGGCCACGCCGAGCTGCTCGAAGAACGCCGGCGGCTCGAAGATCTCGCGGATGGCGGCCTTGGCGCCGTCGACGCCCTTCTCGAGGTAGCCGCCGACCACGGGCACCTCCTGGAGCAGCCGCTCCATGCGGGCCCGGTTGCGCAGGTAGGCCGACGAGGCGCGGAACCGGCTGAGGCTCTCGCCGAGGCGTGACGCCGTGGGGGCGTACGACCGGCCGTTGTCGTTGAGCACGATGATCGCCCGTCGGCCCGAGTGGCCGAGGTTGTTCAGGCCCTCGTAGGCCATGCCGCCGGTGAGGGCGCCGTCGCCGATCACGGCGACGAGGTGGCGGTCGTCCTCGCCCCGCAGGTGCAGCGCCGTGGACATGCCGTGGGCGTAGCTCACGATCGTGGAGGCGTGGCTGTTCTCCACCCAGTCGTGCTCGGACTCGGCCCGGCACGGGTAGCCGGACAGGCCACCCTCCTGGCGGAGGTGGGCGAAGTCGTCGAGGCGGCCGGTCAGCATCTTGTGGACGTAGGCCTGGTGGCCGGTGTCCCACAGGATGATGTCGCGGGGCGAGTCGAAGGTGCGGTGGAGGGCGAGGGTGATCTCCACGGCCCCGAGGTTCGAGCCGAGGTGGCCGCCGTGCTCGGTGACCCGGGTGACGATGAAGTCACGGATCTCCGCCGCGAGCCACGTGAGCTGCTGCTCGTCCAGACCCTTCAGGTCGGCGGGGCTCTCGATCTTCTCCAGCAGCATCTCTCGCGGGGCCTCCTCGTCGGCGGCAACCGTACCGCCGGAAGGGATCAACGTCAGTTCTACCTGCGTCCTTCCAAGGGTCGACGGACTTCCGTCACCGACCGGGGCGTCGGCGGTGCGGGCATCGGGGACGAGGTCGTGGTCGACGGGGCCGACGCCGGTCGTGGGGGGGCTGGACGTGGCGTGCATGCCCCGTGGTTCGGCGTGCACCGGTGCTGCGGATGCAGCTCGTGTCCTCCGGTTGCACGTGACGACTGTTCACCTCGGTGGCGTTCGTCACGCCGGTGCGTCGACCGTCCGCCGTCCCCCGCCCATGGCGAAGCTCGGGGCCCCGGCGAGGGAGGCCAGCACGAACACGAGGTACACGAGCAGGCCGAGCGCGATGGCGTCGGAGTCCGACACGCCGAGCGCGCCGAAGAAGAGGACGAACGCGGCCTCGCGCACGCCGAGGCCCCCGAGTGCGAAGGGCACGTTCTGCAGCACCGCGGTGGGCGGGAAGAAGGCCATTGCCGCGAGCAGCGTGACCGGCGCCAGCCCCAGCGACCGGGCGGCCGCCCAGACCGACACGCACTGCAGGAACTGGAACCCCACCCCGGCCACGAGCACCTTGGCGGCGCGCCCCGGCCGGTGCCGGAACGCCACCACCCCGAGGTGCACCGAACCGAGGTACCGGCGCCACCCCTCGCGGCCCACGAGCCGCCCGGCGCCGCGTTCGTGGCCGGCCACCCACAGGATCGTGACGAGGGCGAGCACCGTGACCACACCCACGGCCACGGCGATGGCCGTGGGTGCGCCCAGGTCGAGGTAGCCGCCGGCCACCAGTCCCACCGCGGACAGGAGGGGGAGCACCAGCCAGCCGGTGAGCCGCTCGAGGCTCGTCGACGCGAAGGCGTCCGCGTAGTCGCCGGCGTCGCGGCCCTGGCGCATCACCCGCACCACGTCGCCGCCGAACGAGGTGGGCAGCGCGTTCGACACGAACTCGCCGGCGAGCAGGTGGGAGAACAGCCGGCGGAAGGGGAGGTGGATGCCCAGGGTGTCGGACACCTCGGCCCACCGCAGCGTCTGCAGCACGTACGCCACCACGTGCACCGCCACGGCCACCAGGACCCACGCCACCTTGGCGCCGGTGAGGGCCCCGAAGAGCTCGTCGAGCGACACCTCGGGCAGACGCCACACGAGCAGCGCGAGGAACGCCACGCTGATCCCGAGGCGCAGCACGATGCGCCTCCAGTCGTTGCGGGGCAGGACCGCGGGAACCGGTTGGTCGCCGATCTCGGCCAGGGCCTCCGCCCGCTCGGCGTCCGCGTCGGACGCGGCTCGGTGGTCGTCCATGGGGTGCGGCCACGTTACCGGTGACCCGCGGCCCCGCCCGGTGCTAGCGGGTCTTCTCCATGAACCGCTCGACGTCGACCACCACACGGGTGACCTTGCCGGCGGCCACGAGGCCACGTTCGTCCTTCGCGGAGACGTGGAACAGGAGTCGCCGGCCCTCCACCTTCTCGAGGTGGGCCTCGGCCCGGACCACCCCGCCGATCGGGGTGGGCGAGATGTGCTCGAGCTGCACCCTCATGCCCACGGTGGACACGCCGTCGTCGAGGGCGCCGTCGAGGGCCCGGACCGACGCCTCCTCCACCAGGGCGAGGATGCGCGGGGTGGCCAGGACGGGCACCTCGCCGGAACGCAGCGCGATGGCGGTGTCCTCCTCGCCGACCTCGAGGTCGACGACGGCACACAGACCGGGGCGCACAGGCACGGCGGATACCATAAGCACTCCCGTCGCCCGCTGCGGAATCGCCGCGGCGGCCCGCCCCGACCCACCGGAGGAGCCCCGTGCTCGACGAGTCCACCATCACGCGGGTCCTCGCCGCGGGCACCGCCCGGGGGGCCGAGTTCGCCGAGGTGTTCGTGGAGGACAAGCGCTCCTCCTCGGCCCTGCTCGACGACGGCCGTGTGGAGGAGCTGACCTCCGGCCGCGACCGGGGCGCCGGGATCCGGGTGGTCGTGGGTGACTCCACCGGCTTCGCCCACACGTCCGACCTGAGCGAGGCCGGTCTCGTCGCGGCAGCCGAGGTCGCCGCCGCGGCGTCGCGGTCGGCTGGCGCCGGCGGCACGGCGGTGGTGGACCTCGACCGGGTCGACGCACCGCGGCCCAATCTGGTGCGGGTCCTTCCGGGCGACGTGCCGAAGGCCCGCAAGGTGGAGCTGCTCGTGGCGGCCGACGAGGCGGCCCGCGCCGCCGGCGGCGCGATCACCCAGGTCTCCGCCCGGTACGCGGATTCGCGCCGCCGGATCCTGGTGGCCAACACCGACGGCGTCCTCGCCGAGGACGACCAGGTGAAGACGCTGTTCTCGGTGAGCGCCGTGGCCACCGGCGACACCGGCATGCAGACCGGCCGCGAGTCGGTGGGCCGCACCGTGGGCTTCGAGTTGTTCGACGAGTACGACGTGGCCGACCTCGCCCGCCGCGCCGCGGACCGCGCCCTCACCAAGCTGGCCGCCCGCCCGGCGCCGTCGGGCGAGATGACCGTGGTGATCGGCCCGGGTGGCGGCGGCGTGATGTTCCACGAGGCGTGCGGCCACGGCCTCGAGGCCGACCTCGTGGCCAAGGGTGCCTCGGTGTTCGCCGGCCGCCTCGGCGAGCAGGTGGCGAGTCCGCTGGTGACGCTGGTCGACGACGGCACGATGGGGGGTGAGTGGGGCTGCTTCGCGGTGGACGACGAGGGCCGCCCCGCCCAGCGCAACGTGCTGATCCGGGACGGTGTGCTCGTGGACTACATGTGGGACGGGCTGCGGGCCCGCAAGGAGGGCCGGCCGAGCTCCGGCAACGGCCGGCGCCAGAGTTACCAGCACCTCCCGATGGTGCGGATGACCAACACCTACCTGCTCGGTGGCACGTCCACACCGGAGGAGATCGTGGCCGACACGCCCAGCGGCGTGTACGTGGCGCACCTCGGGGGCGGCCAGGTCAACACCGCCACCGGCGACTTCGTGTTCGGCATGACCGAGGCCTACCTGATCGAGGACGGCCGGATCACCGAGCCGCTGCGGGAGGGCAACCTGATCGGCAACGGCCCGGCGGTGCTCGCCGCGATCGACGCGGTGGGGAACGACTTCGCGATGGGTCACCCGGGCACCTGCGGCAAGGACGGCCAGGGCGTGCCCGTGGGCGACGGGGTCCCCACCCTCCGAGCGCACGGCCTCACCATCGGCGGCACCGCGGCGTAGGACGCGGCGGGGGAACCGGTCGTCCGCCCCGAGGGCCGGGCGCGTCGGTGGCGGCGGGTGGGACCCGTCCGGGCGGCACTGGATGCACCACCTCGAACTCCGCGACGCCGGGGAGGTCGACGGCGATCGAGCGCGGTCCACTCACCGTCCAGGTGGGGGAGGAACGCCGGGAGGTGATGGCCGGCGAATGATCGGGGCCATCCGGGGTGACGCCGGAACGTTGGTGGGTCCGCCGGTCCGGTGAGTCGGGGCCCCGCCGGGGCCGATGCCCATCACCGCCCGGGGCGCGTGTGCTCAGCCGCTCCCGGAATGTAGTGTTACGAAATGATGACGCTGCGTCGGGCGCCCCGGACGTTCGGCGCACCGTCCGTGGTGCGGGGCGCACGGTTCGTCGTCGTGATCCTCGCACTGTTCGGAGCTGGATCGGCGCTGGCGTCCCCGGCCGGTGCTCACGCCGAGCTCACGTCGTCGGACCCGGCGAACGCGTCCACCGTCAGCGCCCCCGTGGAGGTGGTGACCCTCACCTTCTCCAAGGCCTCCGAGCCCGATCCCGACCGCTTCACCATCTCCGGGCCCGAGGGGGCCGTAGGGGTCGGGTCGGTGACCGTCGACAGGTCGGGCCTGGTGATCACCGTCCGGCCCGAGCGGCCGCTCGCCGGCGGGCGGTACCGGTTGGGGTGGGGGATCCGCTCGGGGGACACGCACCGGATGGGTGGCTCCATCTCGTTCACCTCCTCCGCGGCAGCCGTCGCTCCCGGTGGGTCGGTCGACACCCCTGCGGCCTCCGGTGCTCCGTCCTCGGGCACGTCGGCGGACACGTCACCCGCCGCGCCGCAACCCCCCACTGCGCTGCCGCCCACCGCGCTGCCGGCCACGAACAGCGGATCGGAGGCCCCGGCGGGGTCGGCGGCATCGACCGCCTCGTCGGTGGATCGTGTGGCCACCGCGGTCCGTGGCGCGTTCTACCTCGCACTGCTCGGCGCGGTCGGGGGCACGGCCTATCTCTCGCTCGTGCACCGCGGCCCCCGGGGCGAGACCCGCTGGCTCGTGGCGCTGGTCCGCCGGGCCGCGGCCGTCGCGGTCGCCCTCACGCTCGTGACCGTGCCGGTGGGGGCGGCCGTCGCCGACGGCGGGTGGGGCGGTGTCCTGGCGCCGGGGGCGTGGGTCGATGCGCTGTCGTCGGGCCAGGGGATCGCCACGGTGCTCCGACTCGTCGGCGCCACCATGGTCCTGCTCTTCGTGGGCGTCGGTCTCGTGCCGGTGCGGCCGGCCGGTCGGACGGGCGCCGCGGCCGGTCCGGTCCTGGCGCCCGCCGATCCCGGCCCGGTGGGGGCCCAGCCCGTGGCCGGCGGCGGGTCGGCCCTGCTGGTGGCGCCGCCCGCGCCCGCCCCGGTGGTCCGCCGCTCACGCCGCCGGGAACCGGTGCAGGTGGCCCCCGCGCCGCTGGCATGGCTCGGTGCAGCACTGCTCGTGGGCTCGGAATCGTTCGTCGGCCACACCGCCGACACCTCGCCGCGGTTGCTCATGGCGCTCGACGACGCCGTCCACCTCGGCGCCGCCGGCCTGTGGTCCGCCGGGGTGGCGCTGCTGGCCGCCACCGTCTGGCGCCGCCGGTCGGGTGCGGCATCGCCCCCGGTCGCGCCGCTCGCCGCCCGCTTCTCCTGGTGGGCCGCCGTCGCGTTGGTGGCCGTGGCGGTCACCGGCCTGGTCATGGGGGCGTTGATCCTCGGCGACCCCACGGCGGTGTGGTCCACGGACTTCGGACGGGTGCTGGTGGCGAAGGTGCTGCTCGTCGCCGTGGCGGCGGGCCTCGGCGCCTACCACCGTCGTGAGCTCCTGCCCCGCCTGTCGGGTCCCGACGGCGCCGACCCCGCGGCCCTCGCGAGGTTCCGCGCCACGCTCGCCGTCGAGACGGTACTGTTCGTCGCCATCGTCGCCCTCACCGCCGTCCTCGTCTCGGCGAGTCCCGTTCCCTGACCCCGACCCCCGACGCCGTCCGTGGCGGCCGATCGACCCCACCGGAGGACACCGTGCACCTGCCCCACCTGCCCCAGCCTCACCACGCACCCCACCCTGCCGACCGGCTCCGTCGTGGTGGGTTCCGCCCCGTGATGGCCGTGGCCGCAACGGTGCTCGCCGCCCTCGTCCTCGCGTCGTGCGGCGGCTCCGACTCCGATGGCGGGGCGTCGGCCACGGGCGACACGGCGCACGACATGGGCGCCGACAAGGGCGCCGACAAGGACGCCGACAAGGACGCCGAGCGGACCTCCACCACCACGGTGCCGCTGCCCGCCGGGGTCAACCGGATCGACGTGGCCTTCGTGCAGGGGATGATCCCGCACCACGCGCAGGCCATCGAGATGTCACGGCTCGCCGCCACGAACGGCGCCTCGCCCGCCGTGGTGGCCCTCGCCGATGAGATCATCGCCGCCCAGCAGCCGGAGATCGACCAGATGACCGGCTGGCTCACCCAGTGGGGTCAACCGGTGCCCGACACGTCGATGGACATGGAGGAGCAGATGAAGGCCGCGGGCGGGATGATGATGTCGGGCATGGTCAGCTCGGCCGACATGGAGCGCCTGCGTGCCGCCCGGGGGGTCGAGTTCGACCGCCTGTTCCTCGAGTTCATGATCCAGCACCACGAGGGCGCCATCCAGATGTCCGACCAGCTGCTCGACGGCGGGACGGACCCTCAGGTGCGCCGGCTGGCGGAACAGGTGAAGGCCGCGCAGCAGCCGGAGATCCAGAAGATGGACCAACTGCTCCAACAGGCCGGCTGAACCCCGCGCTCAGCGCAGCGTCCGGTACTTCCGGTACAGCTGTGTCGCCTGTTGCCGCCGCCGTTCGAAGGTGGCCCCGACGACCAGCAGCACCACACCGAGGCTCCCGATCGTCAACCACCGGGGCAGCTGCGCGACCACCGGGAACACCTGGTCCACGGCCATGACCACGGCGGTGACCGCGCCGACGAGGAGCGGGGCCCGCAGGCGTGTCGACGCCCCTGCGATCGTCACTGCCACGGCGACACCGAGGACGACCAGCGGCCGCGCCACGTCGGTCCCGTCCACCGCGACCACGGCGGAGGGCAGGGCTGCGACGAGGAGGCCGGGACCGAGAGCGGGCCACGAGCCCTCCTCCGGGACGTTGCGGAGTCGGCGCACTCCGGCGAGCAGCAGCAGCGCGGCCAGCGGCAGGGTGTACGCCTCGACCGCTCGGACGTCGCCGACCCAGAGCCGCAGCCACAGCAGGGCGAGCGCGGCGGTCGCGGCGACGACGGCCGCGACGACCCGACGTGATGGACGCAGCACGTGGACCGCAGCGGCAACGGCCACCACGCCCAGTCCCACACTCGTCGGGTCCGGGCCGGCGACGGCGACGAGGCCGGCGAGGGCACCCAGTGCGCAGGCGCCCGACGTCAGGTCCACCGCCGTGGTCCACCACGGGACCCGTCGTTCGGCGGCGAACGCCACCGACGACGCGACGGAGGCCACGACCAGGGCGGTGAGCCATGCGCCGGGGTCGTCGGCGCCGACGGCCGCGGCGACGACCCATCCCGTCGCCGCCAGCCCCACGCCCGTGACCGCCGTGGCCGCACCGGTCCACCGTCGCCGGTCACCGCTGACCCCGACGGCCACGGCCACGCCTCCGACCACCGTGAGGGCGCCGACCGCGAGGCACGTGAGGAGCTCGACCGAGCCCGCCCACGCCAGCGCCACGACCGCCGGGGGCACCGCTCCGAGCGCGGGCCACGGGCCGGCCGTCCGCCCCGGTCGGGCCGACACGGACACGAGCGCAGCCGCTCCGGCCAGGTTCACCGCCACCAACGTCCACACCGGCATGTCCCAGAGCACTCCGCCGATCGCGACGACGACGAAGCCGGCGGCGCCCGCCACGAGGCCGGCCGCTGTGTTGCGGACCGCCCGGCGGGGGCGGAGGAGGCTCGCGGCGGCGAGGACGGCGTTCACGCCGATGATCGGCACCGCGGCGATCGCCATCGCCATCCACCGTTCGAGGTCGGCGTCGAGCGGGGCTCCCAGGTCGCCCGTGGTGACGCCGGCCGTTCGGGTCCACCACCCGTCGTCGGCCACGGCGAGGAACGGTGCGGCCAGGGCGGAGACGACCGGGGCGAGCCAACCCACCGCGGTGGCGGCGGCCCACACGGCGGCGGCCACCGCAGCGGCGCGGGAGCGGGCGTCCTCCACCCACCGGTCACCTGCGGCCACCACGGTCCCCAGCACCCCCAGGGGGGCTGCAGTCGCCACGAGGAGCACCGCCTCGCCCGCGAGCCCCAGGGTCACGGCGGAAGCGACGATCGCAGTCAGGCCGACGACCACCCCTCCGGCGGCGGCCGCCACGGGGTAGCGGCGGGCCGGTCCGCCGGTGCCGGCCACCACGGCCGCGAGCGCGGCGGCGGCCGCCAGCACGACCACGCCCCACCACTGGGTCGCCGTGGCGGCCGTGTCGGCGGCACCGATGGCCCACGGGAGTGCGGCGACGGCCCCGAAGGTCCACGCGGCGGCACCGAGGACGCGCAACCACGGCAGCGTCGGCTCGGGCAGCCATCGGGTCGGGGACCGCCGGAGGCGCGGGACGGCGAGGTGGTCCGCGGCGGCGGTGGCCACCACGGCGGCGGCGCCGATCGGGCCCGGCCCGGCCATGGTCGACAGGATCACCAGCGGGAACTGGGCGGCGCCCACCGCGACGATCGCCGGGGCCCGGACCCGGGCCGAGCGTCCGAGAACGAGCAGCCCGATCGCGACCAGGACCAGACCACCGGCCCACACCGGCTGCCACGGGCCGTCGGGGGCCAGCGCGACGCGTGCGGCCTGGACGTCGACGAGGGCGAACCCGGCCGCCACCACCGACAGGGCCTCGGCGGTGGCGGTCAGCCCGCGGCGCGCCGCCACCAGGGTCACCGCGGCCGCGGTCGCGGTGGCCACGGCCAGCACCACGGCCTGGCCCGCTGCGCCCAGCCGGTCCCAGGTGACCGCGGCGAACACCACGCCGGCGATCACCAGCAGGAAGGCGCCGAGCCCGACGAGGAGGGCCTGGACCGACACCTTCCGGGACGGCGCGGGACCTCGTGGCGACGGGGGTCGTCCGGCGGTGGGCTCCGGCACCACGACCGGTTCGCGGAGGGAGAGGTCCCGCCGCAGGGACTCGATCAGTTCCCGGCGTTCCGCCCCCAGCCGGGCCTGCTCGCAGTCGATCCGCCAGATGTCGGCGGCCAGCGGGTGGGTGGCGTCGAACCGGCAGCGCGGACAGCGGGCGGTGCCGTCGCCGGCATCGACCAGCAGGGAGTGGCAGAGGGGGCAGTGGTAGGGGTCGGCGTACGGGACGTCGTCCGGGGCGGTCCGGGTGCTCATGGCCATGGTGCCTCCCTCAACCGGTTGCGGTAGCAAGCATAGTCCTCGGATGCGGACGGGACCGGCCCGGGTGGCGGTCAGGAACCCCTCCTCCGGACGGCCGACCGGCGGGCGCTGGTCGGCGCAGCATCTTGAGCGTGCCTTGAGCCGCTCGGCTGGCAGTGTGTGCGCACGCGGAACCGCTGCCAGGTGCAGCGTCCTCCGCCGGGGCGACCCGGGATGGCCCGGGCAAGGAGGGAATCGTGAAGATCCGTGTGCACGCGTTGGCGGTGGTGTGCTCCCTGACCCTGCTCGCGGTGGCCTGTGAGCCGATGCCACCGCCGGACCCGGGGTCGACCACGACCACCTCGACCACGACCACCTCGACCACGTCGACCACGACCACGACCACGTCGACCACGACCACGACCGTGGTGCCGGGCCCCGTCGGCCCGAGGACCCGCATCGCCACCGGCGCGTTCCACACGTGCGCGATCACCGCCGCCGGGGGCGTGGTGTGCTGGGGTCTCAACAACGGCGGCCAGCTCGGCATCGGATTCGTCGGGGGCTCCTCCCCGACGCCCGTGCCCGTGGTCGGGTTGAGCTCGGGCATCGTCTCCGTGGTCGCCTCCTGGGCCTCCACCTGCGCCCTCACCTCGGTGGGTGCCGTGACGTGCTGGGGCAACAACAACCGCGGCCAGCTCGGTGACGGGTCCACCACCACCAGCGCCACGCCGGTGGACGTGGAGGGCCTCGGTGCCGGGGTCACCTCCCTCGCGGCCGGGACCGGCGCGGTGGGCGACGAGGGCCACTTCTGCGCCGTCACCGCCGCGACCCGGGTGGTGTGCTGGGGCTCCAACCAGTACGGCCAGCTGGGCAACGGCGAGTCGGCATTCGACGCCACCGGTGCACCCGTCACGTTCGACCCCGTCTTCAGCGAGTTCCCCGTCACCGTGCTCTACCCCCGGCTCTCGGCGACCGTCCCGCTCGGCGGGGTCGTCGGTCTCGCCGCGGGGTCGCGGCACAGCTGCGCGTTCCGCTCCGTCGGCGACGTGGTGTGCTGGGGCTCCAACCAGTTCGGCCAGCTGGGCGACGGCACCACCACCTGGCGGACCCTCTCGGTGAACGCGCAGAACATCAACGGCACCCCCACGGCCATCGCCGCGGGCTCGATCCACACCTGCGTGCTCGTCGACGGCGGCGCGGCCCGGTGCTGGGGCGGCAACTCCTTCGGCCAGCTGGGCGACGGCAACCCCGGGACCCTCAGCTCGTCGCCCGTGAGCGTCGTCGGTCTCGCCGGGGCAACCAGCGTCGCCGCGGGTGTCGGCCACACCTGCGTCATCGGCGGAACGAGCGGCACCCAGGTGCTGTGCTGGGGTCAGAACAGCCCCGACACGGGCTTCGGCATCGCCGGCGGCCAGCTCGGTGACGGCACCACGACCGACCGTCCCACCCCGGTGGCGGCGATCGGGCTGAACGGCGTGACCGACCTCGATGGCGGCACTGCCCACACGTGCGCCCTGCTCGTCGGTGGTGCGGCCCGCTGCACCGGCTGGAACGCCTACGGCCAGCTCGGCGACGGCACCACCACCTCCGTGACCTCGTCGGTCGCGGTGGTGGGCCTCCCCTGAGGTCGTCCCGCCGGTCCGTCTGAACCCGACGAGGCGGAGATGGACGAGACGAGGTACCGCACAGCGGAGCGCCGGCTCTGGGACTCCGTGCAGCTCGAACCGGACGAGGAGCGTGTCCGGCTGGCCTGCACCGGCACCGACGTGCGGGTGCAGAGCGTCGGGGAGGGCCCGCCGGTGGTGTTCGTCCACGGGAGCCCGAACGCCGGGTCCACCTGGGTCCCGATGATGCCGTTCATGGCCGGGTTCCGGTGCCACCTCGTCGACCGGCCCGGAACGGGGCTGAGCGACGACCACGTGATCGAGGGCGACGTCCTCGGCACCGCGGACCGGTTCGTCGGCGACGTCCTCGACGGGCTCGGCCTCGAGCGGGCCCACGTGGTGGCGTCGTCCCTCGGCGGGTTCCTGGCGCTCCGTTCGGCAGCGGCCGAACCCGCCCGCGTGGAGCGGATGGTGCAGATGGGCTGCCCGGCGATGGCGCCCGGCATGCGGCTCCCGAAGTTCATGCGGCCGATGCGCCACTCGTTCGTCCGCTGGCTCATCCCGAGGCTCCCGCCGAGCCCGAGGAACAACACGAAGATCCTGCGCGAGCTCGGCCACGGCGCCGCCATCGATGCCGGGCGGTTCACGCCCGAGTTCGACGACTGGTACCTCGCCCTGCAGGGTTGCACGAACACGATGCGCAACGACCTCCGGATGACAGGTGGCGTGCTCGAGGGACGGGGGTTCGACGAGTCGCTCACGCTCGATGCCCGGGTGCTCGGTCGGGTGAGGGCGCCCACCCTGTTCCTCTGGGGCGAGGCGGATGGCTTCGGTGGTGCCGACGTGGCGCGCGCCACCGTCGGGAGTGTGCCCGGCGCCCGGCTCGAGCTCCTGGCGGACTCCGGCCACCTGCCGTGGCTCGACGACCCGGCACGGGTGGGTGCCGCGGCGGCAGGCTTCCTTGAGGCACGTGACGGGGTGCCGACCACGTCGTGAGCCCACGGACTCCGGAGCCGCCGGTCGTCAGTTCGGCGCAGGGTGCGTGTGCCGGTGGTGGCTGTCGGGTACGTGCGGGTGGGTGTGGACCACCTCACGGTGCTGGTGCAGATGGCGGTGCCGGCCGCCACGACCGGTCTGCACCTCGAGGCCGGGCGGGTGATCATGGTCGTGGTGGCCGTCGTCGTGGGTGTGCCAGTGCTCATGGAGCATCGGTTCGTGCCGGTGTTCGTGGGAGTGGTCCTCCCGAAGGAGCGTGGCGATGCCGGCGGCCATGAGCCCGCCGGCAGCCGCGCCCGCCCAACCAAGCGGTTGGCCCAACGCGAGACCGACCACGGCGCCGACGAAGGGCGCAGTGGCGAACAGGACCGCCTCGCGCGCCGCGCCGAGGTGGCGCAGTGCCACGAGGTCCCAACTGATGGAGGCGCCGTAGCCGACGGCACCGACGGCGAGGAGCCCGGTGCCGGCGGGTACCGCGACCCCGCCACTCCCGCCGAGCACCACCCCCAGCACGAGCATCGGGGTGGCAGCCCCGAGGGCCTTGGCGCCCGCCACCACGACCGTGTCCTCGAGCACGAGCGTGCGCGAGAGGTTGTTGTCGACACCCCAGCAGCAGCAGGCGCCGAGGATGCAGGCGGCCCCGATCGGGTCCACGCCGCCGCTCGGTGCGCCGACGAGCACTGCGCCGCCGGCCACGACGAGCGCGAGGGCCCTCCAGGCGCGTCCCCCCACGTGCTCGCGGAACACCACTGCGCCCACGAGGACGGTGGCCACCGCCTCGAGGTTGAGCAGGAGCGACGCGACCGACGACGACAGCCGCTCGAGGCCCGTGACGAGCAGGACCGGCCCGGCGATGCCGCCGAGCAGGGTCAGTGCCAGCAGCGTCAGTCGGTCCCGGCCCACGGGGAGCCGGGCGCCCCGCCGGCGGATCCGCACGACCGCGACCGGGACCAGCACGAGGGCTGCGCCCGCGTAGAGGAGGCCGGCGACCAGCACCGGCGACGACCCACCGGCGAGCGCGGCGGTGAGGGGAGCCGAGGCCCCGAAGGTGACGGCGGCGGCGAGCCCGGCGACCCGCCCCGTCGACTCCTCGCTCGTCCACGTCACGGTTCCACCTTCGGCCGCCGTGCCCCGCAGGGCAACCCCGGGCCCGTCACGACACGGCGCCCGACAGCCATCGGTCCCGCAGCGCCACGATCACCGTGAGCGAGACCACGAGCAGCACGAGGCTGAGCGCCACGGCCGCCTCGGGCCGCGACTCGAGCTGCAGGTACACCGCGAGCGGCAGCGTCCGGGTGCGCCCCACGATGTTGCCGGCGAAGGTGATCGTCGCGCCGAACTCGCCCAGAGCCCTCGCCCACGCGAGCACGGCACCGGCCACCACGCTCGGGGCCACGAGGGGCAGTGTGACGCGCCGGAACGCGCCACCGCCCCCTGCCCCGAGGGTGGTGGCCGCGTCCTCGTACCTGCGGTCGGTCGACCGGAGCCCGGCCTCCACGGTGATCACGAAGAACGGCAGGGCCACGAACGTCTCGGCGAGGATCGCCCCCGCCGTGGTGAAGGTGAGCTGGACGCCGAACCAGTCGTAGAGCCATGAACCGACGAGGCCACGCCGGCTGAACGCACTCAGCAGCGCCACGCCCCCCACCACGGGTGGCAGCACGAGGGGCAGCAGGACGAGCCCCCGCACGAACGACCGGCCCCGGAACGGCACCCGGGCCAGGACCCAGGCGAGCGGCAGGCCGAACAGGACCGAGAGCCCGGTGGCACTCAGCGAGCAGACGAGCGACAGGCGGATCGCGCTGCGGGCGTCGGGTGAGCAGAGGTCGTCGAGCAGGCTCGACCACTCGACGCGCCGGAGGAGCCCCAGGAGCGGGAGCAGGAAGAACGCCACGGCGACCGCAGCGGCGGCCACCACCGGCGCCGGTGGCCGCCGCCCGGTCGCGGTCATGGCAACCCGAACCCGGCGCGGCGGAGCACCGCCCGGCCCTCGGGTCCGAGCACGTACTCCTCGAAGGCCCGCGCGGCGGACGGGCTCCCGGCGGCCCGGGTGACCGCGATCGGGTACCCGGCCACCACGTTCTCGCTGTCCGGTACCTCGACCGTCGTCACCTTCGCCCCGGCGGCCCTCGCATCGGTCAGGTACACGACGGCGGCGTCGGCGTCGCCCTCGGTCACCGCCGTGAGTGTGGCCTTCACGTCGGGGCCACGGGTGATGCTGGTCGGCGGGATGGTCACCTCGGCCTTCTGCAGCGCTTGGCCGGCGAACCTGCCGCAAGGGGCGGTCTCGGCACAGAGGGCCACGGTGCCGACCGTGGCGAGGTCCTTCAGCGACCGGACCTTCCCCGGGTTGCCGGGCTTGGTGACGACCACCAGTCGGTTCAGTGCGAACACCTTGGGCGGAGTGGCGAGCAGATCCGAGTCGGAGAGGGTGGCCATCGGTGCCTCGTCGGCGAATGCGGCCACGTCGGCCGGGGCGCCGGCCCGGATCTGTGTGGCGAGCTGGCCGGAGGAGCCGAAGTTGATCGTGACGGTGACGCCCTGCTCGGCGGCGGTGAAGTCGTCCTTGATCGTGGTGAACGCCTCCGTGAGTGATGCAGCGGCCGACACCGTCACGGCGCCGGTGACCGCCGGCGTCGTGGTGGCGTCCGTCGTGGTGGCGTTCGGTGAGGAAGTGCCGGAGCTGCAGCCGGCGACCACGAGCGCGGCCGTCACGGCACCGGCGGCGAGGAGGCGGGTCGGGAGCGGGCGCACGTGGTCTCCAGCAGGTGGGGTCGTGGAGCGGTCGTCGTCAGGTCGGGGGAACCTCGACCACGACGTTGGTGGACTTCACCGCTGCGGTGGCGAGGTCGCCGGGCTGCAGGTCGAGTTCGTCGGCGGCCTCGCGGGTCATGAGCGACACCAGCCGGTGCGGCGGGGCGTGGATCTCCACCACGGCCACGAGGGTGTCGCGCTCCACGCTGGTCACGATCCCGGTGAAGCGGTTGCGGGCCGACTGGGCCATCACCGAGTCGGGCTCGTAGGCGGCGCCGCGGCCGCGCAGGTACTCGGCGAGGTCGGCGCCCTCCACGCCGAGGGCGCCGCCGTCGGTGCGCGACACCCGGAGCCGCCCGTCCTCGCCCCACCGGCGAACCGTGTCGGGGCTCACTCCGAGAAGGTCCGCCACCTGCGCGATTCGGTAGGTCGCCATCGCGGCACCGTAGCGTCGGTATGGCGGCAGATACAGCGGCCGGTGTTCTCTGCAGCCGAATCTGCGTCGCTGTCCGAGGCTCGGTCGCGGCCGGGATTCAGGGGGTGACGGGGTCCGCGAGCACGCAGCGGGTGCCCGAGTAGATGGTGGGCAGGCACTTGTTGCAGTGGATGCACAGTCCCGCGGTGGCCTCCTCGGCCTCGAGCAGGCGGGGCAGGTCGGGCTGGCGCAGCAGCGCCCTGCCCATGGCCACGAAGGCGAAGCCCTCCTCCATCGCGGTCTGCATGGTGTCGAGGCGGTTGATGCCGCCGAGGAGGATCAGGGGCATCCGCAGCGCAGCCCGGAACTCGCGGGCGAAGGGCAGGAAGAAGCCCTCCTCGAACGGGTACTCCGGGAACAGCTTCGGTCCGTAGAACTTCAGGCCCCACCCCACCAGCCTGGGCTGGGCGTCGCGGAACTCCCGGAGCGGCACTTCGCCCCGGAAGAAGTACATACCGTTGAGCAGCGACGACCCGCCGGTCAGCTCGAGCGCGTCGAGGTGGCCGTCGGCCTCGAGCAGCCGGGCGAACTGCAGGCTCTCCTCGAGCCACAGGCCCTTGGCCACCCCGTCGGCCATGTTGAACTTCGCGTACACGGCCATGTGGTCACCGGCGGCCTCCCTCACCGCGGCCACCACCCGACGCGGGAAGCGGGCCCGGTTCTCGATGCTGCCGCCGTAGCGGTCGGTGCGCCGGTTGAGGTTCGGGCTGAGGAAGGAACTGAGCAGGTAGTTGTGGCCCAGGTGGATCTCGATGGCGTCGAAGCCCGCCGCGTCGGCCACCCGTGCCGCACGCTCGAAGTCGCGCACCACCTCGTCGAGCTGCGTCTCGGTCGCGCCCTTGACGATGCCCATGGCCGGGGCGCTGAACCGGGTGGACGGGGCCAGGGTGGGACGGCGGTTGGAGCGGGTATTGGCCACCAGGCCGGCGTGACCGAGCTGGGCGGCCACGAGCGCACCCTCGTGGTGCACCGCGTCGGTGAGCTGTCGCAGGTCGTCGACGCGCTCGTCGGACATGACCATCGTGTTGCGGTGCACCCGTCCGCCCTCGGACACCGCGCAGTAGGCGACGGTGGTGAGGGCGGCGCCGCCGGCGGCGACCCGGCGGTGGAACTCCACCAGGTCGTCGCTCACCGCGCCGCGGGGCATCACACCCTCGAAGGTCGCAGCCTTCACGATCCGGTTGCGGAGGGTGAGCGGGCCGAGCCGGCCGGGTTCGAACGGACTGGTCACGACGCCTCCGAGGGTTCGTGCGGGGCGGGTTGCACCGCGCCGACCGTACGGCGCGGTCCGTCGGCGTGCACACGGTCGCGGTGCACACGGTCCTGACCGGCCGTGCCGCCCGAGCCGTGCAGGTGGTGCGTCCAGCCCCTCCGCCGGGTCCAGGCGATCCGGGCCAGGACCACCAGCGCGCAGGCCGTGAGGACGGCCCAGTAGCCGAGCAGCGCCGCGTCGTCGATGGCCAGGCCGTAGGCGCCCCAGAGCGCAGCGTCGGCGAGCGAGATCCACCAGGTCGTGGGGGCGATGCCCGACAGGTCCCG
Organism: uncultured Actinomycetes bacterium; assembly: GCA_903868545.1. Classification (GTDB taxonomy): domain Bacteria; phylum Actinomycetota; class Acidimicrobiia; order Acidimicrobiales; family Microtrichaceae; genus CAIPVR01. Next base: position 23,606 of record CAIPVR010000185.1, read on the forward strand.
GTCGCGCAGCGACTCCCACACCTGTGGCCCGGAGGTCACCAGCACGCTGAGGGCCAGCACGGGGCCGAGGGTGCCGGTGGCCGCCCCCGCCACCACCACGCCGCCCCACACCACCGCGCCCGCGGCATCGGTGGGGGTGGTCCGTCGCAGCAGCAGCACGGCCTGCCACACGCCGGGCACCAGCGCGAGGAGCGACACGAACCACACCACGAACAACCCCTGCGCGAGGCCGTAGAGCGTCCACGCCACGGCGGAGAGCACGGCGTTGTACGCCGACATCGGGGACACGCCCTCCGCCACCCCGGATCGCCACAGGCGCAGGGGCTGCGGGAGCAGGCGGACCAGGAACACCGCCGAGGCCACCACCGACAACGCGTCGGCCACGGGGATGCCCAGGACGGCGGCGTCGGCGGTCACCGCCGCACGTTACGAGGTGCGCGCCCGCTGCCCCCAGCGGGTCGGGTCGGCAGTCAGGGGCGGGGCCAGACCTGCGGCGTGGCGGTGCCGTCGTGGAGCGGCTCGCCCTCCACGAGGTCGCGGTGGTGCGCGCTCACCGGCAGGCCGGGCCGCAGGTGCACCCGGGCGTCGTCGCCGCAGTAGCGGACCGAGACCGCCCGCCGCCACGTGGTGGCGGAGGTGTTGGGGCCGGCCCCGTGCACGGTGCGGGCGTGGTGCACGGTGAGGTCGCCCGGCCCGAGCGACGGGCACAGCACCGACGGGTCGTCGGGGTCGATCGAGGGGACCACCTCCCCCTCGGTGCCGGGCAGTGGGTCGTCGGTCACGAACAGGTTGGGTCGGAACTCGCGGTCCCAGAGGTGCGACCCGCGCACGAAGCGCAGCGAGCCCGTGTCGGGGGTGACCTCGTCGAGCGGGCACCACGTGGTGGCGAGTTGGGTGCCCTCCACCTGGAAGTAGGGGAGGTCGGTGTGGAACTTCGTCTCCTCGCGGGTGCCCGGTGACTTCACGAGGATGCTGTCCTCGTAGAGGAACAGGTGCTCGGTCCGGAGGAGCGCGGCCACGAGCGCCGGGAGGGCGGAGGTGGTGGCGAAGTCCCGCATGACCGGGTCCACCAGCCAGTGGTCGATCCCGCCCCGGAACCGCCCGGTGTCGCCGGCCCCGGTGGCTCCATCCCCTGTGGCTCCGGCACCGGCCATGGCGGTGAGGTCGCCGGTGGCGTCGCCGGCGAAGGCGGCGTCCACCGAGGGGGCGAGTGCGGCCACCGACGCCGGGTCGAGCGCGTCGCGCAGGACCACCACCCCGTCGCGCCAGAAGGTCTCGATCTCGTCGTCGGTCGGGAGGCGCAGCGGCTGCTCCATCGGCCGGACGGTAGCCGCCGACCGATGGTGGTGGTGCTGTGTGGCAGTCTGGGCGCCGTGCCACGGACGCCGCACCCGACCCACCGGTGACCCCGGAGGACGCCCTGGCGGTGGCCGACCGTGTGGTGGCGATGGCCGCGCCGGGGGAGCAGGTGGAGGCCGTGGTGTCGTGGAGCCGCGACACCGAGGTGCGTGCCTACGACGGCGAGGTGGAGCACTTCGTCTCGGCCGAGTCCGCCGGCGTGGGCGTGCGGGTGATCCGCGACGGTCGCCAGGGCCTGGCCTGGGCGGGCGTCCTCGACGACGCCGCCCTCGCCGAGTGCCTCTCCGAGGCGCGCGACAACGCGGCCTTCGGCACGCCCGACGACCACGCAGGGCTCGCCGAGCCCGACGGCATCCCCGTGCCCGAACTCGCGCTGCACGACCCGCGCCTCGCCGCGGTCACCGCCGAACGCCGTATCGCCCTGGCCGTGGAGCTCGAGCGTCTCGTGCTGGCCGGTGATCCGCGCATGGCCGGGGTGGAGTCGGCGGACTACGCGGACTCCGAGTCGGTGGGGGCCATCGCCTCCACCACCGGCATCCGGGTGACGGGGGCCGAGACCTCCGCGTTCCTCGGTGCGTGGGCGCTGGCCGGTGACGACGACGGCGCCACCACCGGCTTCGGGTTCTCGGTCGGGCGCACCGCCGAGGACCTCGACCCCGAGCGGGCCGCGGCCGACGCCGTGGCCCGCTGCACGGAGCTGCTGGGTGCCACGAAGGCGCCGAGCGAGCGGCTCACCGTGGTCCTCGACCCGTACGTCACCTCCCAGGTGCTGGGCGTGCTCGCCGAACTGCTCGACGGCGAGGCGGTGCTGCGGGGCCGCTCCGCGTTCGCCGGCCGCGTGGGCGAACCGGTGGCCGCACCGTCGGTCACCCTGTACGACGACCCGCTCGACCTGCGGGCGCCCACTGCGTCGGACGTCGACGGCGAGGGTCTGGCGTGTCGACGGGTGCCCCTGCTCACCTCGGGGCGCCTCGACGGGTTCCTCCACAACGCCTACACGGCCCGGGCGTCCGGGACGGTGTCCACCGGTTCGGCCGACCGTCCCAGCCTCCGGGCCGCCCCCGGCGTGGGCCCGAGGGTGCTCACCCTGGCCCCCGGCACGACCACGCCGGAGGAGGTGCTCGCCGCCGTGGGCGACGGCCTGCTGGTGCGTGAGCTCGCCGGACTGCACTCGGGTGTGAACCCCGTGTCGGGTGACCTGTCGGTGGGGGCGGAGGGCGTGCGGATCCGCGGCGGCGAGCCGGCCGAGCCGGTGCGGGAGGTCACGATCGCCTCCACGCTGCAGCGCCTCCTCCTCGACGTGGTGGTGGTCGGCTCCGACCTCACCTACTTCCCCTGGGAGTCCACCGGGGTCACCCTGGCCGTGGCCGATGTGACGATGTCGGGCACCTGAGATGCACGCCCCGGAGGCCGCACATGAGTGAACTGCTGGATCTCGCCCGGAGCGTGCGCGACCACGCGGCCGCGGGCGAGGAGGTGGAGGTGGTCCTGGGCCGCTCCACCTCCACGTCGGTCAAGGTCTACGACGGTGAGGTGGAGTCGCTCACCTCCGCCGACGCCGCCGGTGCGGGCGTGCGGGTGCTGCGCGACGGTCGCCAGGGGTTCGCGCACTGCGGGTCGCTCGACCCGGAGGTGCTCCTCGAGACCCTCGCCGAGGCCAGGGACAACTGCGCCTTCGGGGAGCCCGACGAGTTCAACGGCCTGGCCGTGCCCGACGGCGTGGCGCCCGTGCCGCAGGACGCGTGGTCGGAGGCCGTGGTCGCCTTCCCCGGCGAGGCGAAGGTGGCGATGGCGCTCGACCTCGAACGCCGGGTCCGCTCGGTCGACCCGCGTGTGGACGGGGCGCGCACCACCGCCTACGGCGACGGCTGGGGCCACACCGCGATCGCGTCGACCGCCGGGATCGAGGCCGAGGACCGCGGGGCGTCCTGCTCGGTGAGCACCCAGCCCCTCGCCCGCGACGGCGACGAGACCCAGATCGGCTGGGCCTACGACGCCACCCGCGACCCCGGTCTCCTCGACCTCGACGAAGTGGCCCGCGACGCCGTGGAGCGGGCCACCCGGCTCCTCGGCGCCACGAAGCCGCCGTCGGGCCGCCGCACGATCCTCCTCGAGCCGCGGCTCGCGGTGACCCTCCTCGGGATCGTGGCGGGGATGCTCAGCGGGGAGGCGCTGATCAAGGGCCGTACGCCGTTCGCGGAACGGGTCGGCGAGACCATCGCCTCACCCCTGCTCACGCTGGTCGACGACCCGACCCGTCCGGAGTCGATCGCGGCGGAGTCGGTCGACGGCGAGGGCCTCGCGTGCCGGCCCAACCCGCTGGTGCGCGATGGGGTGCTGCAGGGCTTCCTGCACAACGCGTACACGGCACGGCGGGCCGGGACGGCGTCGACGGGATCCGCCGTGCGCGGCACCCGGTCGTTGCCCGGGGTGGGCGCACAGCTGCTCGTGATGGAGCCCGGGACGCGGTCGTTCGAGGAATTGATCGCCTCGATCGACGACGGGCTCTACGTGGCCGGCTTCGCCGGACTGCACTCCGGCGTGAACCCGGTGTCGGGCGACTTCTCCGTGGGCGCCGACGGGCTGCTGATCCGTGACGGAGCGCTCGCCGGGCCGGTGCGGGAGCTCACGATCGCCTCCACACTGCAGCGCCTCCTGCTCGACATCCGCGAGGTGGGTGGCGACTTCGAATGGTTGCCCGGGGGCGACGGCGCCTGCTCGCTCGTGATCGACGACGTGGCCGTCTCCGGCGCCTGATCCGGGGCCTCAGCGGCGAACCACCAGCGTGGTGCCGCCCGATGCGGCGGCGGCCGCGGTCCGCGCGGCGTCCGCCTCGGCGACCGCCAGGGTGACCGTGCCGTCACCCACCTCCAGCACCACGGCGCGCCGGGCCAGCCTCGGTCCTGGGTCCGGGCCGGCCGGTTCCGGGGTGATCATGTCCGGGGTGAGGTCGCCGGGAGCCTCGCCGACCACGTCGACCCGGTCGCCGGGGGCCACCTCCGGCGCCGGGCCGTCGAGGCGGAGCGTCACCCCGGCCGTGCCCACCGGCAGCGCGGCCGCCAGC
>CAIPVR010000186.1 GCA_903868545.1 uncultured Actinomycetes bacterium
ATCCTTCACCACATCCGCGCCAAGCACGGCGAGGTGTTCGTCACCGAGGACGGCGGGGAGACCGACCTCGACCTCGGTCACTACGAGCGCTTCATCGACGAGTTCCTCACCCGGGACTCCAACGCCACCACGGGTTCGATCTACCAGGCGGTGCTGGCCGCCGAACGACGTGGTGAGTACCTCGGCAAGACCGTGCAGGTGATCCCGCACATCACCGACGAGATCAAGCGCCGGATCTCCCGGCTCGCCCTCGACGGCACCGACGTGGTGATCACCGAGATCGGCGGCACCGTCGGTGACATCGAGATCCTCCCGTTCCTCGAGGCGATCCGTCAGTTCCGCCTCGACGTCGGACGCCAGAACGTCTGCTACGTGCACGTCACGCTGGTGCCGTTCATCGGACCGTCCGGTGAGCAGAAGACGAAGCCCACCCAGCACTCGGTCACGGAACTGCGCAGCCGTGGCATCCAGCCCGACGCCATCGTCTGCCGGTCCGAGGCGGCGATCTCCTCCGACCTGAAGCGGAAGATCAGCCGGCTCTGCGACGTGCCGCCGGAGGCGGTGGTGAACGCGGCGGACGCCGACAGCCTCTACGACATCCCGTTGGTACTGCACGACGAGGGCCTCGACGCAGTCGTCTGCTCCATTCTCGGCCTGCCCGCGGTGGAGCCCGACCTCACCGAGTGGCACGACCTGGTCCGCCGCGTCGGCGCCGCCACCCGACCGGTGCGCGTGGGGATCATCGGCAAGTACGTGAGCCTCCCCGACGCCTACCTGTCGGTGGTCGAGGCGCTCAAGCACGCGGGGTTCCACCACGGGGCGGACGTGGAGATCGAGTGGGTCCAGGCCGAGGAGGTGGAGGGGCTCCTCGCGGACGACCGCCTCCGGGACCTCGACGGCATCGTGATCCCCGGTGGCTTCGGCGAACGGGGTGTGGAGGGCAAGGTGGCCGCCGCCGGCTGGGCCCGCGAGCACGACCTCCCGTGCCTGGGTCTCTGCCTCGGCATGCAGGTGATGACCGTCGAGTTCGCCCGCAACGTGCTCGGTCTCGCAGGGGCCAACTCCACGGAGTTCGACCCACAGACCCCGCACCCGGTGATCGACCTCATGGACTCGCAGCGTGACGTCACCGACAAGGGCGGCACCATGCGCCTCGGGGCCTACATCGCGCAGCTCGAGCCCGACTCGCTCGTGGCGCGGGCGTACGGGACCACCGTGGTGTCCGAACGACACCGTCACCGCTACGAGTTCAACCCGGTCTACCGGCGGCGCTTCGACGGCAGTGGCTTCCGGTGCTCCGGCACGTCGCCCGACGGGCGGCTGGTGGAGTTCATCGAGCTCGAGGGTCACCCGTTCTGGGCCGCCACCCAGGCGCACCCGGAGTTCAAGAGTCGCCCGACGCGTCCCGCACCGCTCTTCGACGCCTTCGTCGGCGCGGCCCGCGACCGGGCCGAGGGCCGGAATCCGCAGCTGCTCGACCTCGCCGAGGTGCGCTCCGACGACGCCGCGGCTGCGGAGGCGTGAGCGACTTCCGGCACCTGGGCGACGACCTGGTCCACCGGGGCCACGTGATCTCGCTGTACCGCTCGAGTTTCGAGGCGCCCGACGGCACCCGCTTCGAACGTGACGTCGTGCGGCATCCGGGCGCCGTGGCGGTGGTCCCGGTGGACGCCGACGGCGACGTCGTGCTGGTACGCCAGTACCGGGCCCCGCTCGACCGCTTCCTCCTCGAGATCCCGGCCGGGAAGCGGGACGTGGCCGGGGAGGCGCCCGAGGTCACCGCGGCGAGGGAGTTGGCGGAGGAGGTGGGACTGGCCGCCGGCGAGCTCCGGCTGCTGGCGACGTTCCACAATTCGGTCGGCTTCAGCGACGAGGAGAGCCTCGTGTACCTGGGCACCGGACTCCGCCCGGCCCCCATGGACCGCCAGGGGGTGGAGGAGGAGCACCTGCAGGTGGTCAGGTTCCCGCTCGCGGAGGCACCGGAGCGGATCGCGGCCGGCGAGGTGACCGACGCCAAGACCGTGATCGGCCTCACCTTCGCCCTCGCCGCCTGGAGCTGAGCCGTGGCGCGAACCGCCGTGCCGGAGGTGGTGCTCCCCCCGGAGGCCGAATCCTTCCTCACCCACCTGGTGGTCGAGCGCGGCCGGGCCCGCCTCACCGTCGACGCCTACCGGCGCGACCTGCGCCGGTGGACCTCGTTCCTGGCCGACCGGGATCTGACCCCGCTCGACGCCTCGCCGGCGGACGTGGATGCATTCGTCGCCGCGCTCCGCGGGGAGGGACTTGCCCCGGCATCGGTGGCCCGCACGGTGGTGACGGTGCGCTCGTTGCACCGGTGGATGGCCGCCGAGGGGCTCGCCGGGGCGGACCCGACCACCGAGGTGGAGGCGCCCCGACGGCCCTCCGCGCTCCCTCGGGCGCTGTCGGAGGACGAGGTGCTCCGCCTCCTCGACACCACCGAGGTGGCCGCTGCGGGCGGGGCGCCGCTCGACCTGCGTGACGCCGCGTTGCTCGAACTCCTCTACAGCACCGGCATGCGGGTGTCCGAGGCGTGCGGGTTGGGGTTCGGCGACCTCGACCTCGACGCCGCGCTGGTGCGTGTGCTCGGGAAGCGCTCGAAGGAGCGGATCGTTCCGGTGGGGCGCCCGGCACTCGCCGCCATGGCCCGCTACCTCGACGACGGGCGTCCACGACTCCTGCCCGCCCGTGGCGTGGCCCGGGCGGACGCCGACGCCGTGTTCCTCGGGTCCAGGGGTCGGCGCCTCCGGCGTCAGGCCGTGTGGGACGTCATCCGGCGCCGGGCCCGCGACGCCGGGATGGATCCCACCCCGTGGAGCCCGCACGTCCTGCGCCACTCATGCGCCACCCACCTGCTCGACCACGGCGCCGACATCCGCACGGTCCAGGAACTGCTGGGTCACGCCAGCGTGTCGACCACGCAGATCTACACGCGGGTGGCCACGGACCGGCTGTTCGAGGCCTACCGGGCGGCACATCCCCGGGCAGGGGCCCCGACGTGAGCGGGCGCCGCCTCCGGCCACGCCACCGGGCCCGACGGTTCGTCCGCTCGCTCCTGCCCGCCACCACCACCCCCGACGACGAGGCATGGGCCGCCGCCCGTCTCTCCCCGGCGGAGGCCAGGGCGTTCGCGGCCATGACGGCCAACGACCGTCTGCACTCCCTCGGTGTGGCCCGAGCGGTGGTGGCCCACCTCGACCGGCTCGGCCTGCGGGAGACCGATGAGGACGCGTCCTGGATCGTGGCGGCGGCGCTCACCCACGACGTGGGCAAGTCGGTGGCGGGGCTCGGGACCTACGGACGTGTGGTGGCCACGCTCTCGGGGTGGGTCGGAGGCCACGACATGGCCGAACACTGGGCGGAGACCCGCGGCTTCACCCGTCGGGTCGGCCTGTACCTCCAGTACGAGCGGCTCGGGGCCGACCTGCTCGCCGTGGGGGGCTCGGACCCGCGGGTGGTGGCCTGGGCCGCGGAGCACCACCTCCCGGAGGAGGAGTGGACGGTGCCGGTCGCAGCGGGCCGGCTCCTCGTGGACGCCGACGACGGTCGGCTCTGAGGCCCGGTCAGGCTCGGGGCAGGAGCCCGATCGCCGAGGTGGCCCGGGCCAGCACGTCCTCGGCGACCGATTCGGCCTTGGCCGCACCACGGGCGAGCAGGGCGGTGGTGGCCCCCGGGTCGGCCCGCAGCTCGCCCACCCGGGCCTGGATCGGCCGGAGCAGTTCGACCACGGCCTCGGCGGTGTCCGCCTTGAGCGGGCCGTACTGGGTGTAGGCGCCGGCGACCTCCTCGGGGTCGCGTCCGGTGGCGGCGCCGAGGATCGACAGCAGGTTCGACACCCCCGGCTTCGCAGCCGGGTCGTAGCGGACCTCACCGTCGGAGTCGGTCACGGCCCGCTTGAACTTCTTCGCCACCGCCGAGAGGTCCTCGGTGAGGTAGACGGTGCCGGTGTCCGACGCGGCCGACTTGGACATCTTGTCGCCGGGCAGTTGCAGGTCCATCACCCGCGCCCCCGCTCGGGGGATGGTCGCCCGGGGGACCACGAACGTGTCGCCGTAGCGGGCGTTGAACCGTTCCGCCACGTCGCGGGTGAGTTCGAGGTGCTGGCGCTGGTCGTCACCCACCGGCACCTCGTCGGTGTCGTAGAGGAGGATGTCGGCGGCCTGCAGGACCGGATAGGTGAGCAGGCCCGCCGAGACGAACTCGTTGCGGGCGGACTTGTCCTTGAACTGGGTCATGCGGCGCAGCTCGCCCACCGAGGCGATGCACTGGAGCATCCAGGCCAGCTCGGTGTGGGCGCGGACGTGGGACTGGACGAAGAGGGTGCAGACCTCCGGGTCGAGCCCGCAGGCGATGAGCACCTGCGCCAGCTCGAGGGTACGCGCCGCCACCTCACCGGGCGCCTTGGGCACCGTCAGGGCGTGGAGATCGACCACGCAGTAGAAGCTGTCGGCCCGGTGCTGGTCGTCCACCCAGTTGCGGACCGCTCCGAGGAGGTTGCCGAGGTGGAGCTCGCCGGTGGGCTGTATGCCGGAGAAGACACGGGGCATGGCGCAGGACGGTAGCGCCGGGAGTGGGGGAGTCCCCGAAATTTCACGCGTGTGACTTGCGGGGCCGAGTCGCGGGTACCATCTGCGCATGCCGTTCGCCGTGCAGACCCCGGTGTACGAGGGCCCGTTCGACCTCCTGCTCCACCTCATCCTGCGGGAGCAGGTGGACCTCTACGAGGTGTCGCTCTCCGCGATCGTCGATGCGTACCTGGCCGAGTTGTCGAGGATGGAGCACCTCGACCTCGAGGTGGCCACCGAGTTCCTCCTCATCGCCGCCACGCTGGTGGAGCTGAAGGCCCGCCGCCTGCTGCCCGGCGACGACGACATCGACGTCGACGAGGACCTCTCGCTCTGGGAGGAGCGCGACCTGCTCCTCGCCCGGCTGCTCGAGTGCAAGACGTTCAAGGACGCGGCCGTGTCGCTCGCCCGGTTGCACGCCGCCGCGGCGAGGTCCGTGCCACGGCTGGCCGGCCCCGACGACCGCTTCGTCGAGCTCACGCCGGACCTGCTCGAGGGAGTCACCCCCGAGCAGGTGAGGGCCGCCTTCATCCGGGCCGCCACCCCGCGGCCCGTCCCCACCATCGATCTGTTCCACGTCGCCCCGATCCGGGCGAGCGTGATCGACGCCGTCGCCGAACTCTGCGTGGAGCTGCCCCGCAGCGGCCGGTTGTCGTTCCGGGAGCTCACGTCGTCGCTGGTGGAACGACTCGAGGTGGTGGTGAGGTTCCTCGCCGTCCTCGAACTGTTCAAGCAGGGTCTCGTCGACCTCCGCCAGCCCCGCACCTTCGGTGACATCGAGGTGGTCTGGCTCGGCTCGGAGTCGGTGGGGTCCGAGACGCTGGAGGCGATCGATGTCTACGACGGCTGAGCCCGAGGCCACCGACGAGGAACCCGCGGTCGCGCTCGTGGAGGAGGCCCGGCGCGCGCTCGAGGCGATGATCATGGTGGCCGACACCCCGGCGGACGCTGCGGTGCTCGGCCAGCTCGTGGAGCTCGGCGAGGCGGCGGTCGAGGAGCTCCTCGAGGGTCTGGCGGCCGAGTACGAGGCGGAGGGCCGCGGCTTCCGCCTGGTCAAGGTGGCAGGTGGTTGGCGTTACCAGTCCCACGAGGACCAGACGCCGTGGGTGGAGCGGTTCATCCTCAACGGCCAGAGCGCGCGGCTCAGCGCGGCGGCCCTCGAGACGCTCGCCATCGTGGCCTACAAGCAGCCGATCAGCCGTGCCCAGGTGGCGGCCATCCGTGGCGTCAACGTGGACGGTGTGATGCGGACGCTGCAGCAGCGGGGCTACGTGGAGGAGGTCGGCCGTGACGCCGGCCCGGGGCAGGCGTCCCTGTTCGGCACCACCTCGCTGTTCCTCGAGCGGCTCGGCCTCAACGAGGTCGAGGAACTGCCGTCGTTGGGCGATTTCATCCCGGGCGCCGACGTCGTCGAGCTGCTCGAGCAGGGCCTCCGGGTCGATGACGACGAGCCAGTCGCGGACGCGGACGTGGTGGCGGACGCGGACGACCGGCCCGGGGCCGAGGCCGCCGCCGCTGCCTCCGACGCCGGAGGTCCGGCCGTGGGGATCGACCTCGGCGACGGTCCGGTGATCGACCTCGACGCGGACGACGGCCCCCTCGCCGGGGGGTGAGCGACGTTGCGCCGTCCGAGGGCGAGCGCCTCCAGAAGGTGCTCGCGAGGGCCGGGTTCGGCAGCCGGCGGGTGTGCGAGGAGCTGATCGACGACGGCCGGGTCCGTCTCAACGGTGCCGTCGCCCGCCTCGGCGACCGCGTGGACACCGCCAACGGCGTGGTCGAGGTGGACGGGGTGCCGATCGGCGTGGCCCCCGACCTCGTGCACTACCTCCTCAACAAGCCGGCCGGCGTGGTCACCACGGCGGCGGACCCGCAGGGGCGGCCCACCGTGGTGGATCTGGTCCCCCCGGAGCCGAGGGTCCACCCGGTGGGTCGCCTCGACCTCGACACCGAGGGCCTGCTCCTCCTCACCAACGACGGCACCCTCACCCACCGGCTCACCCATCCGAGTTTCGGCGTGGAGAAGGAGTACCTGGCCCAGGTGCAGGGTCGCCCGTCCCGCGGTGCGATCCGCCGGCTCCGGGAGGGGGTCGATCTCGACGACGGCCGCACCGCCCCGGCCGAGGCCTCGCTGGTGGCGCCCGACCTGGTGCGGCTCACGATCCACGAGGGCCGGAACCGCCAGGTCCGACGCATGTGCGAGGCCGTCGGTCATCCGGTGGTGCGCCTCGTCCGGACACGCATCGGGCCGCTGCGCGATCCGCAGCTGCGACCCGGGCGGTGGCGGCCGCTCACGCTCGAGGAGGTGCGGGCCCTGGAACGGGCCGCGCGGCCGGCGGGGGAGCGCCGCTAACCTCGGCCACCGTGCCCGGATCCGTGCTGGCCCTGCGGGGCGCCACCACCCTCGACGAGGACGAGCGTGACCACCTGCTCGACCGTGTGACCGTCCTGCTCCGGGAGATGATGGACCGCAACGGTGTGCACCACGACGACCTCATCTCCATCCTGTTCACCGCCACCGACGACCTGCACAGCTGCTTCCCCGCGCTGGCGGCACGCAACATGGGGCTCGGCGACGTGCCGCTCATCTGCGCACGGGAGCTCGACATCGAGGGCGGGATGCCCCGCTGCATCCGGGTTCTCATGCACCTGAGCACCGACCGGTCCCGCTCCCAACTGCGTCACGTGTACCTGGAGCAGGCCAGGGCGCTGCGGGACGACCTCCCCGAGTGAACGATCTCGAGTCGGTGGACGAGCATGCGCCACGGCGCGCCCAGGTGGTGGGAACGGGTCTGATCGGCAGCTCGGTCGGCCTTGCGCTGCGGGCGGCGGGATGGTTCGTCAGCGGGACGGACGAACGGGCGGAGGTGGCGGACACCGCGCTCGCGGTGGGGGCACTCGACCGCGTGGGCGACGACCCGGCCGCCGAGCTGGTGGTGGTCGCGGTGCCGGTGGGATCGGTGCCCGGCGTGGCGCGCGCGGCGCTGGAGCGTGGAGCGGTGGTCACCGACGTGGGCAGCGTGAAGTCACCGGTGGTCGCGGCGGTGGGCCACCCCCGGTTCGTGGGCGGCCACCCCATGGCCGGCTCCGAGGCGCTCGGTCCCGAGGGGGCGCGTGCCGACCTGTTCGACGGTGCCACCTGGGTGCTCACCCCCACCGCCACCACCGATCCCGACGCCCATGCGATGGTGCACGGAGTGGTGCGCAGCCTCGGCGCCGACGTGGTCACGCTGTCACCGGAGGACCACGACCGCCTCGTCGCCACGGTGAGCCACGTGCCGCACCTCGCGGCCGCCGCCCTGATGGGACTGGCCAGCGAGCGGTCGGAGGAGCACGCGGCGGTCCTGCGGCTCGCCGCCGGTGGCTTCCGCGACATGACACGCGTGGCGGCGGGCGATCCGGGGATCTGGCTCGACATCTGTGCCGACAACCGTGACGCGATCCTCGAGGTGCTCGACGACCTGCTGGCCGAACTCGCCGGGGTACGGGCGGTGGTGGCAGCGGGCGACGCCGACGCCCTGGGGGGCCGACTGCGCGCCGCCCAGGTGGCCCGCCGGAACCTGCCGACCGGTGCGCCACCGGCCGAGGAACTGGCCGAGGTGCGTGTCAGCATCCCCGACCGACCGGGCGAGCTCGCAGCCGTGACCACGCTCGCCACCGAACTGGGGATCAACGTCTACGACGTGGAGGTCGCGCACCTCGCCGGGGAACAGCAGGGGCGGTTGATCCTGGTGGTGGCGGCCGACCGGGCCGAGGAACTCGCGGGCCGCCTGTCGGTCGACGGCCGGCACGCGTCGGCGCACGAGCTCGCATGAGCGACCGCCGGGCCCGTCCCGACCCCTTCGAGGTGCTGCCGCTGGAGCGGCCGCCCGACGCCACGGTCCGCCCGCCCGGCTCCAAGAGCATCACGAACCGCGCCCTGGTGTGTGCGGCGCTCGCCGGGGGCCGCTCGGTGCTCGACGGCGCGCTCCTGGCCGACGACACCGAGGCGATGATCGACTGCCTGCGGGGGCTCGGTGTGGCCATCGGGGTGGACCGCGCCACCTGCTCGGTCGTGGTCCGGGGTGTGGGTGGGCGCCCACCGGTGGAGGGCGCCCTGCTCGACGCCCGGCTCTCCGGCACCACCTCCCGGTTCGTGGCACCGGTCGCCGCGCTCACCCGTGCCACCACGGTGCTCGACGGCGCGCCGCCGCTGCGCGCCCGGCCGATGGGCGACCTGCTCGACGCCCTCACGGCCCTGGGCGCCGAGGTGGAGCCGCTCGGGCGGCCCGGCCACCTCCCGGTGCGGATCTCGGGTGGTGGGTCGCTGGGGTCGTCGGTGGAGGTGGCCGGCGACGTGAGCAGCCAGTTCCTCTCGGGTCTGCTGCTCTCGGCCCCGTGCCTGCCGGACGGGCTCGAGGTGCGCACCACCACGCCGCTCGTCTCCGTGCCCTACGTCGAGATGACCCTGGCGGTGATGGAGCACTTCGGGGCGGTGGTCCGCCGTGACGGGGACCTGATCGCGGTGGCGCCCACCGGCTACCGGGCCACGTCCTTGGCGGTGGAACCGGACGCCTCCGCCGCCACCTACTTCCTCGCCGCCGCGGCGATCTGCGGCGGCCGCGTCCGGGTGGAGGGTCTGGGATCGGGGTCGCTCCAGGGGGACGCCCGCTTCGCCGACCTGCTCGCCCGCATGGGCGCGGAGGTCCGATGGGACGAGGACTCGGTGGAGGTCCGCGGCGGCCCGACCCTCCGGGGCATCACCGCCGACCTCGCCGACCTGTCGGACACGGCGCAGACGCTCGCCGCGGTGGCACCGTTCGCCGAGGGACCCACCGTGGTCCGTGGGATCGGGTTCATCCGGGGCAAGGAGACCGACCGCATCGCCGCGGTGGTGAAGGAGATGCGGCGCCTCGGGGTGGACGCGACGGAGGATGACGACGGCTTCACGATCCGCCCCGGGGAGCCGGAGGGGGGAGTGGTGGCCACCTACGACGACCACCGGATGGCCATGAGCTTCGCCCTCCTCGGCCTCCGGGTACCGGGAATCCGGATCGCCGATCCCGGCTGCGTGGCGAAGACCTACCCCGGGTACTGGGACGACCTGGACCTCCTGCGGTCGCCCCCCGCTGGGGTGCCGGGGCCGGACGCTCCCTAGGATCGGCCCTCGCATGGACATGGAGCAGCTCGCCGACCTGCGGGTCATCGCCATCGACGGACCCGCCGGGTCCGGCAAGTCCACCGTCGCCCGGCTCCTCGCCGAGCGGCTGGGCCTCCGCTACCTCGACACGGGGGCGATGTACCGGGCCGTCGCCTTCGCCGCCATCCAGCGGGGGGTCGACCCGGTCGACGCGGCGGAGGTCGCCCGCATCGCCACCGACATGGACCTGCGCGTCGACGACGCCGGGGTGGTGGTCGACGGCACCGACGCCACGGTCGAGATCCGCGGACCGGAGGTGACCCGGGCGGTGTCGGTGGTCGCGGCCAACCCCGACGTGCGTTCCGAGCTCCGCACCCGGCAGCGGGTCTGGGCCCTCGAGCACGGCGGCGGGGTCATCGAGGGTCGCGACATCGGTTCGGTGGTGTTCCCCGACGCGGTGCTCAAGGTGTACCTGACCGCATCGGAGGAGGAGCGGGCCCGCCGTCGTGCCAAGGAGATGACCGACCTCGCCTACGACGACGTGGCCGCCGACATCGCCCGCCGCGACGCCGCGGACTCCGGCCGGGCCCACTCGCCGCTGGTGGAGGCCAGCGGCGCCGACGTGGTGGACACCACCGGCCTGGGGGTGGACGACGTGGTCGACCTCCTGGTGTCGATGGTCGACGGGCCGGCGGAGGGAGGACGGTGAGCGCACCCGGCGCTGGCTGCGTGATCCGGCCGATCAGTCGTGCGGGTCGTGTGTCGTACCGGTTGCTGCGTGGCCTCGGGGTGCTGCTGACGACTCCGTTCTGGCGGATCCGGGTGGTGGGCCGGGAGCGCCTGCCGGTGGGCGTGCCCTTCGTGGTCGCCCCGGTGCACCGGTCCTACGTGGACTTCCTGATCGTCGCGGTCTCGGTCCCGCGGGTGATGCGTTACATGGTCAAGAACTCCATCTGGCGGGCCCCGAAGGTGGGTCGCTTCGTGGAGTTCAACGGGTCGTTCCCGGTCGACCGGGACCAGACCGATCGGGAGGCGCTGCGAAACGCCGAGCGGGCCGTGCAGGGCGGGGACCCGGTGGTGATGTTCCCGGAGGGCCGCCGCAAGGACGGGCCGGTGGTGGAGGACCTGTTCGACGGGCCCAGCTTCGTGGCCTGCCGCAACCGGGTGCCCATCGTGCCGATCGGGATCGGCGGCTCGGACCGGGCGATGCCGATCGGGAAGAAGATGGTGCGGCCCGCCCACGTGCGGGTGGTCATCGGCGAGCCGATCTACCCCGACGTACCGTTGCAGGGCAGGGTGCCGCGGCGCCTCGTGTCCGAGAACACCCGGCGGCTCCGGGAGCGTGTCCAGGCCCTCTACGACGAGGCGCAGGCCCTCGTGCCCGAGGGGCGCTGAGCCCCGACCGCTCAGACGGCGGGGACCACCAGGAAGCCGAGGTACATCGCCGCCACCCCGAACCCGAGCGACGCGGCGCCACCGGCGGCCAGCATCGCCCTGTTGCCCCGGGCCATCTGGTGCACCCAGGCGCCGACCCCCGAGAGCGCCACGCACAGCACCTTCAGTTCGATCCACGGATGCCGGAGCAGTTCGAGGGGAACGGCGAACACGTTCCACATCCCGGTGAGCACCGCCACCGCGAAGGCCGGCCATGCGACCCGGTTGAACGCCCTCGCCACCGCGGTGGTGGCTTCCGCCCCGTACTGGCGGACGGTGGGGACCAGGCCGAGGAGCACCAACTGGCCGCCCACCCAGACGGAGGCGGCGAGCACGTGGAGGAAGAGCCGGAGCGAGGTCATCCCGGGCACACTGTCAGGCCAGCGCCGCGAGCACCTCACTGGCGGGCAGGGCCCGGTCGTTCACCGGTGGCCGGGCCCCCGGGTCGCCGCCGAGCCCGAGCACCCCGGCCGCGTCGATCGCGGCGAGAAGGTCCCGAAGGTTGCGGGGCGGGGGGAAGTACTCGTCCTCGTCGGTGACGCGGACCTCCTCCACGCCGCGGGCCGGGGCCAGCGCAGCGAGGACGGCGTCGACCAGTTCCTCGGGGGCGGACGCTCCGGCGGTGACCCCCACGGTGCCGGACAGCGCCACCGTGCCGTCGTCGCGGCGGGGCAGTTCGTCGGCGGTGTTGACCCGCAGGACGGTGCGGCACCCCGATTCCTTCGCGAGCTTCGCGAGCGCGACCGTGTTCGAGGAGTTCGCCGAGCCGATCACCACGACGGCGTCGCAGCGGTCGGCCATCGCCATGAGCGCCGACTGGCGGTTGGTGGTGGCGAAGCACAGGTCGCTGCGCCCCGGGAGCCAGATGTCGGGGAAGCGCTCCTTGGTGGCCTCGGCCACGTCGGCCCAGTCGCGGTGCGAGAGCGTGGTCTGGGCGAGGAGGGCCACCGGCGAGTCGAACTCGGGGAGCGCGGCGACCTCCTCGGTGGACTCCACCCGGTGGACGGCCTCGGGTGCGACGGCCATGGTGCCGACCGCCTCCTCGTGGCCCTCGTGGCCGATGTAGACGATCTGGTAGCCCTTGCCGGCTCGTACCTTCACCTCGTGGTGCACCTTGGTGACCAGCGGGCAGACGGCGTCGACCACGAACCCGCCCCGCTCGCGGGCGTCGGCCACCACCTCGGGCGCGGACCCGTGGGCGGAGAGCATCACCGGACGGCCGTGCGGGACCTCGGCGACGTCGTCCACGAAGACGACGCCCTGTTCCTCGAACCGCCGCACCACGGACTTGTTGTGGACGATCTCGTGGTAGCAGTAGACGGGTCCGTCGAAGGCCCGCACCATCCAGGCCAGCGCCTTGATGGCCATCTCCACCCCGGCGCAGAAGCCCCGGGGGGCGGCGAGCAGGACCTGCTCCACGGGCCCGTCGGCGGCGACGGTCGGGTCGGTCGGACGGTCGGTGGCGGGGTCGTGCGGGGCCGGGCTCACGGAGCGGAGCCTACGGCCGCCGCACGACCACCACCGGTCGCTCAGGGGGCGTGGCTGTAGCGGATCACGTTCGGCAGGGAGGCGGTGACCTGGTCGCCGAGGCCCACGGGCTGGGCGTCGATGCCGGCCCGGTAACGGAACTCCGCCACCAGGAAGTGGCCGATCTGGGGCCACAGGACCGGTGAGTCGGCGAACGGCGGGCTGACGCAGCCGTCGTTGCCGAGGTTCAGCAGCGCCTCGGGCACCGGCAGGCCGGTCGCGACCGCCAGCGCCGCCACACCACCGCCACCGATCTCGCAGAGGTCGGTGAAGCCGTTGTTGTGGCCACCCCCCTCGAACTCGACGATCTTCTTCTCGCCGGGGGTGTAGTCGTAACCGGTGCGCACGTTGTCGACCGCGGCGATCCCGTCCTGGCGACCCGCGAGCCACGTGATGTTCTTGCCGGCCGGCAACGGCGTGGCGCTGCCCTGGGCGATCGCGATCGGGGAGATGCCGGCCGCCATGGGGATCCCGGTGTCCACGTCGGGGCGCTGGAGGAGGCGCAGCGTGGTGCCGCCACCGGCGGAGTGGCCCCACGGGTAGACCTTGGTGGAGTTCACCCGTCCGTCGAGCAGCCCGCCGGGCGTGGCCGAGGCCGCCTTCACGGCGTCGATGGCCTCACCGGCGACGAGTGTGTCGGACCGTGGGGTGGCCGGCGGTGAACCGAGTGCGTTGGCAAGCCCACGCTCGAGGTAGTCGGGGGAGATGACGATGAAGCCCCAGGACGCCACGTGGGTGGTCAGCTCCGTGGTGGTCAGGCGGAACCCGGCGGCACCGTGGCTGAAGATCGTCAACGGGAAGGAACCGGCCGCGGCGGGCACGTCGCGGTAGGCGTTGGTCTCGTAGGGGGGATTGACCCCCGGGGGGATCAGCGGGTCGAAGGTCGGCGGGATGAACGACCTGATGAAGTAGACGTCCTTCGGTGTGGACCCCACCTGGGCGTTGTCGGCGGGGTACCAGACCTCCACCTTGCGGTCCGAGAGCTGCAGGGTGGTGACGCCCACCTCGTACGGGC